>JBKOUM010000079.1:0-12539 GCA_046723385.1 Actinomycetota bacterium
GCGCGGCCACCCGCGTGAACGTGGTCAGGATCGCGGGATGCGAGGACGGCCACGACGTTCCGTTCGGCCGGGCGATCAGTATCCTCGTCCCCTCCGGGTCGGTGTCCGACGGCCGCGGGCGGTCGACGATCCGCTTCACGCCCTGCAGGAGCAGCCACGTGGCCGTTGCGGCGCCGAGCGCCCGGGTCGCGGCTCCGCGCCGCCCCGTCGCCGCGAGCGTCGCCGCGGCCGAACCGGCGGCGTAGTACGAGCCGAGCTCGGTGATGCCGGTGAACAGGCCGTCGGCGCGTTCGCCGTGTCCCCGGTTCACGACCTCGAACAGCTCACGGTCGACCCCCGGGCCGTCCTCGCCCTTCATCGCACCCAGCCCGATCGCGCACGCCCCGGCCGCGAGCGCGCCCGCCCAGACGATCCTTCCCACCCTCACGCCGGCCGATGATGCAAGATTGCGGCAGCGGTGTCAGTCCGAAAGGGACGGAGGAGGCGGCACGTGCGCAGACACGAGGACATGGGCGGCGACGACGGCGACCCGGGCGGGAAGGACTGGGTCGAGCGGCACGAGGGACCGAGCCTGAAGCTGATCGCCGCCGGGGTGCTCGCCCTCGTCGTCCTGTTCTTCGTACTCCAGAACGGCGACCGGACGCAGATCCAGTTCCTGTTCTTCGACGGGATGTACCCGCTCTGGATCTTGGTGGTCGTGGTCGCCGCGCTCGGCTTCGTGGCGGGGTGGCTGGTCGCGGGAGCGCGAGGGCGCCGCCGCTTGGAGCGGCGCGCGAAGGACGACTAGCGGGCCCCGGCCCGGGCTTCGATCTCGCGCTTCTGTGCCCACGTCCCGCGCCGCAGCGCGTACGACGCCCCGCCCACCGCGTTCACGCTCGCGGCGGCGAACCTCCCGAGGGGACCGCGGAACACGTAGTCGATCTGGTGTCGGAGCAGGCTCCGGTCGAAGGGCAGCGACGCGATCGACGTCGTGACCGTCGCGTTCAGCACCCCGCCGAGGTGCAGCTTCGCACGCCACGGCGGCTCCCACTCGAGGACCTCGCACGGGACCGACGCGCGCACGCCCATGAACCCCATCACGGCGTCGTAGCTCGAACCGACGCGGAGCCCGGAGGACGGCACCTTCACGGCGACGATGTGCCGGTCCCAATGTGGCAGGTTGCGGGGATCGCTCGTGACCTCCCAGACCGCTTCGGGCGGCGCGTCCACCTCGACGGAGCATTCGGCGCTCGTCATCTCGGAACCGTGCTCCCGCTCGTCCAGCCCTTCCACCACACGGCGCGCCGCGGGGCGATCCGGACGAGCGCCCCGGCCGTGGGCGAGATGCCTCCGGCGATCGCCCTCATCGACTTCGAACCCGAGCCGACCTCGCCGTCGACGAAGAACTCTCCGACGCCCTGGATCATCGCCCCGACCATGTCCCGGGCACGCCACGCGGAGGGGGTGTCGATCGTGAGGGCAACCTGCGCGCCCTGGTCCGCGCTCGCGAGCGCCAACGTGTCGGCTGGCAGCGCGGCGTAGAGCGCGCCCGCCTCCGCGCGCCACCTGACGGGGAGCACCGCGAGCCCTCGTGCCCCGGAGATCGTGAGCGCCCCGCTGCCTTCGCGGCCGATCGAGCCCGCGACGTCGTCCGGCAACGCCGCGAGCGGATCGACGTCCGAGGACGGACGGCGGAACGTCCCGTGCGAACGGACCTCCCCGCCCCACCGGCCACGGCCCTCTTGGACGCCGTCGTCGTCGACGAGCGCGACGCGCTCGAGGTCCACGCCCACGAACACCCTCCCCGGCGGCGTCCACGCGAACGGGATCTGGCGCGCGTCGAACGCGTAGCCCGCGAAGAAGCGCGCGTTCTTCCGGCTGAACCCGGCGGTCGCGCGCGCGATCGAGGTCGCGCCCGCGACCGCCGCCCCCCACGTCCGCTTGTCGAGCGCGTCGTACGTCTTGACCGTTCCCGTGAACGTCACCGCGAGCTCCCCGTGCCGGATCAACCCCGCGGTGGTTGCGTCGACGCGCCAGACCCTCGCCTTGACCGATCGTCGCGACGTTGTGAGCCAGATGCGCGCGCCGCTGTACGCGAAGACGAGCGGGGTGCAGTGCGGGCCGTTCGGCGTGGAAGCCGCGACCGCACAGAACTGCCCCTCTTCCAGGACCCCTTGGACCGCGGTCGACGCGAAGCTCACGGGACCGCCTCGGCGGCCTCGACGTGCGGCGGCAGGACCAGCATCAGGCCGGTCCAGGCGACGTGGCTCACGAGCGGGGCGATGATGCCGCCGGACCACCACGCGAGGGCTCCCCAGACCGCGCCGCCCACGATCGCACCGGCAACGATCGGGAGCGACCGGCTCGGGAGGTTGCCCAGCACGTAGAGCAGGAGCGTCACCCCCGCGGCGCCGCCGGCACCGAGCCAGGTCTCGGCGAGGGTGCGTTGGGTGAGTCCACGGAAGAAGAGCTCCTCCCCGGGGACCGACACCAGCAGAGAAAGGACCAGCGACCGGACGAAGGGCTCCTCGGCCGCTTCCCGGTACGCCTCGATCACGTGCCGAGCGAACGGTCGCCAGTGGATCGCGACCGCGACGAAGATCCGCGTCGCGAGAAACAGGCCCAGCCCCGTGAGGGCCCCCACGATGATCGCCGACGCATCCGAGACCGTGGGGTGCGCGTCGGGCGCCAGGAAGAACGCGGCCAAGCCCAGGACCGCCAGGACCGCGGGGATCACCTGCCAGAGGTCGCGCCGGCGGCTGGCGACGCTCCACCACGCAGCCATGAGCACCAGCTGGCCGGCCACGATCACGAACGCCCGCATCGACGAACCCTAGCCCGGAAGGAAGCGGGTCTTCACGGCGATCTCGGCGGTGAACGCCGTCACGACGGCGAGGTAGTAGAACCCGGTGGCCGATTGGACGGCGGATGCGCGTTCGCCCTTGAGCGCGGCGTGCACGAGCGCCGCGATCAGCAGCGTCGCCGCGGCCATCCCGATCGCGATCCACGGGGCGAGCGCGCCCGTCGTGAGCAGCGGGTTCAGCGCCGCCGAGGACGTGGTGCCCTCGAACCCGCTCGTGATGATCGCCACGATCTCCACGCACGTCGCGGCGATCAAGGTGAGCGTGGCCCGGGCGATGGGTCGCCGGCTCAGCTTCCGGTCCGTCAGGTACCAGTGGCCCAGGAACAGCCCGTCGTAGGCCGCGCCCAGGAACGCCGCGCCGGCCGCGAGCTGGAACAGCGAGACCGCGTACCCCTGCCGTCCTGCCCCCGCCGCCGCAGCGAGCGCGACGAGCGCCACGGGGACCGAGAGCAGCCCGGCCGCTCGTCCCACGACGGGTCGACGCAGGACGAAGGCGAGGAACGCGAGCGTCACGACGATCGCCGCGGTCAGGGCCAGCCGAACCATCCAGGTGCCTGAGCCGTCGCCAGGGATCGCCGCGGACGATGCCGTGAGCCACGCCGGCCACGCGAACAGCGCCGCGGCGAGCCCCGTCCACAGTGTGAAATAGGAGCGCTTCGTCTCGTTCCAGAGCGGAGAGATCCACGTGAACGTCGTGGCGCCGGCGACCGCCTCTGCGAGGATCAACGCGAGGACCCCGGCGATCCCCGTCACGCGCCGAGCTCCGACATGGCGCCCAAGGGTATCGGCCTGCGCTCGCCCGTCGTTCGCGGTCGCCCCGGGTAGCCTTGCCGCCCATGGACGACTGGCGCTCCTACGACGACGTCGCCCGAACGTACGAGCGGGTGCACGCGCCGCGGTTCGCCGAGCCGGCACGGGATCTGCTGACGCTGGCCGGCGTGCACGCCGGCCAGCGCGTGCTCGACGTGGGAACCGGGACCGGCGTCGCGGCCGAGGTCGCGCGCTCGCTCGGCGCCGACGCCGTCGGCGTCGACCCCTCGCTCGAGATGCTTCGCGTGGGCCATGCGGCGCATCCGGAGCTCGAGCTGGCGGCGGCGGAGGCCATCGACCTCCCGTTCCCGAATGCGTCGTTCGACGTCGTCACTGGCACCTTCGTCCTCGCGCACTTCGCGAGGGTCGACACGGCGCTGTTCGACATCGCCCGGGTGACCCGGTCGGGCGGCACCCTCGCGTTCACCAGCTGGGCCGACGGGCGGGACGCCTTCGGCGACGCGTGGCTGGAGCTCGTGACCGACGTTGTCCCCAGGGAACTGCTCGAGCCGTCGGTCGCCCGCGCGATCCCAAACCACGACCGGTTCACCAACCGGGTGGCCCTCGAGGAAACGCTCCACGACGCAGGGCTGCGGCACGTGCGCAGCGAGCCGGCGACCTACGAATGGCGGTACTCGCTCGACGACTACCTCGACGGGCTCGAGGTGTGGGCGGTCGGCCGGTTCGCGAAGGAGATGCTCGGCCCGGACGCGTGGTCGGCCTTCCGAGGCCGCGCGCGGGCCGTGTTCGCCGAGCGGTTCCCGGATCCGCTCCACGACCGTCGCGACGTGCTGCTCGCGATCGGAATCAAGGAGTAGCGCGCTCGTCAGCCGGCGAGGAGCGCGACCCTAGCTCACGACCACGGTGTCGCTCATCTGCGGGCCGTGGACCAGGCACACGAAGGTGTAGGTCCCGGGCCGTGCGGCGACGAAGTTGTGGGACTGCCCCCACACGATCAAGCCCGAGTTCACGAACCGATGTCGTGCCCGTAAGGCGTTCGACTCGGTCGGCTCGATCGCCTTCGTATTGAAGATGAGCTGGAAGTCGGTCGGCGCCGCGCAATCAGCCGGGGAGGATGCAGCTGTATCCGGCCCCGCGACCTCGCACTGCGTCACGATGAACGGAACGGTTGCCGCCGATCGTGCGGGGAACGTCGCGGTGTGGATCTCGAAGTTGCCCAGGACCCTCAGACGGTCGCCGACGTGCATCCGGATCTTCCGGTCGGGGAACTCGTCGGCGCTCACCTGGTTCCAGAAGCCGCCGGCCCAGATCGTTACGCGAGTGTGACCGCCGTCCGGGGTGCGCTTGATCGTCTGGGCGAGGTCGTCTGCGATCTCACCGTCGCTCGACCGAGCCTGACGGACCTGCTGCTTCGCGGTGGCCGCAACGTCCTCTGGGGTCGGGATCGTCGTGAGGTCCGAGGCGACCTGGAGCTGGGTCTGCATACCCGGGTGGAGCAGGCACACGAAGCTGTACCGCCCGGCGGGAGCGGTGACGTTCACGAAGTACTGAGGCTGGTTGGTCGGGTCGGAGAACAGGAGCCCGCTGTTGACCACGGAGGTTCCGTCGAAGGCACACGGGGTGAGCGAGGTGCCACAGCTCGGATCCGACGGTGCCCCCACCGCGGGGTTCAGGTCGATCTCGTCGTCGTCCCCGCCGACGGTGACATCGGGGACTTGGATCGCCCACGGGTAGGTCGCCGGGTTCGCGGGTCCGCCCGGTCCCTGGTTGTTCGCCCGCCAGGCGTTCGCGTTCCCGGCCGGGATCGCGGTTGCCGTATGGGGGGTTCCAACCCCCGCCCAGGCGGCATCAACCGTGTCACCCTGATGCACCTTGAGCGTTCCGCCGGGGAAGAACCGAAGGAACGACCATGGCTCGCCGGCAGGTGGTTTCGCGTCGAGCTGCAACCGATAGGTCGCTGCGGTGGCTCGAGCGACCGGCACGAGGGCGAACATGGATACCAGCGAGACGACGAGCGATGCTGCGACGACGCCCTTCTTCACGACGTCCTCCCCAAGGTTTTCCCCTCCGCACCCTAGGGGCCTTCGCGGCGCCCGCGCAAGAGGGGATCCATCGCTCAGCGGACCGCCGCGGACGACCGCGGAACCGCCGCCGCTGAGCCGTTTGAGCTGCACCTTCGAGGAGCCCGACCCGAGCACGAACCGACCGAGCTCCTCGGACCGGTACAGCCGGACGTGTCCCGGCTCGATCCGACGCAGGAGCAGGTCCGCGAGACGGGCGGTCCAGAGGTCGGAGCATGCGTCACCGATCACGATCCGACCTCTCGCCGCGAGGACGCGGGACATCTCGCCGACGGCCCGGGTCGGGTTCGGGTAGTGGTGGAACGAGTTCGAGCAGAGCACCGGGTGAACGCACCGTCGGCGAACGACAGCGCCTCCGCATCCGCGCGTTGGAACCGGACGTTGTCGAGCCCGGCCGCGAGCGCGATCGCTTCGTCGATCATCCGACCGGACAGATCCACGCCGACCACGGTCTTCGCGACACGCGACGCCAACCGGGACGCGGCACCGGTGCCGCACCCGACGTCCAACAGGGCGTGTTCCTCACCGAGCTCGAGCGCCTCGAGGGATGCACGCTGCACCGGGTCGCGCCACCGCGCCGTCACACCCCCTTCGTACGTCCCGGCCCGGCGGTCGAAACAGCGCCGCGCGCGGTCCTTCGTCTCATCCATCGTGGCCGTTAGCTCAGATCCAGCACGCGGAACTCTTCGGCGTGCTCCACGCCGATCTTCCCGCCGGACTCGACCGCTTCCTTGCGGAGGAACTCGTCGAAGAAGCGGACGCCTTCGGTGAGCTGGCTGTCATGCTTCGCGAGCGCCGCGATCTTGGCATCGAAGAACCCCGAGATGTCCTCGGTGCGGTTCGGTTCGTTCGACCACGCGAGCCAGACGTCGTAGACGTCCTGGGTCTGCAGGCCCTCCCCCAGGTGTTCGCGGAAGAAATGCGGGTTCCCGCTCCCGGGGAAACAGCTGTCGAGCGCGATCCAGCCCGCGGTGCGATGGTCTGAGTGGTTGTAGTAGCGGTTCTCGAAGAAGACCGCCGTCGGGTCGACGCTGAGGACGGTCTCGGCGCGGATCTCGCGGATCCGGCGCGTCACCGCCTCGCGGACGAGGTTCGTGTTCTCGAGCTCGCCGTCGTGCGTCGACAGCACGCGGGCGGTCGCGAGACCGAGCAGCTCCGCGGCCGCCTCGGTCTCGAGATGACGGGTCGCGGCGAGCTCCTTCCTGCTGGCGTCGGGGTCCTGCGACCCGCGGTCGCCGTTCGTCAGGATCAACAGGTGGACGGGTCGGCCGGCCGCCGCCCACTTGGCCATCACCCCGCCCGCGGCGATCTCGGCGTCGTCGGGGTGCGCGAACACGCCGAGGACCGGCCCGGTACGCGGCTGGGCCGCCTCGTCGGTCACGTCGCGGCTCCTACCGCTTCCGCGCCCCGTCCGCGCGTTCGCTGAGGAACCCCACGAGGGTGCGGACCGGCATCCCGGTCGCCCCGGCGGGTCCAAGGTCGTGCCCGTGCTCCGAGTACGCCGGGCCGGCGATGTCCAGGTGGACCCACGGCGTGTCGCCGACGAACTCGGCGAGGAACCAAGCCGCGGTGATCGCGCCGCCCCATCGCTTGCCGATGTTCTTGATGTCCGCGATCTTCGAATCGATCAGCTTGCGGTAGTCGGCGTAGAGCGGGAGCTGCCAGATCGGCTCGCCCGCCGCGGCGCCCGCGCGGATCAGCTCCGCGGCGAGCTCGTCGCTCGTGCCCATCGCGCCGGCGACGTCGGTGCCGAGGGCGATCATGCACGCGCCGGTCAGGGTCGCCGTGTCCACGATGCACGCCGGTCGCTTCTCCGTCAGGTAGGCGAGCGCGTCGGCCAGGACGAGGCGTCCTTCCGCGTCCGTGTTCAGGACCTCGGACGTCTTCCCGCCGCGGTGCGTGATCACGTCGCCGGGCTTCTGCGCCGAGCCGCTGGGCATGTTCTCCGAGCACGGGATCGCGGTGATGACGTTGACCTTCAGTTTGAGCCGAGCGATCGCCTTCATCGTGCCCAGGATCGACGCGGCGCCGCCCATATCGATCTTCATCGTCTCCATCCCGGTCGCGTCCTTCAGCGACAGGCCACCCGAGTCGAACGCGATCCCCTTGCCCGTGAGCGCGATCGGGGTCGAACGGGCGCCCGCGCCCTGGTACGAGAGCTCGATCATCCGCGGTGGGTTCACCGAGCCCTTCCCCACGCCGAGGATCCCTCCGAAGCCGCCCTGCGCGAGCTGGTTCTCGTTCCAGATCTTGCAGGTGAGGCCGGCCGTCTTGGCCATCGCGTGGGCCGCCTTCGCGATCTCGGCGGGCGGGAGATCGCCGGCGGGCGTGTTGACCAGGTCCCTCGCCCAGCACGCGGCGTCCACGAGGACGTCGGCCCTGCTCACCGCTCCCCGCGCCGCTTTCTGGTCCCATCGCGCCGAGCCGAGGACCGTGACCCGATCGAGCGATCCGTCATCGTCGTCGCCGGTCTTGTAGCGCCGGAAGCGATAGGCGCCGAGGCCCAGCCCCTCGGCGGCGGCTTGGACGCCGTCGATCGCTCGGCGCGCGCCGAGCGCGAGCGGGAAGGTCGTCGCGACCGACCCGAATCGGCGCGCGGTGGATCCAACGGCGCCGAGCGAGCGTCGGAGGGTCGAGACGTCGAAGCGGTCCTTGGGTCCGACCCCCACCAGGAGCGCGGCATCGGCCGCGAAGTCATCGCCCTCGGCGCGCGCCACCACGAGGTCCTCGCCCCGCTTGCCCGTCAGCTTGGCCGCCGCGTACGCGTCTGCGAGCCCGAGCTCACGGACGCCGGGGCCGGGATCGTTGCCTTCGAACATCGGCAGGATCAGCAACCGGGCATCGACGTCAGCAGGCGGCTCGGTCGAGAACGCGAACGTGGTCACAGGCGGTCCTCCTCGTGCGGGCGCAGGCCGTGGGTCACGGAGCGCTCAAGTCTAGTTGGGAGGGCGGGGACGGGTTGCGCCGCTAGGCTGGCCGCGCATGACGACTCGAGCGACGGCGCAACGATGAAGACGCGGCGGGTGACGGACCTCGTCCACTTCGACGACGACGGTGCGAGGACCGAGGTCCTCTACGAGACGGAGCGGCTCTTCACCCAGGTCGTCTGCGTCCAGGGATCGCAGGGCCTCGGACCGATGTCCGATCCCGATGCCGAGGGCGTCGTCCTGGTCCTCGCCGGCGAGGTCGCCACGCAGATCGGGAAAGCGCGGGCGCGGATGACGCAGTGGGAGACGGCGTTGGTTCCGCCCGGAGAACCGCTGTCGCTGCGCAACGCCTCGCCCGAGCCGTCCGTGGTCCTGCTCGTGCTCGCTCCGCCGCCCGGCTAGGCCGGACGGCGCGGCAAGACCAGCAGTGCCAGGACGAAGGCCGCCGCGAAACCGGGGATGCTCCCGCCGAGGGCGGCGTCCCCGACGAGCGGGAAGGGCAACCCCAACCACCCGTGGAGCACGCGCTCGAGCGCGGTCGACCACCAGCCGACGAGCGTGGTCGGCGCGCACCACTGGTAGACCAGGAACCCGATCGCCCAGGGCGCGACCGGGCCGAACCGACCCCGCGCTCGGATCCCCCAGTCGGCGAGGAAGACCGCGAACAACGGGACGAAGACCGAGCCGATCAGCAACAGGAAGCTCTCGAGCGCGGACGCTGCGTCGCTGCCGATCGCCGCGGCGATCGCCAGCCCCGCCGCGCCCACCGACACGATCAACGCCCGCTGGGACCAGCCGGGCCGCGCGTTCTGGACGGTGATCGCGGACGAGTAGACGTTCGCCATCGCGTTGTCCGACTCCCCGACCAGGAGCGCGAGCAGGACGACGGCTCCCCCGGCCGCCGCGGCGATCGACGTGCCGATGTCGAGCACGTCGGTGCCCGAGCCGGCGGCAAGCACGAGGAGCGCGCCGAGCACGTAGAACCACACGTTGCCGATCGCATACCCGCCCGCCGTCCCGATGAAGGCCCCACGCGCGTCCTTGCCGAAGCGCGCGTAGTCCGCGACGAGCGGCAACCACGAGACCGGCATCGCGATCACCAGGTCGACCGCGAGCCAGAACGGCAGCCCCCCCACGCCGGGACGGGACCACAGCGATCCGAGCGCCACCTCGCTCACGATCCGCACGGTGATCCAGACCGCGACGGCCACGACGATCCACACACCGAAGCGCTCGAGCCAGCGACGCACCGTGAAGATCGGACCGGCGAGCGCCAGCGCGGTGCACACTGCGGCGGCGACGAACATCCACGCGAACGGCGTGTCGAGCCCGAACACGTCGACGGACACGGCGTTCGCGACGCGCCCCATCGCCCAGAACTCGAACGCCGTCCAGCCGACGAGCTGGATCAGGTTGGCCACCGACGGGAGGTACGAGCCGCGGAGGCCCAGCACCGGCCGGAACAGCACCATCGCCGGCACCGACTCCCGCGCGCCGGCCACGGCGACGAGGCCCAGGGGGACGACCCCGATCGCGGTCCCGACGACGATCGCGAGCATCGCCGAGGGCAGCCCGAGCGCCGGCACGAGCAGGGCCCCGCTGACCAGGACGAGCAGCCCGATCGACAGGTCGCCCCAGAGGACGGCGAGGTCCCATCCTCCGAACCGCTTGAGCTCCGGCGGGACGGGCCGGATGCCCCATTCGGGAGTCTCGCGTTCGAGCGCCCGCTCCACACGCTCGCTCACCGATGCCATGAGCTCCCTCCGCCGGTCCTGACCGGATCAGGTTCCAAGGGTCGCCGGCTCCGCATCCGGCCTCTCAGCCCGGTCCACCGGGCTCCCCTGCTTCGACGAGCCACGCTAGCACGGCGTCAACGGCGCGATGGACCGGCGTCGATCACCCTGCGCCGCAACCCGGTGGCGGCGCGCTGCATCAGCCGACGCAAGACCGGCGCGTAGATCCGCGCGGCGAGGTCGCCGACCAGCGGGACCCGCAGCCGCACGTCCTCCGCCCACACGAACCGCGTGCCTCCCGGCTCGCGTTCGAGGGACCACGTGCCGTCTCCCTCGACGATCGCGCCGTGCCGAAGCGCGAGCCGCCGGGGCGGGTCCCACGCCACGACCTCCATCCGGTCGGTGAACGCCGGCAGCCCGAGGACCCGGGTGCGGACCGAGAGCCGGACCCCGAGCCCCTCCCGCCGTTCGCCGACGACCTCGACCCGGTCGGCGTCGAGCATCCAGCCCGCCTGCCGCTCCCAGTCGAGCAGGATCGCCCAAGCCTCCTCCGGTGGGCACGGCAGAAGCTCCTCGACCCGGACCCGCACTAGACGAGCGGCCCGGTGACCGATTCGGCCGCGGCGACCAGGTCTCCTCGCCGCACCAGGTCGGTCGCGGCCTCGATGTCGGGCGCGAACTCGCGGTCGTGCTCGACCAAGGGGACACGCTCGCGGATCGCGCGCAGCGCGGCGCCGGTCGCGGGACCGGGTTCGAGCGGCCCCCTGAGGTCGAGGGCCTGCGCCGCCGCCATCGCCTCGAGCGCGAGGACCGTCTCGGCGTCGCCGACGATCTCGCGTGCGTGCCGCGCGCTCGTCATGCCCATGCTGACGTGGTCTTCCTGGCCGGCGCTCGAGGGGATCGAGTCGACCGAGGCGGGGTGCGCGAGACTCTTGCATTCGGAGACGATCGACGCCGCGGTGTACTGGATCAGCATGAAGCCGCTGTTGAGCCCGCTCTCCGGAACGAGGAACGGGGGCAGGCCGTTCGACGTCTTCGGGTCGAGCAGGCGGTACAGACGCCGGTCGCTGATCGACGCGAGGGAAACGAGCGCGAGCGCGAGCGCATCCAGCGCCACCGCCACCGGCATCCCGTGGAAGTTGCCGCCGCTCCACACGTCGTCGTCCTCCACGAGCACGATCGGGTTGTCGCTGACGCTGTTCGCTTCGATCGACAGGACCTGACGCGCGTGCGCGCAGGTGTCGCGGGTTGCGCCGTGGACCTGGGGCGCGCACCGCAGCGAGTACGCGTCCTGCACCAGGTGGGATGAGTCACGGTGCGACTCCCGGATCGGCGAGCCGGCGAGGAGCGAGCGGAGGTTCGCCGCGCTCGCCGACTGCCCCGGGTGCGGGCGGAGCCGCTGCAGGCGCTCGTCGAACGGGTCGTCCGTCCCGAGAGCAGCCTCGATCGTCATGGCCGCGACGACGTCGGCCGTCCGCACCAGGACCTCGGCTCGAGCGAGCGCCAGCACGCCGATCGCGAGCATCCCCTGCGTCCCGTTCACGAGGGCGAGGCCCTCCTTCGCCTGCAGCTCGAGCGGCGGAAGACCCTCGTGCGCGAGCGCGTCGCCCGCCGGAACCGACGCGACGTCGTCCACCGGCGAGAGCAACCGGCCGAGCCCGATCAACGGAAGCGCGAGGCTCGCCAGCGGCGCCAGGTCGCCGGACGCGCCGAGCGACCCCTGCTCGGGGACGGCCGGGATCACGTCGCGGTTCAACATCTCGACCATCCGTTCGATCACCTCCGGCCGCACCCCCGAGTGACCCAGCGCGAGGACGTGCGCCCGGAGCAGCAGCATCGCGCGCGCTTCCTCGCGCGACAGCGGCCGGCCGACCGCCGTCGCGTGCGACGTGACGATCCCGCGCTGGAGCGCCGAGGTCTGCTCGGGCGCGATCGCAACCTCCGCGAGCGCGCCGAAGCCCGTCGTGACGCCGTACATCCGGCGGCCGTCCGCGACGGCCCGTTCGACCACCGCGCGCGCGGCGCGGACGCGTTCGCGGGCTCCGCCCGCGAACGCGTCCGCGCCGCGCGCGACGTGGTGGAACGGGCCGTCGCGGACGGCCGACGGATGTACGGCGTGACGACCGGCTTCGGCGCGCTCGCGGAGGTCGCGATCGCGCCCGAGCAGACCTCGGCGCTCCAGCGC
>JBKOUM010000010.1:0-21872 GCA_046723385.1 Actinomycetota bacterium
AGACAGCGGCGGCGCCGGCTGCACCTTCGTGGCGACGCAGCTCGCGCAGGCGTTCGCGAAGCGCGGTCTCGCGTGCCTGCTGGTGGAATGCGACCTGACGTACGCGGATGTCACCCAGGCGCTCGGCCTGGCCGACGGAGACGTCCGCTCGTTGACGGATCTGGTTCCGGTACGCGACGAGCTCGGCCTGGAACATCTGGAGGGTGTCCGTATCCGGCACGACGCGGGGTTCGACGTCGTGCTCGGACCGAACGGAACCGACGGCCTCCCGACGGGCGACGAGGTCCTTCGCCCGGTGATCGGCTTGGCCGCCGCTTCGGCGGAGGTCGTCGTGCTTCATCTCCCTCGTGATCTTTCGTCGACCATGCGGTGGTGCCTCGAGCAAGCCGACCGGATCGTCGAGGTCCTCACGCTCGACGTGCTGTCGTTCCGCGCCGCGTCTCGCGCGCTCGAGGCGCTCTCACCGCTCGCGCTCGGACCCCGCGTCGGGTTCGTGGTCAACCGGGCCGCCCGCAGCGAGATCACGCCGGGCGACGTGCATCGGGTCTTCGACGGCGATCCGCTCGCCGTCGTGCCCGCGGATCCATCGATCCCACGGCTGCAGGATCACGGCAAGCTCGCGCCGACGCGTGGACGGGTCGGTCGCGCGTTCGACCGCTTGGCCGATCGGCTCATCGCCGAACGGGAGCTGGCGGAGGAGGCCTCGTGAGCCGTGACGCGTTGACGCTCGTCCGCCGCGAGCTCCGGGATCAGCTGCGGCAGCGCGTAGACGCGCGGGGTCTGGCGACGGCGCCCCCGACGGAGCGACGGATGCGCGTGCGTGAGGAGGCGATGGCGGTCCTGCGCGAGCGGGGAGCGATCCTTCCCGCGCGCGAGCTCGCGCGGGTGGTCAACGAGGTCTCCGACGATGTCGTCGGGTTCGGGCCGATCGAGTTCTTGCTGAAGGACCCGTCGGTGACCGAGGTGATGGTCAACGGACCGGACGACGTGTTCGTGGAGCGGGAGGGGCGGATCGAGAGGGTGTCGGACCGGTTATTCGAGGGGGAGGAGCCGGTCCTGCATCTGATCGAGCGGATCGTGGGGCCGTTGGGCCTCCGGGTCGACCAAGCGTCACCTTGGGTGGACGCGCGACTTCCGGATGGATCCAGGGTCCATGCGATCGTTCCGCCTCTCTCGCTCCGCGGTCCTGCGCTCACGATCCGCCGGTTCTCCCCATTGCCGATCGAAGCCGAGGACCTGGTCCGGACGGGAAGCATCGGGCCGCGCGCCCTCCGGTTCCTCGCGGCGTGCGTCCGCGGTCGCTCGAACATGGTGATCAGCGGCGGCGCAGGGAGCGGCAAGACGACACTCCTTGGCGTGCTGTCGGGGTTCATCCCGGATGACGAGCGGCTGATCACGATCGAGGACGCCGCCGAGCTCCGGCTCGCCAAGCCGCACGTCGTATCGCTCGAGGCTCGTCCGGCCAACGTGGAGGGGCGTGGGGAGGTCACGGTGCGCCACCTCGTTCGCAACGCCCTCCGGATGCGCCCCGATCGGATCATCGTGGGCGAGGTGCGGGGCGGTGAGGCGCTCGACATGTTGCAGGCCATGAACACCGGCCACGAAGGCAGCCTCAGCACGGCCCACGCCAACTCGACGCGGCATCTGCTCTGGCGGCTGGAGACGATGGCGATGATGTCGGACGTCGACCTGCCCGCGGCGCACGTGCGGTCGCAGGTCGCGGCCGCTATCGACGTGGTCGTGCAACTCGCGCGGCTGCGCGACGGGCGTCGTGTCGTGTGGGAGATCGCCGTCGTGGAGGGGACGCGCCGGGGGGAACCGGTCGTCGAACCCGTGTTCCGCTTCCGGCCACGAGAGGGGGGCGCCGGTCGCTTCAGCGCGAGTGGGATGATCCCCGCGCTCGTCGACGTGCTCCGCCAACGCGGCGAAGCGCTCGACGACTCGGTGTTCGCCGTCGGCGAGGACGCCGCGTGAACGCACTCGCGGCAGCGTTGCTCTGGGTCGCTGCGCTCTGCGTGGAGCGCTCGACGCGCTCGGTCTCGCGCGAGGATGCGCGTCGCCGTGCTCGTCCCGAGCGCGCCACGCCTCCATCCGATCCGCAGGTCCGGCGCATCGACGTCCGGGCCTCCTGCATCGCGATCGTCACCGCCGTCGCCGGCTACGCGGTCGCCGGTCCATCGGGAGCGGTCGCGGGCCCCGCCCTCTCGATCGCCGTTCGGCGACTCGGGCGGGTCAGGAGCCGTCGCGCGCTCGCGGCCAGACGCGACGAGCAGCTCGCCGACGCGGTCGCGGCATTGGCGGCGGCGGTTCGCTCGGGCATGTCGGTTCCGCAAGCGATCGCGTACGCCGTGCGGGAGGCGGAGGCGCCGGTCGCCGACGACCTTGCCCGCATGGTCGCCGACATCGACGTCGGCGTGCCGCTGGCGGATGCGGTCGACGGGTGGGTGAGACGGACGGGGAGCGAGGACGCGCAGCTCGTCGCCGGGGCCCTGGATCTCCATCGCCGCAGCGGCGGCGACCTCCCGGCCGTCCTCGATCAGGTCACGTCGACGATCCGAGAGCGCGTCGCGGTGGGTCGCGAGATCCGCGCGCTGACCGCACAGGCGCGACTCTCGGGCTGGATCCTCGGGGTGCTCCCGGTCGGGTTCTTCGCTTTCCTGTGGCTGACGTCGCGGCGTGACATCCAAGGCGCGCTCGCGACGCCGGCCGGCCTCGGGTCGGTGCTCCTCGGCCTGGCCCTCGAGGTCGGCGCGTTCTTCTGGATCCGGTCCCTCTTGGATGTGAGCTGACGTGGCGGCGATCGCGGGTGCCTTCGCAGCGTGCGCCGTGCTCGCGACCTTCGCCGCCTTCGCGGCATCGATCCCCCCATCGACGCCGGCGGCGGATCCGGCACCGGAGCGCCCGGGGCGCCCCGCGCGCCGCCGTCGAGCGCGGCGCGTCGAGGGAGAGGTCCCGCAGCTCCTCGACCTGCTCGCCGCCGGGTCGACCGCCGGTTTGTCCGCCGAGCTCTCGCTCCGGCGTGCGTCGGACGCTCTCCGGGGACCGCTCGGCGAAGACCTGAGAGAGATCGCGCATCGGGCCGATCTGGGTGCCCGATGGCGCGACGAGTTGGATGCGTACGCCACCACGATCGGCTCGCTCGACCTCAAGCGCACGGTCGCGGTCCTGCAGCGGACCGAGAGCCTGGGTGCCTCGCTCGCCGATGCCACCCACGAACTCGCGGCAGGTGTTCGCCATGCTCGTCGGACGGCGACCCTCGAACGCGCACGTACCGCGCCCGTGAAGATGCTGTTCCCGCTCGTCTTCATGATCCTGCCTGCCTTCCTCCTCCTCACGGTGGTCCCCGTCCTGCTCACCACCGTCCGATCCATCCGCTGAGAGAGGAGGTGAAGCGATGTTCTTCCTGCAATCGCTCTGGGTCCGCGCGACCACGTCCCTTCGCCGTGAGGAAGGGCAAACCACCGCCGAATACGCTCTCGTGATCCTTGCGGCGGCGGCCATCGCCGTCGTCCTGATCGCCTGGGCGCGTTCGTCAGGGAAGCTGCCCGCGTTCTTCGACAACGTCATCGACACGGTGATCGGGGATGCGAACGCAGCCTGAGGAGCGGGCGCTCCGAGGGGATCGCGGATCATCTGATCGCGGGTCGGCGACGGTCGAGTTCGCGCTCGTCCTCCCGCTCGTGTTCGTGGTCGTGCTCGGCCTCGTGCAGGTCGGGCTCGTGGTCCGGGACCGGCTCCTGGTCGAAGCGGCGGCGCGCTCGGGAGCGCGCGCCGCCGCGATCCAGGCGGATCCCGATGCGATCGACCAGGCCGCCATGGCTGCCGCACCCGGGTTGGATCCGACCCGTGCTCAGGTGTTCGTCGCCCGGGTGGGGTCGCGCGGCGATCCCGTGACCGTCCACATCGCCTACGACGATCCCTTCCGCGTGCCGCTCGTCGCGTGGCTGCTCGGCCCGGGCGTGATGCTCACGGCCGACGCCGGTGCCCGGCAGGAGTTCGGGTGACCCGGGAGCGCGGCTCCGTCTCGGTGGTGCTCGCGGCAGGGGTGCTCGTGGTGCTCGTGCTCGCGATGGGGGTCGCCGACGTCGGGCGGGTCCTGATCGCGCGTTCGAGGGCCAGGACGGCCGCCGACGCGGCCGCGCTGGCGGCGGCCGACGAGCTCGCGCTGCCCACCGGGCTCGATCCGGCGGCGTTGGCCGCCGAGTACGCCGCTCGGAACGGTGCCACCCTGACCGCGTGTGGTTGCGACGTCGGCACGTTCGAGGCCGACGTCGTCGTGACGGTTCACGTCGACGGGCTGTTGCTGTTCCCCGGTGCCCGCGATGCCGTCGCGCGAGCCCGCGCCGTGGTCGACCTCCCGACCGGCTGACGGATCAGACGGAGTGCGGGTTCGCAACGTTGACGACGACGAGCGCGGTGAGGAGCAAGACGACCGCCGCGGCCCGCACCGTCAGCGTGACGCGCCGCACGCTCCACCGTTGGATCGCGATCGGGTCGTGCTCGGGCGCCAGCCGTCGGAACGAGTCCAACAGGTCGGGCGCGTCGGCCGCGAGCACCTGCCGGAGCTGGCGCGGGATCGCCGGCCCCTGCGCGGCCGCGAACGCCTCGCCGACCTCCTCCGGTGAGAAGCGCTCGGTCGCCCGGGCGTAGACGCGTTCCGCGCTCGATCCGAGACCCAGAACGAGCATCATGTTGGCCAGGTCGACCGCCTGACGCCAGGGCGAGGGCCGCAGCTGGCCGAACGCCACGTCGATCAGGAACACGTCGTCGTCTCGCACCAGGACGTTGCCGGGCTTGACGTCGCGGTGCGCGAGCCCGTGGTCCCACATCGTGTGGATCGCCTCGAGCCCGGCGTCGATCGCACGGTCGCTCAGCTCGACGTCCGTGTCGGCCTCCTCGGATCGTTCGAGGAACGACGTCATCAGCACGTATTCCCGGTCGGGGTCGATCTCCAGGAACCCGCGCGGCGCGACCGTGGGCACGCCTGCCTCGTTCATCACGCGCACCATGTAGTCCTCGTACTCGACGAGGCGGCGGACCGACTCGAAGGCCGTCTCGTCCTCGAGCTCGCCGTACAGGATCGTGCGACCGAGCTTGTACCAGCGGTCCGCGCGCAGGTGCGTCGAGGAGTAGAGCTTCGCGAATCGCGTCGAGGTGCTCCCGCCGTCGCGATCCCGGACGACGAGCTTCAGGGGTGTCGAACCTCCCGACGCGCTCTGGCCGAACGGCTCGATCGACTCGAGATCGAGCCCTGCCTGCTCGTCCAGCGCGGCGCGGATCGCCTCCTCGCGCCGCTCGTCGATCTCCAGGTGCGCGGCGCGACCGCGGGTGTACGTCACGGGGAACACCTCCTCCGGACAGAAGATCCGGAACGCGAGGACGGCGACGGCCGCGCCGAAGATCGCCCCGAACACGTCGTCGGTCGGTCGGTCGACGCCGAGCTCGATCCGCGCGAGCGAGAGCACCACGACCGCGACCGCCGCGGCGATCATGAACCACCGACGCGTGGGGCCGCCGGGGACGAGCGCGTACCCCATCCCCACGAGCGTCACCGCGAGCGCCGCCGTCTCCGGGGAGGGGCTCTGTCCCTGCCACCCCGAAAGTGAGTGGACGCCGAGAGGCACCGGGCGTGAGATCGCGGCCGCCAGGACCGCGACCCCGACCCGCAAGACGAGGATGGCCGCGACGAACGTGACGAGGTGGCGGCCGTGGCGGAACCAGCCGAGCACCGCGATCGTCCCCCATCGGAGCACGAGGATCAGCCAGACGGTTCCGAGCAACGCGAAGCCGAACGCGAGGTCGGTGACGAGCGGCGAGCGGACGGCCTCGGCGGCGCGGAGGACCCGGTCGTCGAAACGGTCGAGCAGGATCGGGCTCCCGCGGGCGGTCGCCAGCCCCCAGGAGAAGCCGGCGACCAGGACGAGGGCGAGCCACGCCCACCCGATGGCGCCCAAGTGGAACGGCGCCCGCTCGCGGCCACCGGCCGGACGCCGACGCGCGGTGAACGTCAGCCTCGGTTCCTCGGCCTCCTCGGTGACGTCTTCGCGGGTGACGTGCTCGTCCGGGAGGGACTCGCCCTGGTCCTCCCGTGGCGGTCGCAGATCGTCTTCCTCCGGCGCTCCCGGCACGTCCCTAGTCGTCTCGGCGGTCGTCATGCGGGCACCTTGGTCGTGCGCTCGGCGCGGCGTTGGGTGCCGCGGGACGGCGAGCGATCCGTTCGCTGCCACCGATCCTTCGTCCTCAGCCAGATCGGATACGTGACCGCGCCCAGTGGGATCTGCAGCACGAAGGTCAAGAAGCGGAACAGCAACACGCCTGCCACGACGTCGACGTGGTCCCCTCCTGCCCACACCAGGCCTCCGATGTAGCTGAGCTCGATGAAGCCGAGGCCGCCGGGTGTGAGCGGGATCACCGTGACCAGACGGGCGAACGCGAAGGCGGCCAGCGCCTCGACCACGCTCACCTGCGACGCCGGCACGCCGACGGCGCGGATCGACGCCAGGAGGACGAGGAACAGCGACAGATGGCTCGCGATCGTCGTGACGGTGAGCCAGACGCCCCGTTCCCGCAGCAGCTCGAGGCTGTCCTCGCGGAAACGGGCGGCGGCCACGCCCCAGTCACCGCTCGCCGGCCGCCGGCCCAGACGCCGCTGCGCCGCTCGGACGGGCCGCTGCGCGGCCCGCCCGAGCGTCCGCGCGAACGACTCCTTCCACAGGATGAGCGCGAACAGGACGCTCGACACCGCCAGGACGCCGACCCCGATCGCCGCCGCCACGGCGAGTCGTGGATCAGCTCCCCCGCTCGATATCAACGCGCCCAGCGCGATGACGGGCAGCACGAGCTTGATCGCGGTGTTCCAGATCCCGGTCAGCAGCGTGAACCGAGCGAAGTCGCCCTCGGTGTAGCCCCACGAGCGGAAGATCCCGTAGCTGACGCCGACCGCGACGGCACCGCCCGCGGGCACGGTGTCGGCCACGGTCGTCGTCGTCTGGTTCTGGACCGCGGCCATCCGGATCGTGAGCCCCGGCATCGCCGCGATCGACTGCGCCCAGTAGGTGACCAGGTTGAGTGCGGCGGCGCCGACGAGCAGCGCCATCTGGCCGCGGGTCAACGCCGAGACTCGCTGCCAGACCGACCCGTAATCGGCGATCTGGGGGATCACCGCCACGAACACGCCGACCACGAGGACCACCGCGAACACGATCTGCACGACGCGCCAGCGGCCATGCGTCCGCGACCGCGTTCGGCTCGTCATGGCGAGGGCTACCTTCCCGGCAACCCGTGTGGCGAAACGACCGGTCCGTTCCAGGGAACGACCTGGAGCCGACTACTCGAGCCGTCGCGTGCCCGGTTCCCGGACCAGCGGTGGGCGGTAACCCGGCTCGGCCCGCGCGACGAGGTACTCGATCGCGGCCCACAGCGTCTTCGAACGAGGGTAGAACCAGACGGGCACGGCGGCGAGGACGCCGATGCTCATCGCCAGGATCGGCGCGACCGGCACGACCGGAACCGTGAGCGCGATCCCGACCACCAACACCACGAGCCAGAAGCCGATCGCGACGGTGTAGTTGAGGGCCATCGCGCCCAGGAACCCGCCCTCTTCCCTCTCGAAGCGAAGGTCGCACGACGGGCACCGGGCCTTCAGGCGGAAGAAGCCGTCGAAGATGCGGCGGTACCCACATCGGGGGCAACGTTTCCGGAGCCCCCGGACCAGGACGCGTGCGGCGCCGGCTTCGGCGAGCCGGGGTTCCGTGTCCCGTTCGTTCGCTTGGGGGTCGAGCATCCCGTACGGGTTCACCGCCTCGCCTCCTGCTTCTCAGGCTACCGGCCCCGCCGCGGATGCGCGAACGACCCAGGACCAACGGCGTATCCCCTCGTCGCGGGTCCGGTGTACCATCGCCGGACGATGCAGAAGAGGTCCACCGGCTCGCCGCCGGCGTCGCGTCCGCCGCTCGGCCGCTCTCGGCGGTCGCAGCTCAACGTGATCGACTACACGCTCGCCAAGCGCGCCCTGCTGCGCGACGCGCAGGTCGGGCTGCAGTCGGTCAACGAGCTCTGCGACGCGCACCCGGAGCTGATGCGCGCCGCCAAGCACGTCGGCGAGCCGACCCGCGTCGACTGTCCGGTCTGCGGCAAGGACAAGCTGGTGCTGCTCGCGTACGTGTACGCCGACGGCCTTCGCGCCGACAACGGCCGGGTCTGGTCTATCGACACGGGGATGCGGATGGCCGCCGCCGACCCCAGCGCCCGATGCTACGTGGTCGAGGTCTGCCGCTCCTGCCAGTGGAACCACCTGCGCGAGACGTTCACTGCCCGGCGCTCTGCGACGGGCTGATCGTCCGGCCCAACCTCCACGGAACCGCCACACCCCTCTCCACCTGAGCGAACGGCCATTGCTAGCATCGGGCAGCCGTGGCAACCGACTCCCGCCCGTCCACACGCAAGGACGGCTACGTCCCCCGACACGCCCCGCCCAAGGCGACGAAGAAGGCTTCGAAGGAGCGCTCCTTCTTCCGCCGGCGCTGGTGGCTCTTCCTCTTGCTGACCCCCGTCGTCGTGATGCTCCTTGGGACGCTGGCGCTCTACATCGCGTATGCGCGGATCAAGTTGCCGGACAAGCTTCCGCCGATCCGCACCACCTACCTGTACGACCGCAACGGGGAGCCCCTCGCCACGCTCCACGGCGTGGTCGACCGAACCGTGATCCGTCTGTCGGCGATGTCGCCCAACATCCGGAACGCCGTCATCGCGACCGAGGACCACGACTTCTACAACCACCCGGGTGTCGACGTGGCCGGGATCGTGCGCGCCGCCTACACCGACCTGATCAAGCGAGAGACCGTCCAGGGGGCCTCGACGATCACGGAACAGGTGGTGAAGAACGTCTACGCCGGCTCGTACGAGACCGATCCCGAGACCGGGCTCAGCGTCTACGTGCCGCCCGAGCGCTCGGTCCAGGAGAAGGTCCGTGAGGCCCTCCTGGCGATCAAGCTCGAGAAGGAGCTGGGCAAGGACGCGATCCTGGCGCAATACCTGAACACCGTGTACTTCGGCCACGGTGCGTACGGTGTCGAGGCAGCGGCCGAGACGTACTTCGGGAAGCACGCCAGCCAGCTCACCGTCCTCGAGTCCGCGTCGCTCGCGGGCGTGCTCCACGCCCCGGAGCTCTACGACCCGATCGACCGCCCCTACGACAACAAGTTCCGCCGCGATTACGCGATCGATCAGATGGTCACCTACGGCTACCTCGATCCGGCGACGGCCTCCAAGCTGAAGGCGAAGCCGTGCTGCGGCACCGTCAAAGGCCGGAGCACCGAACGCATCTCGGCTCCCGGCCAGGCCGAGTACTTCGTCGACTACGTCCGTCAGCAGCTCAAAGCCCGGTACGGCGAGGCGAAGGTCTACGGCGGCGGTCTCCAGGTCACCACGTCGCTCGACCTGGGACTCCAGCGCGCGGCCGAGGACGCGATCGCGCAGGAGCTCCCCGATCCGAAGGACCCGGCCGCTGCGCTCGTGTCGATGGACCCGAGGACCGGTCAGATCCTCGCGATGGCCGGCGGCCGCAACTGGTCCAAGAACAAGCTGAACTTCGCGACGATGGGGGGCGGTTCGGGGCGCGAGGCAGGTTCGGCCTTCAAGGCGTTCACGCTCGCCGCCGCGATGAAGGCGGGATACAGCCTGAACGCGACGTGGAGCGGCCCCAACTCGATCACGATCGAGGACTGCCCCGATCCCACGTCGAGCGACGGCTACTGGCACCCGGTCAACGCCGAGGGCGCCGGCACCTACACCCTGGCGCTTGCGACCGCGCATTCCGTGAACACCATCTTCGCGCAGGTGATCGCGCAACTCGGCCCCGAGAAGGTGGTCGACATGGCCCACGCCCTCGGCATCCGCTCGGACCTCCCGGCGGTCTGCTCGATCACCCTCGGCTCGGTGGCCGTGAACCCGCTCGAGATGACGAACGCCTACGCGACCCTCGCGAACCACGGCACGCGGTTCTGGGCGACGCCGTTCGTCGAGGTCAAGAGCCCGGGCGGCAGGGTCGATGGATCGATCGCCCAGCAGGGCCAGGAAGAGCTCGATCCGAACGACGCGAACCTGGTCACTTACGCGCTCCAGGGTGTCGTCCAGGGTGGGACGGGGTACTCGGCCGCGATCCCGCCGTACCCGGTCGCCGGGAAGACGGGGACCGCGAACGAGAACGTCGACGCGTGGTTCTGCGGGTACACGGTGCAGATCGTCACGTGCGTCTGGATGGGCTGGCCACATGGCGAGATCCCGCTCGAAAACATCGAAGGGGTCCCCTCGGTGTTCGGGGGTACGATCCCGGCGGCGATCTGGCACGACTTCATGTCCGTCGCGATGGAGGGTCAGACGCCCGAGACCTTCGAGACGCCGTCGTTCACCGGCCACACGATCGGACCCGAGACGCCGGTCGCGGTCTCGCCATCGCCGAGCCCGTCGGCGTCGCCGTCCGAGGAGCCGAGCCCGAGCCCTTCGCCGTCGAAGAACGCGACGCCCTCCGCGACGCCATCCGAGTCGCCGAGTCCCGACGCGACCCCGAGCGCGAGCGCCGCACCCGGCTAACGGCCGCCGCCTCAGGACGGCTGAGCCGTCGTGAGGAGGGCCAGATCCAACGGGATCGTGGCCATCACCGCGGTTCCGCGGCCGGGCGTCGAACGGACCGCGAACGTGCCGCTCGCGAGCTCGACCCGCTCCCGCATCGAGGCGAGTCCGACGCGGCCCTCACGGAGGTGGTCGCGGACCTCTCCGGTTTCGAACCCATCGCCGTCGTCTTCGATCTCGACGCGGAGCTGCGACTGGTCGGTCTCGACGTGCACGATCACGCGGGTCGCGCCGGCGTGCTTGCCCACGTTCGTGAGCGACTCCTGGACCACTCGGAACGCGAGCGTCTCCAGGTCCTCGGGGATCGGGTGCACGATCGTCCCCGAGAACTCGGTCTCGATCCCCTGGTCCGTTCCGAACCGCAACAAGGACTCCCGGAGCGCCGGCATCAGGCCGCGCTCCTCGAGCACGGGCGGGCGGAGCCCCGCCATCAACCGGCGCAGCGAATCGGCTTCTTCGGCGAGCTCCTGGCGGATCTTGGCCAGGACGTCGAGGCCTCGCTCGATGTCGCCCGCCTTGATCATCAGCAGCGCGGCTTCGAGGGAGAGCGACGCCGCCGACACGCCCTGGACGGGCCCGTCGTGGAGATCGCGCGCGATCCGGTTCCGCTCCTGCTCGATCGCCGAGTTCGTCCGGCGCAGGAGCCGGGTCCGGTCCTCGTCGCGATCCTGGAGGAACTGGAAGAGCGAGCGGATCGTCTGGTCGGCGACCTTGGCGGCGGTCACGTCACGCGCGAGGAGGAGACGGCGCGGTGGATCGGTTGGGACCTGGGAGATCCGTGACTCGATGAACAACGGCTGGCCATCGTGGCGCTGGAGCTCCGCCTGACCGGTCTCCGGCAGCCGAGCGAAGGACGCGTCGGCGCCCTGCACGGATGCCGCCACGGCAGACCACGGCTCGCCCTCGATCGCGGTCCTATCCATCCCGACCATCCGCGCGAAGGCGTCGTTCGCGCGGACGATCACCTCGTGCTCGTCCAGCTCCACGAAGCCGTCGACCGCCGCGTCGAAGACGAGCCGCAGGTGCTCCTCGGAACGGCGCAGCGTCTCGTTCGTCTCGCGGACTCGTTCGAGAGCCTTGTCCGCCTCTCGGAGCGCGTGCTCCTGCCTGGTGAGCGCTTCCTCGACCGCGTGGTGCGCCTGGGTGCTCGCGACCTGGTTCGCCACGACCCGGGCGGCGATCCCGCCACCGAGGAGGACGATCAGCAGGGTGGATTGGAACGTCCCGATCGCCTTCATGTTGCCGAGCACGGCGACGCTCGTAAGCGCACCGCACGCGGCGACGATCGAGACGCTGCTCAGGATCGGTCGGGCCAGGCGGAGCCGCGTCCGCGGCACCTGCACGCCGTGCGGGACCAGGGTGAGCACGGCGGCGAGCAAGAGCGGGCTGAGGACGAACACCACGATCACCCACGGGTCACCCGAATCCCCGCCCCCCCGCGTCCAGTCCCACCCGAAGATCACCGTCGCGATCGAATAGGCCGCGAACGCCAGGAACTGCAGCAGATGCGAGGTGGTCGGCACCCAGAGCGTCAGCGCCGCGAAGTTCGTGAACTGCGATGAGGCGAGGATCGCGATCACGCCCGCGGACGCCGACACCGTCTCATCGGCACCGGGGGGTCTGATCAGGAGGTAGAGGATCGCCGCAACCGAGGCGGCGATGAGCATCACGTCGATCGCGATCTCACGCCGGTCGCGGACGTCGAAATGCGCCCGGAGCTCGTCGCGCATCGCCCTCGTGAACGGGATCAGCAGGAGCAGGAGGAGCGCGTCCCCGGGACGCGGGTGGATCGACATCATCGACGTGCTGCCGAGGATCAGGAATCCGAGCGAGACGCCGGCGATGAAGAACATCGCCCAGGCGATCCCGGCCGCGCTCGGCCACGCGTCCTCCTCGCGCGAGGCTCGTCGGATCAGGACGCCGGCGACCGACGCGGCCAAGGCAGACGCCCCGGCGCCGATGACCGCCTGAACGTGCGTCCCGGTTCCGGCCAGGGCCGTCGCGGCGATCCCGACGACGGCAGCCACCGGAAGGACGGCCGCGACGCCGGGGATCGGCCGACGAGTGATCGTCGCGTCCATGGCCGTTCATCATGGCCGAACGCCAAGCCCGGCTCCATCACCCAGACGGTCGAGGCCGTCGGCCCGATGGACTAGCCCGCGGACCTAGTTGGACTACTCGATCAGTCGGCGCCGGAGGGCTTCGGCGACGGCGGCGGTGCGATCCGAGGCGCCGAGCTTCTCGAAGATGTGCTCGAGGTGGGTCTTGACGGTGTCGGGCGAGATGTAGAGCCGCTCCGCGATGTCGCGGTTCGTGTGGCCGAACGCGAGGAGCTGGAGCACCTCGATCTCGCGCGCCGTGAGGGTCTCAGCCTTGCGGTCGCGCTCCTTGGCGGTGGACAGCTCCTCCGCGAGCGCGACCACGAGCTGAGGATCGATCACCATGTTCCCGCCCGCCACCAGCCGCACCGTCTGGATCAGGTGCTCGGCGTCTCGGGCCTTGAGGACGTAGCCGCGTGCCCCGCTCCGGACGGCCTCGACGACGAACTGCCGGTCGTCGTACGCCGTGAGCATGATCACCCCGACCTTGGGGTGCTGGTCGCGGATCACGCGGGCGGCCTCCAGCCCGTCCATCTCGGGCATCCGGATGTCGATCAACGCGATGTCGGGGTTCTCGTTGCCGACGAGCTCGAGGAGCTCCTTGCCGTTCGATGCCTCGCCGACGACCTCGATGCCGTCCGCCATGTCCAGGTAGCGTCGAAGCCCCTGGCGCACGAGCGAGTGATCGTCCGCGATCGCGACCCTGATCGTCACAGGCTCCTCCGTCGGCCGGTGCACACCTCCCGAAGGAACGGAACCCCCCCGGGTCGCGGCAATCCTAAACGGTTTCCGGCACCGAGGAGAGCCGGGGCGCAGACCCCTCCGGTCAGAAGAAGGGCTGCCAGTTGACGAAGAGGAAGGCCAGGATGCCGAAGCCGGCCGCGAACGCCACCAGGAACGCCGCCTCGGGTGGCCGTCGCCGCTCCGCCGCGATCGCGAACCCCCAGAACGCCGGGAAGACCACGGCCATGAAGCGCGGCATCGACGTCAGCGGACGCGGGTCGTACGTGAAGGTCAGCGGGATCACCACGCTCAAGGCCGCGTAGACGCTGTAGGTCAGCGGCACCCGGAACGCGGCCACCGTGATCCCGGCGACCGCGACGCCGACGACGACGACGTCGATCAGCCACCATTGCTGTTGCTCCCACGCCAGACGCAGGGCGGTCCACACGGCGCCGAGCGGGAAGGTCGGCTCGCGCTGCCAGTTCCGCTGTGCGTCCAGGGGTGCCCAGAAGTCCTGGAACCGGAGCTGCCAGTACGCGAAGTAGGCCAGGGGTCCGAGCGCGACGCCGAGCGCCGCGGTGAGCCGCGGAAGCAGCACCCGTCCCTGTCTCCACTGCCGGAAGGCCTCGACGGCCAGGGCGACGATCAACAGAACGCCGACGTTGCGCGTCATCGCCGCTCCTGCGCCGGCCACCGCCGCCCACACCCATCGGTTGCGGCGCGCGAACCAGAACGCGCTCACCGACAGGAACAGGAAGAGAGGTTCGGTGTAGGGAGCCAGGAGGAAGAACGCGGTCGGGAAGAACGCGCAGAACAGCACGGTCCGCCGGGCGGTCTCGCCCCCGAGTTCCAGCCTCGTGAGCGCGTGGAGCATCAGGAGGGCGCCGAAGAACGCCGCGTTCCCGACGAGGAGAGCGGCGCCGAGGGGCCCGACGCCGGGGACGCCGTCGACGATGCGGACGGCGAGCGGGTACAGGGGGAAGAACGCTGCGCTGCCGTCGTTCGGCGCGTACCCGGTCGTCGCGAGCCGGAGGAACCACGCCGCGTCCTGGCGCTGGGTCGCCGTGAAGAGCATGTGCCAACCGTGCTCCAGCACCGGTGCGGGGAAGCCCGCATCGGTCGGCGGTTGGCCGAGGGGGAGCGGGAGGAGACCCCCGCCGGTGACCGAGATCACGAACAGCATGGCGCGGGCTCCAACGAAGGCCGCCGCGGCGTCCCGCATGCCGTCGCGGATCCGGATCCCGCGCCCGGTCTCCGCGTCGTTCACGCGACCACCGGGCTGGCCCGCGCCGTGGATCGCCACCCGCCCGTGCCGAGCACCAGGATGGGTGACTCCTCGCGGAGCCAAACCACGAGGCACCAGACCAGGATCGCCGTCCGCGCGATCACCGCGAGCTCGAACGACGTCTCCTGCGAGGTCATCGCCCCTCCCGGTTCGTAGACGGGGAAGAACTCCCGGAACCGGGTCACGAACACCGCCACGTCGGCCACCTCGAACGCGGCGAAAGCCGACCAGCTCGGGAGGGCCAACGCGAACCACGGGAGGAGCCACAGGCTGTACTGCGGCGAGTAGACCTTGTTCGACAGCAGGAAGCAGGCGATCAACGGGAACCCCAAGGTCCACCGGGCGAACCCGGGCTCGCGGATCGTCTTGAGCCACAGGAGCAGCCCGAAGACCAAGACGAACACGATCACCGACCAGAGGTTGATCACGCCCGTGGACTGGCACGCGGCGTCCCAGTGGCGGCAGGCGATGTACCACAGGCTGTCGAAGTCGGCGACGCGACCGGAGTTGAAGCGGAAGAACTCGAACCACGCGCTCGGCGCCGCGATCGCGAACGGGAGGTTCACCGCGATCCACGTCCCAAGCGTCCACCAGAGGACCCTGACGGACCGGTCCGGCTCGCGGTCTTGGATCCCCTGCAGGAACAGGGGGATGACCAGCAGCGCGGGATAGAGCTTCGACGCCGCGCCAAGCCCCAGCAGCACGCCGGCCCAGCCGTCGCGTCGCGACGCGAAAGCGACGAGCGCGAGCGTCGCGAACGCGACGGCGACCAGGTCCCAGTTGATCGTCCCGTAGATCAGCAGCGTCGGTGCCAACGCGAACCACAGCGCCCGGCGTCCCACGAGCAGCCACAGTCCGAACGCCGTGGCGCCCGCGAACAGGCTCAGGATGACGGCGTTCGTGTAGTAGAAGCTCGCGGTGTCGATCCCCGAGGATCCGAGCAGTGAGGTCCGGACCTGGGCGATCCACCCCGCCGCTCGCATCACGTACATCGTGACCACGGGGTACTCGTCGCAGTTGTTCTCGGACGGCGCGCACGCGTCGAGGAAGGGCAGACGGCCGTGCGCGAGCTGCTCGGTCGAGAGCAGGG
The DNA here is from genome assembly GCA_046723385.1 of Actinomycetota bacterium. GTDB lineage: Bacteria > Actinomycetota > UBA4738 > UBA4738 > HRBIN12 > AC-51. The sequence continues at coordinate 15,827 of JBKOUM010000010.1, forward strand.
GCACGATGTCGGAGTAGCACAGGTCACGGTACTGACGGCCGTCCGAGTAGTCACCACCTGCGCAGTGAGCCTTGAGCGCCGTTCCGACCGCCATCGTCCCGGCGACGCAGACGAGGACCACGACCAGGCTGACCGCGCGGGTCGCGTGCTTCACGCGGCGCATGGTAGCCGCGGGAAGCACGCGACCCGCCGTACGAGCGGCCGGTGTGAAGGTGCGAGTGTGCACTCGTAGAGTGTTTGGTCGTGAGGTACCGGCCATGAACCGCCGCCCATGAGGTATCGGCCATGAGGTATCGGGTGGAGCAGCTCGCGGCGGCGTGCGACGTCTCCGTGGACACCGTCCGCTACTACCAGTCGCGTGGGCTGCTCCCGCAGCCGGACCGGGAGGGCCGGGTCGCGTGGTACGGGGACGTCCATGCGGAGCGGATCGGCCGGATCCGCGACCTCCAGCGGAAGGGGCTCACGCTCGCGGCGATCGGGCGGGTCGTCCGGGGTGAGCTCGGCGATGCCGACACGGACCTCGCGGCCGCGGTCGCCGAGGCACGCGGCGACGTCGTGGAGCCTCAGCGGGTGCTGAGCCTCGACGACTTCGCCGCCACGAGCGGAGTGCCGGCCTCGTTGATCCAAGCGGTCGAGCGCGAGGGGATCCGGATCGGCCGCCGCGTCGACGGCGAGATGCGCTACTCGGTCTCGGATACGGAGCTGGTCCGCACGGCCTTGCGGTTGCTGGAGTTCGGTCTCCCGCTGGGCGACCTGCTGAAGCTGGCGAGCGATGCAGACGGCGCGCTCCGCGGACTCGCGGAGCGCGCGGTGGACCTTTTCGACCGGCACGTGCGCAGGCCGATCCAGGACACGGCGGGCGACGACGCGGCGGCCGCGGGCCAGATGGTCGAAGCGTTCCGGGAGCTCCTTCCCGCGGTGACCGCCCTCGTCTCGAACCATTTCCGGCGGCTGCTGCTGGAGGCCGCGGAAGCGCGGATCGAGGCGTGAACGAGCAGCTCCCGGTCGGCGAGGAGAAGGCGCGGACGGTCCGCGGGATGTTCGATCGGGTCGCGCCCCGCTACGACCTCGTGAACCGGGTGATGACGCTTGGCCTGGACGTGGGGTGGCGCCGCCGCGCGGTGCGTGAGCTCCACCTCCCGCCGGGATCGTTGGTCTTCGATCTCGCCTGCGGGACGGGTGATCTGTGCCGTGAGCTCGAGCGGGCCGCCTACCGGGCGGTCGGGTTCGACTTCTCCCTCGCGATGCTCCGTGCCGCGAAGACGTCCGCACCCCTCGTAGGGGCGGATATCCTCCGGCTGCCGGTCGGCGACGCCAGCGCCGACGGCGCCGCGTGCGGCTTCGCGCTGCGGAACGTCGTCTCGCTCCACGAGCTGTTCGCGGAGCTCGGCAGGGTCGTCCGACCCGGGGGCGCGGTCACCCTCCTGGACGCGAGCCGTCCGGATAACAGGTTCCTCCGAGCGGGGCACGCGGTGTACTTCGACAAGGTCGTGCCCGCGATCGGCGGTGTGCTCTCGGATCGCGCCGCGTACCGGTACCTGCCGCGGTCGATGGCGTACCTGCCCTCGACCGGCGAGATGGTCGCGATGCTCCGAGGTGCCGGGTTCCCCTCGATCAGGAGGCTCCAGCTCTCTGGGGGGATCGCACAGCTGTTCGTCGGGACGCGAGCGTGAGCTCGGAGGGAGCGGCCCCGCTCCTCGGACGCATCGAGCCGCTCGGCGACGCCTTCGACCTGCTCGCGGGGTACGGCGACGGGGGCTCGCTGTTCGACCGGGGCGGGTTGGGGGTGGCCACCTCGGGGGCCATCGTGGCGACGGCTTCTCCCGTGGCCGCGGCGCGCATGCTCGCCGACGTCGATCGATCGATCCGTGGCGGAGGCCGCGTCGTCGCCGTCGGGGCGCTCCCCTTCGGGGGCTGGGATCGGGCCGTGCCCTCGGTGTCGATCGCGGCCCGCACCGTGCGCCGTTCGGCGATGGGGGAGACGGTTCGGATCGTGATCGGCGACGCGGAGGGCTCCACCTCGCTCGAGCGGACCCTCGGCATGCCCGTCCCGAACGACCCCTTCGCGGCCGCACAACTCCGGCCGGAGCCGGGCGGCGAGGCGTACGCGGCAGCGGTCGCGGGGATCGTCGAGCGGATCGGCACGGGGGACCTGCGCAAGGTGGTCCTCGCTCGGACGATCGAGGTGGATGCCGGTCGATCCCTCGACCCTCGGAGGCTCGTGCATCGGCTGCGCGCCGTGGACCCCGACGCGTACTCGTTCGCGGCGCCGACGGCGACCGGGATCGTCGTCGGCGCCTCCCCGGAGCTGCTCGTGTCCCGATTCGGGCGGGAGGTTCGTTCGAACCCGCTCGCCGGGTCGGCGGCTCGCTCGGGCGATCCCGTCGAGGACCGTCAGAGCGCGGCCCGTCTCCTGGGTTCGGCGAAGGATCACGACGAACATGCGATCGTCGTCGAAGCCATCGCTCGGACCCTGGGTCCATTCTGCCGCGAGCTCTCGTGGGATCCGGAACCGGTGCTGCTCGAGACGCCGAACGTGTGGCACCTCTCGACGCGCTTCCGAGGTCTGCTCCGTGAGCCCTCCCCGGGCGCCCTCGAGCTCGTCGAGGCGCTGCATCCCACACCGGCGATCGCGGGAGAGCCACGCGACGTCGCGCTGGAGACGATCGCCGACCTCGAGCCGTTCGATCGCGGTTCGTACGCCGGCCCGGTCGGATGGGTCGATGCGAACGGCGACGGGGAGTGGGCGATCGCGCTGCGTTGCGCGGAGCTCCGTGGCGAGCACGCGACGCTGTACGCGGGCGCGGGGATCGTGGCCGGCAGCGATCCGGCGGCCGAGGTCGACGAGACCGAGCGGAAGTTCCGCGCGTTCCTGGACGCGCTCCGGTGGGGGTGAGCCCCATCCGACGACCCGGTCGGCGGGAAGGAGCGGCTTGACCGTCGCCGGATCGGCGACATAGCATCGGGAAGCTCCCTTCGGTTAGGAAACTTTCCTATCGATATCTGTACGGTTCACCATCTGGAAGGAGAGCCGTGATGCGCGCGACGGCAGCCCCCCGCTCCCGAGCGATCCTCGTCCTCGTCTCGTCCGTGCTCGTCGTCGGCTCGGTGGTCGCGTCCGTTCCGGCCCACGCGGTCGCGACGACCGCGTTCGTCCGCGTCAACCAGGTTGGGTACCCGAGCGCCTCGGCGAAGAGGGCGTTCCTGATGTCGAGCGACATCGAGACCAGCGCGACCTTCGACATCAAGGACGCCACCAACGCAACCGTGTTCTCTGCCGCGATCGGATCGGATCTGGGCTCGTGGAGCATGTCGTACCCGCACGTCTACGCGATCGACTTCACCTCGTTCACGGCGGCCGGGACGTACTCGATCGTGGTGAGCGGGCCGATCGCCGCATCGTCGCCCACGTTCCGGATCGGCGCCGGCTCGGGCGTGTACGCGCAGTCCCTCGCCAACGCTCGTTCCTTCTACGCCAACGAGCGCGACGGCGCCGACTACATCCCATCCGCGTTGCGAACCGCGCCGGCGCATCTTCACGACGAGAACGCGATGACGTACCTCACGCCGCACGCGAACCAGTCGGGCCACTTCAAGGGCGATCTGTCACCGCTGGGGGACCGGATCGACGCGTCGGGTGGATGGTGGGACGCCGGCGACTACGTGAAGTTCGTCCAGACGGCCAGCTACACGGAGGATCTCCTGCTGGCCGGGATCCGGGGGTTGCCCGGACAGATGGGCGCCGGCGGCGCGACGGACTTCACGGCGGAGGCGAAGTTCGGGATTGAGTGGCTGCTCAAGATGTGGGACGACCCGACCGGGACGCTCTACTACCAGGTCGGGATCGGCACGGGGAACGCAAAGACCCGCGGCGACCACGACATCTGGCGCCTGCCGCAGGAGGACGACACGTACGGCGGCACCGACCCGCTGTACCGCTACATCCGGAACCGGCCCGTCTTCCGCGCCGGCCCGCCCGGCTCACCGGTGAGCCCCAACCTCGCGGGCCGCGACGCGGCCGCCTTCGCGCAATGCTTCGTGGTCTTCAAGACGAGCGATCCGGCGCTCGCGGCCGATTGCCTCCGGTCCGCCGAGCACATCTACGAACTGGCCGACACCGCGCCGACGAAGCTCCTCACGGTGATCCCGTACAGCTTCTACCCGGAAACCGAGTGGCGCGACGACATGGAGCTGGGCGCGACGGAGCTGTACTTCGCGGTCGCTTCCGGCGGTCTCCCGACCGGGCTCTCGCAGACTGACCCCGACTTCTACCTCTCGCAGGCCGCGCACTGGGCGAACGCGTACATCGCCGGACCGAACGATGCCGCCGACACGCTCAACCTCTACGACGTGTCCGGGCTGGCGCATTACGAGCTCATCCTCGCGCTCGACCAGAAGGGCGATCCGACCGATCTGGAGATCCAGCGCTCCGACCTGCTCGGCGACCTCAAGAAGCAGCTCGACGCCGCCTCGGCCCAGGCGGCGACCGATCCCTTCGGTTTCGGGTTCCCGTGGGCGACGTGGGACACCACCTCGCACGGCGCGGGGCTCTCCGTGATGGCCGCCGAGTACGACACCCTCACGGGCGAAGGCACCTACGCGCAGCAGGAGATGGGGTGGCTCTCGAACATCTTGGGTGCGAACGGGTGGGGGACGTCGTTCATCGTGGGCGACGGCTCGACGTTCCCGCATTGCATGCAGCACCAGGTGACGAACATCGCCGGGTCGCTCGACGGTTCGCCACCGATCCTGGACGGTGCGGCGGTGGAGGGACCGAACGGCACGCTCTTCAGCGGATCGCTGACGGGGATGCGTCCGTGTCCTCCCGACGGCGTGGACACCTTCGCCTCGTTCAACGGCAAGACGGCGAGGTACCGCGATGACGTGGAGTCGTTCTCGACGGTCGAGCCGGCGATCGACCTGACCGCGTCGTCGCCGCTCGCTTTCGCGTGGCAGATGCACGGGACCCCGCCACCGGCGCCCGGCGGCGGCGCGCCGATCACGGTCGTCACGATCCAGTTCGACGACGGCAACGCGGACCAGATGAACGCGCTGGTGCCGCTCCAGGTCCGCGACATGGTCGCGACCTTCTACATCAACAGCGGGTTCATCGGCGACGCGACGCACATGTCGACGGACGATCTCCACGCACTCTTCGACGCCGGGAACGAGATCGGCGGCCACACGATCGATCACGCGAACATCAAGAAGCTGAAGACGTCGGCCGCCAGGCACGAGGTTTGCGGTGACCGGGTCACGCTGATGGATGCGGACCTCGGGTTCGGGTTCCCCGTGACGTCGTTCGCGTACCCGTTCGGCTCCTACGACGCCGACTCGGAGCAGGTCGTGCACGACTGCGGCTACAACAGCGGGCGCGGCGTCTCGGGCGTCGACGACACGAAGACCTTCGCCGAGACGATCCCGCCGCTCGATCCGTACGGCCTTCGGATGACCCCCAGCATCAAGCAGGGCACGACCGTCGCGACCGTCGAGGGCTACGTGACGGCCGCGGAGACGCACGGCGGGGGATGGGTGCAGCTGCTGATCCACCACCTGTGCGACCAGTGCGACGCGTACTCGATGACGGTGTCCGACTTCACGGCGTTCCTCGACTGGCTCGAGGGGGAGGTCGACGCGGGCAGGGTGGTGGTCGCCACGACGGACGAGGTGATCGGCGGCCCCGTCAACCCGCCGGTGCAGCCGTAGGGACGATCAGGCGCCGCGCTCGCGTTCGACCAGGACGCGACGGAGGATCTTGCCCGAAAGCGAGCGCGGGATCTCGTCGATGAACTCGACGCGGCGGACCCTCTTGTAGGACGGGACGCGCTCGGAGACGTAGGACATCAGCTGGCCCTCGGTGACCTCGGCGCCCGGCGCCGGGACGACGAAGGCCTTCGGGACCTCGCCGGCGTTCGCGTCGGGCGCCGGGACGACCGCCGCGTCGATCACGTCCGGATGCTGGACGAGGAGCGCCTCGAGCTCGGCGGGCGGGACCTGGAACCCGCGGTACTTGATCAGCTCCTTCAGACGGTCCACGACGTAGAGG
>JBKOUM010000165.1:0-9962 GCA_046723385.1 Actinomycetota bacterium
CTGCTTCAGCTGAACGAGGACGGTGACGAAGACAACAGCTGAAGCCCACCAACGACCTAGCCCGAACGGGCCTCGAGGCGCATCGATGACGACGGTCAAGCGGAAGTCGAAGCAGCTCGGCCAGATCCTCATCGAGCTCGGGTACATCACCGCCGAACAGCTCGAGACCGCGCTCGAAGAGCACCGCAAGACACCGAAGTCGCTCGGTCGCGTCCTGATCGACATGGGCATGATCAAGGAGGCCGATCTGGTCCGCGCGCTCGCGGAACAGGTCGGGCTCGAATTCGTCGACCTCAACGAGTTCCCGATCGACGCCACCGCCACGGTGTTGCTCCCGGAGGCGCTGTCGCGCCGGTACCGCGCGATCCCGATCGGCGAGCGCGACGGCCGGCTCCTCGTCGCGATGTCCGATCCGGCGAACGTCTACGCGCTCGACGACATCCGCACGATCACGGGCCGCGAGGTCCAGCCCGTGGTCGCCACGGCGAACGACGTCGAACAGGCGATCCAGAAGTTCGCGGGCATGGACTCGCAGGTCGAGGCGATGGCGACGATCGCGGCCGAGGCCGCGGAGGGCGAGAACCCCGTCGACCTGGAGGAGGCGCTCGAGGATGCCCCGATCGTCAAGCTCGTGAACGCGATCATGACGCAGGCCGTCGGGGACCGCGCCTCGGACGTCCACCTCGAGCCGGGGGAGCGCAACGTCCGGATCCGCTTCCGCGTCGACGGCGTCCTCCACGAGCCGATGCCGCCGGCCCCCAAGAACATCCAGGGCGGGCTGATCAGCCGCCTCAAGGTCATGGCGGACCTGAACATCGCCGAGAAGCGGGTGCCCCAGGACGGCCGCATCTCGATGAAGGTAGGCGGGCGCGCCTTGGACCTCCGTCTCGCGACGCTCCCGACGGTCTTCGGCGAGAAGGTCGTGATCCGGATCCTCGACAAGTCGAACGCCCTGCTCGCGTTGGAGGACCTCGGCTTCCTCGAGGACTCGTACAAGCGCTTCTCGGAGTCCTTCAAGAAGCCGTACGGGGCGATCCTGGTGACCGGACCGACCGGGTCCGGCAAGTCGACCACGATGTACTCGACCCTCAACATCCTCAACGAGGAAGCGAAGAACATCATCACCGTCGAGGACCCGGTCGAGTACCGGCTCGCCGGCGTGAACCAGATGCAGGTGAACCCGAAGGCGGGTCTCACGTTCGCGAGCGCGCTGCGATCGATCCTTCGTGCCGACCCGGACATCGTGCTGATCGGGGAGATCCGCGACCGGGAGACCGCCGTGATCGCGATCGAGGCAGCCTTGACCGGACACCTCGTCCTGTCGTCGCTGCACACGAACGATGCTCCGTCGGCGATCACGCGGCTGGTCGAGATGGACGTGGAGACCTTCCTGGTCGCCTCGGCGATCGACGCGATCGTCGCGCAACGTTTGGCGCGCAAGCTCTGCGAACGCTGCAAGGTGCCGTACCAGCCGGAGCAGCCGGAGCTGCTGGCCGCCGGGTACCCCGACTGGCTCTGGCCGGAGATCCCCCAGCTGTTCAAGTCGCAAGGCTGCGCCGCCTGCGCCAACACGGGCTACCGGGGACGGATCGGCCTCTACGAGGTCATGCAGATGAGCGAAGAGATCGAAAGGCTCACGGTGGAGCGTTCCTCTGCCGATGCCATCAGGGCCGTCGCCATCCAGCAGGGGATGATGACCCTTCGCGACGACGGTCTGGAGAAAGCCCGCATGGGCATCACATCGTTGGACGAGGTCGCAAGGGTGGTGAAGTGAGGATGAGCACGGTTGCCCCTCCCGAGGACGACATCCAGGTTCCCGTTCCCGAACTTCTGGGCCGTCTCTTGGATCTGAACGGTTCGGACCTGCACCTGACGGCGGGAACCCCGCCCACCGTGCGGATCCACGGTGAGCTCGAACGTCTCGAGGAGTACCCGCTGATGTCCCCCCGCTCCCTCCAGGGCATGATCTACGCGATCCTGCCGCAGAAGATGCGGGAGCGATTCGAGCAGGAGCTCGAGCTCGACATGTCGTACTCCCTCCCGGGCCGCGCCCGGTTCCGTGTGAACGTGTTCATGCAGCGCGACGCCGTCGGGGCGGTCTTCCGCGTGATCCCCTTCGACATCAAGAACGTGGTGGATCTTGGGCTCCCACCGGTCGCCGCGGACCTGGCCCGGTTCCCTCGCGGCTTCGTGGTCGTGACCGGGCCGACCGGCTCGGGGAAGTCGACGACCCTGGCCGCCATGGTCGACGTGGTGAACAACGAGCGGTCGGGCCACATCATGACCGTCGAGGATCCCATCGAGTTCCTCCACAAGCACAAGAAGTGCGTGGTGAACCAGCGGGAGATCGGCGCCGACACGCACAGCTTCTCGTCTGCCCTGAAGCACGTGCTGCGCCAGGACCCCGACGTGATCCTGGTCGGCGAGATGCGTGACCTCGAGACGATCGCGACGGCGATCACGGCCGCGGAGACCGGTCACCTCGTGTTCGCGACGCTCCACACCCAGGACGCCCCCCAGACGATCGACCGGATCATCGACGTCTTCCCGCCGCACCAGCAGCAGCAGGTCCGGGTGCAGCTGTCGACGACGCTGCAGGGCGTCGTGACCCAGCAGCTGATCCCGACGACCGACGGGCAGGGCCGTGTGGCCGCGGTCGAGGTGATGATCGCGACGCCGGGTATCCGTAACCTGATCCGCGAGGGCAAGGTCCACCAGATCTACTCCGCGATGCAGGCCGGCGGGCGCTACGGGATGCAGACGATGGACATGTCGCTCGCCTCTCACGTGAAGGCCGGACGGGTCACCCAGCAGATGGCGTTCGAGCGCTGCCACGACGCGGAGGAGCTCCAGCGGCTCGTCGGATCGTCGGCCGGTCTGTCCGCGTTCTCGGGCGGCGCTTCGCTCGGCGGCGAAGACTCCAGCTCCTGGGCCACCGGATCGTTCGGCACGGACGGGTCGAGCGGCTCGCTCGGCGGCATGTGAGGAGGAGGCGACGATGCCCGACACCTATACATACAAGGTCCGCGATCGCGGCGGGAACCTGATCAGCGGCACGCTCGTCGCCGACAACGAAGGGCTCGTCCTGCAGCGGCTCCGTGAGCAGGGGCTGACCCCGCTCGAGGTCGGTAAACAGGGCCGGAGCCTGAACATCGAGCTGACCAAGAAGAAGGTCAAGCTCAAGGAGCTCTCCGTCTTCTCGCGGCAGTTCGCGACGATGGTGAATTCGGGCCTCCCGATCCTTCGCGCTCTATCGATCCTCGCCGATCAGACGAACAACGCCGAGCTCGCGAAGACCCTCTCGGCGTGCCGCACCGACATCGAGCAGGGTTCGTCCCTCTCGGCCGCGATGCAGAAGCACCCGAAGGTCTTCAACGACCTCTACGTGTCGATGGTCAAGTCGGGCGAGACGGGCGGGTCGCTCGACAGCGTCCTGCTCCGGCTCGCGGACATGATCGAGAACGAGGTCAAGCTGCGCGGCAAGATCAAGTCGGCGATGACCTACCCGATCGCCGTCGTCGCCCTGGTCACGCTGATCATGTCGGCGATGCTCTTGTTCGTCGTCCCGCAGTTCAAGAGCATCTACAGCCAGCTCGGCGGCAGCCTGCCGCTCCCGACCCGGGTGCTCCTCGCGGTCTCCGACCTGTTCAAGAAGTTCTGGTTCATCTTCGTCGCGGGCGCCTTTCTGGGCCGCTTCCTCTTCCGGCGGTGGAAGGCGACGCCGGCGGGCCGTGAGTCCGTCGATGCGTTCAAGCTGCGCGTGCCGGTGTTCGGGTCCCTGTTCCACAAGACGGCGCTGGCCCGGTTCGCCGGCACGCTCTCGATGCTCCTGCGCTCGGGTGTCCCGATCCTGCAGGCGCTCGACATCGTGAGCGACACCGTCAACAACAGGGTGATCTCGAAGGCCGTGACGGACGTCCAGGCGGCGGTCCGCGAGGGCGAATCGATGGCGAAACCGTTGAGCAAGCACAAGGTCTTCCCGCCGATGGTCGTCCAGATGCTGGCCGTCGGCGAAGAGACCGGGCAGGTCGACGTGATGCTGGAGAAGGTCTCGACGTTCTACAACCAAGAGGTCGAGGCGTCCGTCGACGCGCTGACGTCGTTGATCGAGCCGCTCCTGATCGCCATCATCGGTGGCGCCGTCGGTGCCGCGGTCATCGCGCTCTACATGCCGATGTTCAACATCATCAAGCTGATCAAGTGAGGTCTTTCGTCGCGGCGGACCCTGATGCCAGACTCGCCCGGATGGACGAGCCGGAGCCGCGCCTCGACGCCTCACGACCCTCGGGGCTGCGTGCCGCGGGATTCCTGCTGACGGCTGTGGGTGGGCTCCTGATCGGCCTCGGGGCCGTCGGGGTCTGGCTCACGGTCGGCATCCCGGGCGAGTCGGCGCACACGTCGATCCGCGGGACCGATCTGCCCGACGGGCGCGTGGCGCTGGTGTGCGCGCTGGTCGTCCTCGCGTCGCTCGTCGCGAGCCGGCTCGTGCGGAGCCGGAGCGCGCGCCTCACGCTCGCGGTCATCACGCTCGTCGCGGGGTTGGTCGCGGCAGCCTTGGCGATCGCCTTCCTCGCGACGGGGGACGATCGCGCGTCCGTCGTCCAGTCGATCGGTATCCCGACGGACCTGTGGGCTCGGTTCGGGGTCTTCCGCGACCTCGGCCTGGGCGTCTGGCTCGTGGTGACCGGCGGGGTCCTCGGCGCGGCGGGTGCCGTGCTGACGCTGTCGTGGGCGCGCCGCGCGCCGCAGGCGTCGACGCCATCGGACTAGGTTCCGGTCGGAATCGGCCTTCAGGTCTCGCCCTCCCGAGCCGAAACCTCCTGAGAACGCGCACCGGTGTGGTGCGCCTGCTCCAAGGAAAGGAGGCGAAGGCAGATGCTCAAGGGTCTCAAGAAGCGCATCCGCGAGGATGAAGGCTTCACCCTTATCGAGCTGATGGTGGTCGTTCTGATCATCGGCATCCTGATCGCCATCGCTCTGCCGACGTTCCTGGGCGCCCGGAACCGGGCGAACGACAAGGCGGCTCAGTCGAGCCTCCGCAACGCGCTCGTGGCCGCGAAGACCTGCTTCACGGACCACGACACGTACGACGACTCGGCCGTTTCCGGCCAGGTCTGTGACGCGGGCACCCTCGGCGGCATCGAGACCTCGCTGACGTTCGTGGACGAGGGGACGGAGTCCACCGACCCCAACACGATCAGCGTCGAGGCCCCGACGGACACCACATGGGGTGCGGCGGCGTACTCGAAGTCGGCGACGTGCTTCTACGTCGAGGACGACTCGGCCAACGCGCCGGGGACCCAGTACGGCACCGGTGCCCCGAGCGGCACCGGTGGCTGTGACGGCGCGGACGCGGTCACGAACGCCACGAACCCGAGCTGGTAAGCACCAACCGCAACGCTGGAACGCCGGAACGGGCGGCCCGGAAGGGCCGCCCGTTCCTCGTTCCGAGCCTGGGCCGTTCGACCGACGCCGGCCGCTCAAGGGCACCCCTCGAGCGGCCGACCATATGGGGGATGAGGCGCTCGTCGTCCGCTCGCGCACGCCCGTCCAGCCGGAGGCTTGGCCACCTGCGGGATGAGGGCGGTTTCACCCTCGTCGAGGTGATGGCGGCGCTGACCGTCCTCGCGATCGGCATCTTCGGGGCCGCGCAGGCGATCACCGTCGGGTTGAGCACCACCGGTCTCTCCCGCCAGCGGCTCGCCGCCCGATCCGGCCTCGACCAGCAGATGGAGGAGGCCAGGGCCCTCAACTACGACAACCTCGTGCTGTCGGATCCCGATCCGGGCCTCACGCACGCGACGGACCCGACGGATCCCGACTATTGGGTGAACACCGCAGCTCAGACGTTCGATCCGGACGGGAATGGCTCGTTGTCGCCGGAGCCGCTCGTCCGGGTCGCGGGCGCGTCGCCCGCGCTGCAGCACTTCCAGAACCCCTTCATCGTCGGGAGCACGACCTACACCGTCTACCGGTACGTCACGTGGGTGGACTCCCCGACGGACGGGACGGGTGCCGCGGACGCGGCCGACGGGAACAACGACGGCAACGTCAGCGTCAGCGACGCGAACGGCCACGATCAGAAGCGCGTCACGGTCGTCGTGGTCTGGACCGACGAGTTCGGTCGCACGCCGGTGAGCCAGAGCCAGTCGTCGTTGTTCACCGACGGGAAGATCGTGTACAAGGCGCCGACGTTGAACACACCGCCGACGGTCAGCTGCCCAACGGTCACGGCGATCAGCGACAAGACCGTGACCATGTCGGGAGTCGCCTCGGACTCGGACGGGTCGATCGCGAGCATCAGCTGGACGTTCAAGGACAGCACGGGGGCAACGCTCGGCACCGCGACTGGCAGTTCTGTGACCTACACGTTCCCTGCCTACGCAACGTATTCGATCTCGAACACGGTGGTGGACAACGGAGGTGGCTCGGCGACGAACAGCTCGCTCAGCTGCACGGTCACGACCGTCGATCCCACCGGCGGGAACGGGGGACCCAACGCTGGCGTGGTGAAGGTCGCGAACGATGCCGCCTACACGAACACCACGATCGTCACGCTCAAGATCACGAAGGGATCGGGGGCGACGCCCGCCTACATGGCGTTCTCCAACGACGGCACCACGTGGGCGCCACGGGTCGCATTCAGCACGAGCGCGAGCTGGACGCTCCTCTCGGGAGACGGGACCAAGACGGTGTACGCGCGCTTCTACGACTCGAGCTTGCTGTACAGCGCGCTGATGAGCGACACGATCATCTTGGACGCCACACCTCCCGGGGCTCCCACAACGTTGCACGTCGCATCGTCGTCGATCAGCGGACCGAACAAGATCGTGAGCATCGCATGGACCGCCCCCACGGGTGTGACCGACCTTGGCGGCTACCGCCTCTATCGTCGGATCATCACGTCCGTCGGCGCGTACTCGCTCGTCTGCGACACCTCGAGCACGTCGTGCAGCGACACCCACAAGAAGACCGACTCCTATGAGTACTACGTGATCGCCTATGACCTCGCCGGCAACCAGAGCGCGCAGAGCAACCACATCACGGCGTGACGGCCAGTCGGGGTTCACCCTGGCTGAGCTCCTCGTCACGATGCTCGTGATGGGCATCGTCGCGACCGCCGTGATGTCTGTCGCCATGCGGACCTTCACGACCACGGCCACGATCACGAACCGTCGCGATGTCTTCGCCGACGGACGCATCGCCCTCGACCGGCTCTCGAAGCAGCTCCGGCAGGGCGAATCGATCGACCAAACGAGCAGCAGTGCGTCGTCGATCACCTTCTCGGGATACATCAACGGCGCGCCGGCCACGATCGTCTGGCAGGTGACCGGCACGTCGGCGCCCTACACGCTCGAGGCGTCGACGCTTGGCGGGGCCAACTCGGTCCCGGTGGTGTCGTTCCTGGCGGATACCAACATCTTCACGTACACGACCCACGGCACGGTCGTCGATCAGGTGACGATCAGGCTCCCGCTCCAGACCAACACCACCACGGTCGAGTTCACCACTGACGTGCAGCTGCGGAACGCGTCGGACGATTCCTAGGAGAGACAGATGCTCTGCACGCTGATGCGACGGCTCCACCGCGACGAGGAGGGATATTCGCTCGTGATCGCGATCCTCCTGTTGGCGATCATGATGGTCCTGCTCGTGGTCGCGCTCGACGCCGGGAACGCCTCGTTGAGCCAGTCCAGCAAGTCGCTCGAATGGAGCAGGGCGCTCACGGTCGCGGAGGCGGGGGTCGACGATTCGATCACACGACTGGGCGAGAGCCGGACGGCATCCAACCCGTGCAGCATCTCGACGTCCACGGTGTGCAGCAACAGCGGGGGCGGCGAGTATCAGGTCAGCTGGACGCAGAGCGGCGGGAAGATCGTCGTCACGTCGATCGGCTACTACCCGACCAAGGCCTCACCGAAGTACACGCGCGAGGTGCAGGCGACGTACGAGCCCGTGCCCGCGTTCAAGTACGCGATCTTCAGCCAGACGGGCCTCGAGATCGCGAACGGCACGACGGTGGTCGGGGACATCTACTCCGATGGCGACGTGTCGGTCGGAACGGGCGCCACGATCTGCGGCAGTATCCAGTCCTCGGGCGGCGGCGTGTCGCTCCAGAACGGCAGTCAGATCGTGACGTCGGAGAGCACGTACGGATGCTCGGGAAAATCCGGCCGTGTGTGGACCGGGGGAACGACCGGGATCGTGGGGACGCAGCAGGTCGTCATCTCGGGCGATGCGATCGCGGGTGCGCCTTCGACCACCACGTGCAGCTCCACGTCGACCGACTACGCCCTGAGGATCACCGGCGGGGGGACCTACACCGTCCAGGGAGCGGCCAAGGCGTGCGGGGAGATCGCCGGGATCACGGGTCAAACGTCGAGCACGCCCGGCACGACGACCACCGCTCCCGCGCCGGTGTCCTTCCCGACGTTCGTCTTCGATCCGAACAATTACCCCTCGGCGTCCACGGACCCCCTCCACCTGCAGTGCTACCCGACCGGGGGAACGTGCGGCTCCAACCAGTCCGCGACGGCCGTCGCCGACTTCAACGCGTACCTCGCCATCCACAAATCGTCGCTCACGGGGACGTTCGCGGTCTGGCAGACGAGTCCGGCGCCCATGTCGAACCCGGGGGGGTGCACGACCGCGTCGACCACGCAGATCTGTCTCGACGGGCCATCGCTCAGCGGCGACTTCACCCTGATCACGAACGCGCCGGTTGACTTCGCGAACACCAACACGATCTCGGCCACCTCGACCTCGGTGGCGGCGGACATGGTCGTCGTTTCGACCTACCAGCCGGCGTCGGGGACGAGCTGCACCAGCAACGGTGGTGACTGCAGCATCTACGGGAGGAACTCGGTCCGTTTCGACGGCGGCGACGTGGCCGACCCTAACGACGGCGTCGTCGGGCTCCTGTACAGCACCGGGAAGATGGCGTTCAAGGAGCACCCGAACAGCCAACCTCCTGGCGAGGGCGGGCTGTACGCGGGAAGCATGGACCT
The DNA here is from genome assembly GCA_046723385.1 of Actinomycetota bacterium. Classification (GTDB taxonomy): domain Bacteria; phylum Actinomycetota; class UBA4738; order UBA4738; family HRBIN12; genus AC-51. The sequence continues at coordinate 9,009 of JBKOUM010000165.1, forward strand.
GGCCAACAACTACCCGATCATCTACAACTCCCGGATCGAGCGCGTCATCGGCGGTGGGACGCAATTCGAGCGGACGCTCTGGCAGGAGATCAACGTCTAGCCGTCGCCCCGGCTGAAGGTAGGGTTCGCACGTGGCCTGGCTCCCCGCGATCGTCGCGTTCCCTTTCGGCCTCGCCCTGGGAAGCTTCATGACCGTCGTCACCGAACGCGTGCCGGCCGGTGTCTCGGTGGTGTCGCCTCGCTCGCGGTGCCCCACGTGCGGAGCGGAGATCGCCAACAGGGACAACATCCCGGTCCTCGCGTGGGTCTTGCTGCGCGGGCGCTGCCGGAGCTGCGGCTCCAGGATCTCCGCCCGCTACCCGCTGCTCGAGCTCTCGACCGCCTTGTTGTTCTCCGGCGCGTTCCTGGTCTACGAGAGCCTCTGGGTGGCGATCGCCGTGGCGTTCCTGTTGGTCCTCATGCCGGCGGTCGCCGCGATCGACATCGAGCACCGGATCATCCCGAACCGGCTGATGTATCCCGCCCTCGTCGTGTTCCACGTCTACCTGACGGTCGCGAAGCTGTTCGGAGCGCCGGTGGACCTCGTCCGGATGGTGCTGGGGTTCGCGCTGTACGGAGGCGCGTTGTTCGTCGTGGCCATCATCTCGCGAGGCATGGGGATGGGCGACGTCAAGCTCGCCGCGCTGGTCGGGTTGGTGCTCGGGTCGCTCGGGCTCCGCTACGTGGGCGTCGCGGCGGGAGCGGCGATCGTGCTCGGGGGGGTCGGGGCGATCGTGGCGTTGCTCCTGGGTCGGGGACGGAAGTCCGCGATCCCATTCGGTCCGTACCTGGCCGCCGGGGCGGTCGTGAGCGCGTTCTGGGGCGGTCCGATCGCCGACTGGTACCTCCGCACCTTCGTCGGCGTCTAGCCGCCCCGGCGGGGAGCGAACAGGCGTTCGACCTGCGGAAATCCCC
>JBKOUM010000013.1:0-15471 GCA_046723385.1 Actinomycetota bacterium
CGGCCGCGAGGATCGTGATCGACCGCCGCGGACCGGCGCGGTCGAGCAACGGGACGAGGAGCGGGCCCGCGAGCGCGAGCGGCAGCATCGTGAGCGCGAGGTACGCGGCGACCTTGAGTCGCGCTTCGCCGACGGGCACGGAGAAGAACACGGAGTCGGACAGGGAGATCGCGAGCAGGGCATCCCCGGCAACGCTCGTCAGGTGGTTCAACCCGTAGGCGTCGATCGCGTCGGGCGAGCGCCACATCCTTCGCAGCGGGAAGACGACGGCTCCTTGGAACGCTCGCACGACCCCGAGGAGCGCCAGACGCCATACGGAGATGCGTCCGGAGCTCCTGCCGGGGGTCTGGGGGGTGCTCCCCACCTCGGGGCTACCCTTGCAGCCGCTCGCGCAGGAGCTCCTGCGCCAGCTTCGGGTTGGCGGCCCCGGCCGCCTTCTGCATCAGCTGTCCGACCAGGAAACCGAGGACCCCCTCCTTCCCCGCACGGAACTTCTCAACGACGTCCGGGTGCTCCGCGATCACGTCGCCGACGAATCGATCGAGTTGCGTGTCGTCCGGAGGAGAGATGTGCAGGCGTTCGATGGCTTCATCCACCTCCGTGTCGCTGAACCGATCGCCATCGTGAAGATGGTTGAACATGTCCTCGAGCACGGACTTGGCTTGCGATTGCACCAGGGCCCCTGCCTGCACCTTGGCGATCAACGCGGCGAGATCTGACGGTCTCACGCGATACAGGCGGACACTCGTCATGTCGAGCTTCGCGGCGTTCTTCAAGGCAGAGAGGTCCTGCGTGATCCAGTTCGCCGCGACGGCCGGTGGCGCGCCCGCCGAAACCACGTCTTCGAAGAACGCCGCCGTGGCTCTGTCATCGACCAGCACACGCGTGACCTCGGGTTTCAGACCGAACGCACTCGCGTATCGGGCTCGACGAGCACGGGGAAGCTCGGGCAGGGTTGATCGGATCCCTTCGACCAACTCCGCGGACGGCTCGAGCGGCGGGATGTCCGGCTCCGGGAAGTACCGGTAGTCGAACGCCTCCTCCTTGGACCGCATCGACGAGGTGACGCCCGAGCCCTCGTCCCAGTGGCGCGTCTCCTGCACGAGCGCGTCGCCGGCATCGAGCGCGCGGATCTGCCGCTCGGATTCGTACGCAAGCGCGCGCTCGAGCGACCGGATCGAGTTCATGTTCTTGATCTCGACCTTCGTCCCCAGACCCTCCGACCCCGCCGGGCGCACGCTGATGTTCGCGTCGCAGCGGAGCGACCCTTCCTCCATCTTCACGTCCGACACGTCGAGCGCCTCGAGCGTCGCACGGAGCTCACGCAGGTACGCGACCGCCTCCGTGGGCGACCGCATGTCCGGCTCGCTGACGCACTCGACGAGCGGCACGCCGGCGCGGTTGTAGTCGATGAGCGCGTGCTCCGCGCCGTGGATCCGACCCGAGGTGGAGCCGTGCGTCGTCTTGCCGGTGTCCTCCTCCATGTGCACCCGCGTGATGCCCACGCGCTGCGTCGAACCGTCGGGGAGGTCGATGTCCAGGTGTCCGCCCACGCAGATCGGAAGGTCGTACTGGCTGATCTGGTAGTTCTTCGGCATGTCCGGATAGAAGTAATTCTTCCGGTGGAACAACGAGTGCGGCGCGATCGTGGAATCGAGCGCGAGCCCGATCTTGATGATCCTCCGGATGGCCTCCGCGTTGGGGACGGGCAGCGAGCCCGGGTGCCCCATGCAGACCGGGCACGTGTCGGTGTTCGGCTCCTCGCCGAACACGTTGCGACAGGGGCAGAACATCTTCGTCGCGGTGCTCAGCTCGACGTGACATTCGAGCCCGATCACGGTCTCCCAACCGGCCATGGCGCGCACAGCCTACCCAGGCCGACCTGGCCCGGCAGTTCGCAACGACGTCCGTATCCTTCCTGGATGGCGAGGCCGGGAGCGAGCCACCCGACCACCGCCGTCGTTTGGACCGTCCTCGGCGCCTTGTACTTCGTGTGGGGAACCACGTACCTGGCGATCCGCGAGGTCAACGGCACGATCCCGCCGCTCGTCGGGGCGGGGACGCGGTTCTTGATCGCCGGAACCGCCCTGTACGCCTTCGCGCGGCTCACCACGGGTGAACGTCCGACGTCGACCCAATGGAGGGGTGCGGCCGCGGTGGGGGTGTTCCTCCTGTTCGGCGGGAACGCCGGTGTCGCGTGGTCGGAGTATCTGGGGACCCCGACCGGGATCGTCGCGCTGCTGATCGCTCTCGTCCCGCTGTGGCTCGCGCTGTTCGATCGGGTGCTCCTGCGGAGCTCGCCGCTCGGGTGGAAGCTCGCCGTCGGTCTCATCGCGGGGTTCGCCGGGGAGGCGTTGCTCGTCGGCGGTTCGGCGCTGCACGGTGACGTCCCGCTCGACGGCATGCTGGTCGCGGTCGGCGCCTCGGTCGCGTGGGCGACGGGTTCCCTCTATGCGCGGAACGCCCCCCTCCCCCAGGCGCCCCTTCTGGGCAGCGGGATGCAGCAGCTGGCCGGCGCCGTCCTGATCCTCGTCGTCGCGATCGTGTCCGGGGCCTTCGCCGGGTTCCATCCGAGCGACGTCTCGGCCGCGTCATGGCTCGGGTTGACCTGGCTGATCCTCGCGGGTTCGTTCGTCGGGTTCAGCGCGTACCTCTGGCTGCTGCGGAACGTTCGGACGTCGCTGGTCGGGACGTACGCGTACGTCAACCCGATCGTCGCGGTGTTCCTCGGCTGGTTGATCCTCGACGAGACGCTCCCGCTCCGGGTGATCGTGGCGGCCTCGATCGTGCTCTCGAGCGTGGCCTTGATCGTGTCGGCCGGCGGCACGACGCGGACGGACTCAGGCCGCGATGAGCGGCGGCCGGAGGTCCAGGCCGAGTTCGGCTTCGAGGGCTGAAGCTGCCCGCAGCAACCGCCGTTCCTGGAGTACCGGTGCCGTGAGCTGCAGACCGACGGGCAGTCCCGTTCGATCCGTCCCGCAGGGGATGCTGACCGCGGGCGTGCCCGATAGGTTCGCCGGGATCGTGAAGATGTCGTTCAGGTACATCGCCATCGGGTCGTCGACCTTGGCGCCGATCGGGAACGCCGTCGTCGGTGACGTCGGCGACACGAGCACGTCGAACCGCTCGAACGCAGCGTCGTAGTCGCGGATGATCAGCGTCCGCACCTTCTGCGCCTGGCCGTAGTAGGCCTCGTAGTACCCTGCGGAGAGCGCGTACGTGCCGAGCATGACCCGGCGCTTGACCTCGGGTCCGAACCCTTCGCCGCGCGTCGCGAACATCATCGAGACGCTGTCGGCGTGGTCCCCGCCGGCGCGGAGCCCGTAGCGAACGCCGTCGTAGCGCGCGAGGTTCGACGACGCCTCGCTCGGCGCGATCAGGTAGTACGCCGACAGCGCGTACTCGGCGTGCGGGAGGTGCGCCTCGCCCACTTCCGCCCCGAGCGCCGCGAACCGATCGATCGCGGCGCCCACGGCATCACGGACATCGTCCTCGACGCCCTCGCCGCTCGCCTCCGCGACCACCCCGACGCGCAGCCGCGCGACGCCCCCGTCGAGGCCCTCCGTGTAGTCCTGCGAGTCGCCGTCAAGGCTCGTCGCATCGCGTGGGTCCTTCCCACCGAGCACCGACAGGAGCGTGGCCGCGTCGCGGACGCTCCGCGTCAACGTCCCGACGGTGTCCAGCGACGACGCGAACGCGATCAGGCCGTAGCGACTGATCAGTCCGTACGTCGGCTTCAGCCCGACGACACCGCTGAGCGACGCGGGCTGCCGGACGCTGCCGCCCGTGTCGGTTCCCAGCGCCCACACGGCCTCACCCGAGGCGACCGCAGCCGCGCTGCCGCCGCTGGAGCCGCCGGGGACCCGCGACAGGTCCCACGGGTTGTGCACCGGTCCGAAGGCCGAGTTCTCGTTCGAGGACCCCATCGCGAACTCGTCGCAGTTGGTCTTCCCGACCAGGACGGCGCCGTCGCCCGACAGTCGAGCCCACGCCGTGGCGTCGTACGGGGGCACGTACGGCTCCAGGATCCGCGAGCCGCACGTCGTCCGAACGCCGTTCGTCGCGAAGACGTCCTTCAGGCCGGTCGGGATGCCGGCGACCGGCGAGAGCGGAGCGCCGGTCGCGCGGTAAACGTCGAGCTCCTCAGCACGTTCACGGGCGAGTTCGGACGTCCTCGTGAGGAACGCGCCCACGTCTCCGTCGACCGCGTCGATCCGCGAGAGCGAAGACTCGAGGACCTCGACCGCCGAGACCTCGCCCGCGGAAAGCTTCGCCGACAGCTCGGCGCCGGTGAGGTCGCAGAGCTCCGTCACGAGCCGATCTCCGTGATGCGGGGGACGCGGACCATGTCGCCTTCGCGATCGGGCACGTTCCTCAGCGCCTCCTCCACCGGGAGGCACGGCTCGGGGACGTCCTCACGGAGGACGTTCGCGCGCGGGATCGCGTACGCGGTCGGCGGAACGTCGTCGGCAACCACCTCGCCCACCTTCGCTGCGTGCTCGAGGATCACGCCGAGCTGCTCGCGCAGCGACGCCTTCTGCTCGGCAGTCAGGGCGATCCGGGCGAGGCGTGCCACGTGGTCGATGTCGATGTCTACCGGCATGGCCGCGAGTCTAGCGAGCTCCCCCAGGACGCTCCTCCGAGCGGGCCGTCGGGACCGGTCAACCCCGGTCGAGCAGGAGGCGCCGGGTGATCAACGCTCCGAAGCGCGGCTCCATCTGTGCGGTCATGGCAGCCGCCGCGAGCACGTTGCCGATCAGCCAAACGTCGGTGACCGGCCCGACGCCGCCGGGCACGGGCGTGAGCGCTTCGGCTTTGGGCGAGACGGATGGCCGATCGATGTCCCCCGTCAGGAAGACGTTCCCAGAGACCGGGTCCTGAACCGCATTCGTTCCAACGTCGACGACCACGACACCTTCGTGCACCATGTCCCCACGGATGAGTCCCGGCTGCCCCGCGGCGGCCACGAGGATCTGAGCCCGAGCAGTGTGTTCGGCGAGGTTGCCCGCCTCCGCCGTTCGGCTGTGACATACCACGACGGTCGCGTCCCGCTGGAGCCCGAGGAACGCGAGCGGCTTGCCCACGCTCATCGAGCGGCCAACGATCACGAGCGTCTTGCCACGGTAGAACGAGATCGGCTTCAGCTCGCGCGATCGCGCATAGGCGTCGAGCAGGTAGAAGCATGCCGCCGGCGTCGAGGGGACGAACCGAGGCGTTCCCATCGCGAGGAGCCCCAGGTTCCACGGATGCATCCCCTCGACGTCCTTCCGGGGGTCGACCGCCGCGCTGACCTGGTGTTCGGGGATCTGCGGCGGGAGGGGGCGCAGGACCAAGATGCCCGTGATCCGCGGGTCGGCGTTCAGCTTCCCGATCGTGGCGACGACGTCGTCCAGCGTCGCGTCGTCCTCGAGCTGGTCGCACACGTAGCGATAGTCCAGACCCTCAGCCAGACGCCGCAGGTGCCGCTCGTACCAGTGTGCGCCCTGATCGTCGCCGACCAGCACGGTCGCCAGGCCCGGGCGCACGGCGGACAGGCGGAGCACCGACACCTCTTCCTCGATCTCGGCGCGAAGCTCGGCCGCGAGCTCGTCCCCGTCGATGATGTTCGGCATCGCACGCACTTCCGCGTCCGGCAGAGTCTAGCCCCGCTCGACCGTCCCTCGCGCGCCGATCGCACGCAGCTCACATCATGGGCGATGTTACCGGCCGATCCGCTCCAGGAACTCCTGCTCGTCGATCATCTCGACCCCGAGCGACTCGGCCTTGGCGAGCTTCGTGCCCGGGTTCTCGCCCACGACGACGAAGCTGGTCCTCTTGGAGACGCTGGAGGTCACCCGCGCGCCGGCCGCTTCGGCGGCCGCGCTGGCCTCCTCACGGCTGATGGAGGCGAGCCCTCCCGTCAGGACGATGCTGAGGCCTTCGAGAGGCCCCGTCGCGACGTCGGCAGCGCCATCGTCTGCGAGCCGGACACCGGCGGCGCGGAGCTTCTCGATCAGTTGGACGTTCTCGGACTCGTCGAACCATTCGGCGACGGTCGCGGCGATCTCCGGGCCGATCTCGGGAACGTCGTCGATCTGGTCCTCCGACGCGGCGGCCAGCGCATCGACCGACCCGAACGCCCGCGCGAGCACCTGCGCCACGTGACCGCCCACGTGGCGGATGTTGAGGCCCACGAGGAGCCGCCAGATCGGGCGGTCCTTGGACGCCTCGATCTGATCGAGGACGTTCGTGATGGCCTTGTCCTTGAAGCCGGGAAGCTGCGACAGCTTGTCGGCGTCGAGCGCGTAGATGTCGGCGGGATCCTCGATGAGGCCCTTCTCGAGCAGGCGCATCACGGTCATGTACCCGAGATGCTCGATGTCCATCGCCCCGCGCCCCGCGAAGTGGAACAGCCACTCGATCCCCTGCGAGGGACACCCTCGGCGGTTGGGACACCGGTAGTCGGCCTCGCCCTCCTTGCGCACGAGGGGGGTCCCACACGCGTTGCACGTGGCGGGCATCTTCCATCTGCGGGCGCCTTTCCTGCGCTTGGAGATCACGGGTCCCACGATCTCCGGGATCACGTCACCCGCACGCCGGACGATGACGGTGTCGCCCGGCCGGACGTCCTTGCGCCAGACCTCGTCCTCGTTATGCAGGGTCGCGTACGTGATCGTCACGCCGCCCACGAACACCGGGTCGAGCACCGCGAACGGGGTGACCTTGCCGGTGCGCCCCGTGTGCACGTCGATCGACTTGAGCAACGCGGTCCGCTCCTCGGGCGGGAACTTGAACGCGATCGCCCATCTGGGGGCGTGAGACGTGGCCCCGAGCTCACGTTGCAGATCCGTCTGATCGACCTTGATCACGGTGCCGTCGATCTCCCAGTCGACCGAATGACGATGCTCCTCCCAGTACCGCAGGAACTCCTTCACCCCGTCGATCGACTCGCGGCCCTCCGTGGTGGGGGGGGCCGGGAGCCCGCATCTGGCGGCCCAGTCCAGGAACGCGAGGTGTGAGTCGAACGCGATCCCCTCCGCGGCGCCGAACGAGTGCACCCACATCCGCAGCGGGCGCGACGCGGATACCTTGGGATCCTTCTGCCGGAGCGACCCGGCGGCGGCGTTCCTCGGGTTGGAGAACGCCCGCTGGTCCGCCTCACGGAGGCGATCGTTGAGCTCCTCGAACGCCTTGACGGGGAGGAAGACCTCGCCCCGAACCTCGATCACGCTCGGGAGGTCGTCGCCGATCAGCCTGCGCGGGATCCCCTCGACGGTTTTGACGTTGGCGGTGATGTCCTCGCCGATCCTTCCGTCGCCGCGTGTCGCGGCCTTGGCGAGGACGCCGCGTTCGTAGGTCAGCGCGCAGGCGATGCCGTCGATCTTCAGCTCGCACGCGAACCGCGCGGCGTCGCCGACGGAGCGCGCGACGCGCGCGGCCCACGCGTCCAGCTCCTCGAGCGTGAACGCATTGTCGAGCGAGAGCATCGCGGCCCGATGCTGGACCGGGGCGAACAGCGGAGCCGGGGTTCCGCCGACGGTCTGCGTCGGCGAATCAGGGGTTTGGAGCTCCGGGAAGCGATCCTCGAGCGCACGGAGCTCGCGCATCAGCTCGTCGTACTCGGCGTCGGCCACCTCGGGGTCGTCGAGCACGTGATAGCGGTACCGGTGATGCTCGATCTCCGCTCGGAGCTCCTCGACGCGGAGCTTGGCCCGGGCGCGCTCGCGTTCGTCGGTCTTGACGCTCATCCCGCGATCTCCACGGCGCCGGCGACCCCGATCCGATCGCCGACGACGACCACGCCGCCGCGCACGCCCGGCACCTGTTGCAGGTAGTGGAGCGCCATCCCGAAGCCGTCGGGTTTGGGCAGGCACGCCTGGACCCCAGCCGCGGCGGCGTCGGCCAGCATGCAGCTCTGGGCGATCACGGCGAGCCCGTCCGGTCCCTGACCGCCGCGGGCGCGGCCGAGCGTGGTGGAGACCCCGACGCCCTTCGAACCTTCGAGCGCCACGGTGATCGGCTCCCCGCCGTGCCGGCGGACCTGCACCTTCATCCGCTTCTTCGCCTTGATGAAGTAGTCACCGTCGCAGGCCACGGTGACGTCGTGCACCTGCTGACCGAGGAACCGCCCGACCGCGTCGACGACCGCGCCCCGGAACGTGAACATGGGTCCGACGCCGGCCGCGCCGGCAGCCGCGACGACCTCCTTCACGATCGCCGGTGCGTCCGCGGCCACCTGCCGGAGCGGGCGCTTGGAGCTGTTGAAGTCGGGGTGCCGGAGCCCGTACGACTGGAGCTGCTCCCAGAAGGACAGCGCGGCCGCCCGCGCTTCCTCGGCCACGTCGTCGGGTGCGGTCACGCGGAGCGAGAGATCCTGGACCTGGATCTCGAAGGTCCTGGCTCGCCTGCGGAGCAGCCTCACCGCGGCATCGTATCGGAGCTGGGCGACGCGCCCGAGGTGATCGTCAGCGTTGCGCTTCGAGGATGCGGCCGCCGCCGAGCACCTCGTCGCCGCGATACACCACGACGCTCTGCCCCGGAGCGACGGCCCGCTGCGAGGATCTGAACTCGACCTCGAACCCATCGGGCGTCGGCGAGATGACGGCCGGTACGTCGTCCCCGCGGTACCGGATCCGAACCTCCGCCTCGAAGGGACCGTCCTCGGGCGGGCTCCCCGCGAGCCACGAGACGCGATCGGCCGAGAGACCCCGCCTGGCGAGCAGCTCGTGGGGGCCCACGACGACCCGGTTCTGCGTGGGATCGACGTCGACCACGTACATCGGTCGTCCCACGGCGACGCCGAGTCCGCGTCGCTGCCCCACCGTGAAGGCGAACATGCCGTCGTGCGCTCCCAGGACACGACCATCGGCGTCGACGATCTCTCCCCCACCGCGGACGAGCATCGGCGCCTGCGAGCGGATGAACCCGCCGGCGTCGCCGGCGGGTGCGAAGCACAGCTCCTGCGAGTCGGGCTTGGACGCGACCGGCAACCCGAAGCGCTCGGCCATCCCGCGGGTCTCCGACTTGGGGAGCGCCCCCACCGGGAACAGGGAGCGTGCGAGCGCCCGCTGCCCAAGCATGTGGAGCATGTAGCTCTGGTCCTTCGTGTCGTCGGCCCCGCGCAGCAGGTGCCACGTCCCGTCGTCGTCGCGGTGGGACCGGACGTAGTGCCCGGTCGCGACCAGGTCGATCCCGAGCTCGTCGGCTCGACGGATGAACGCCCCGAACTTGATCTCGCCGTTGCAGCGCGCGCACGGGTTCGGCGTCCGCCCCGTCACGTGCTCCGATACGAAGTCCGCGACCACGGTCCGGTCGAAGGCATCGGTCAGGTCGCAGGTCTCGAACGGGAACCCGGCGATCCGGGCGACCTCGGCGGCGTCCCGCCGGGCGGACGGGCCGCAGCACCCGTGCTCGACGCCGTCGAGATGCACGAGGGTCATGTGCGACCCCAACACGTCGTACCCCTGCTCGTGCAGGAGGCACGCGGCGACCGACGAATCGACCCCGCCGGACATCGCGACCAAGACCGAGGGCATGGGCACCAGGCTACAGGCCGTATCGTTGCCGACCGTGATCGAAGCGCGATTCGACGATCTCACCGGCGAGCAGCCGAGCTTCCGGCTGGTGGAGCCGGGCGGCGGGCTGGTAGCACGCCCACCCGCGGCGGTGACCGCGGCGCTCGAGGGCGCCGACGCGGCGGCGGGACGCGGTCTGTGGGTCGCCGGCATGGTCGCGTACGAGGCCGCTGCCGGGCTCGACACGTCCCTGCGCGTTCGCGAGCGCGACCCGCGCGGACCCTTGGCCGAGCTGCCCCTCGCGTGGTTCGCGTTGTTCGAGGGCCGTCAGGAGACGACGCTCCCCGAGCCCCCCACGGATGCCGTCCCGGTCGACCCCGGCGCGTGGACGCCCTCGATCGATCGCGGCGCCTACGACGCCGCGATCGATCGGATCCGTGGCGCGATCGCGGCGGGCGACACGTATCAAGTGAACTTCACGCTCCGGATGCTCGCGACGGTGACGGGCGATCCCCGCGGCCTCTACCGCGATCTGTGCTTCGCGCAGCGAGGTGCGTACGCCGCGTATCTGGACCTCGGCCGGCACCGTGTGCTCTCGGCCTCACCCGAGCTCTTCTTCCGGATCGACGGGGAGCGGATCACCACGCGGCCGATGAAGGGCACGGCGCCGCGCGGTCGATGGCTCGCCGAGGACGAGCGGATCCGCGCGGCGCTCCAGGGATCGGTCAAGGACCGCGCCGAGAACGCGATGATCGTCGACCTGCTCCGCAACGACCTCGGGCGGATCGCGCGTGACGGATCGGTCGCCTGGTCGGACGTTTTCGACGCCGAGCGGTACGAGACCGTTTGGCAACTCACGTCGACGGTCGAAGCGGACCTCCCGCCCGGGACCACGCTCGTCGACGTCCTCCGGGCGCTCTTCCCGTCCGGGAGCGTCACCGGGGCGCCCAAGGTCCGGACGATGGAGCTGATCGCCGAGCTGGAGGACGCCGAACGCGGCGTCTACTGCGGGACGGTGGGGTATCTGGCCCCGTCGGGGACGCCGGGGCCCCGCGCTCGCTTCAACGTGGCGATCCGGACCGTCGTCTGCGACACGGACGACGGGTCGGCGGTCTATGGCGTCGGCGGCGGGATCACGTGGGACTCGCGCGCGCCGGGTGAGTACGACGAGGTCCTTGCGAAGGCGCGGGTGCTGACGTCGCGCCGACCCGAGTTCCGGCTGCTCGAGAGCCTGCTGCACGACCCGGAGGCCGGCTACCGGCGGCTCGACGAGCATCTGGACCGGCTGCGTGCGTCCGCGAGCTACTTCGGGTTCCGCTTCGACGAGGCGTCGGTCCGCAGGTCGCTCGACCGAGCGGCGATCCGCTACGTGGGGAAGCCGACCAAGGTGCGCGTCCTGCTCGACCGGCTGGGCCGTGTCGAAACGGGTGCCGCCCCGGTCGCTGCGTCCGGCACACCGGTCCGGCTCGCGATCGACCGCGAGCATCCGGTCGATCCGACGGACGCGATGCTCTTCCACAAGACGACGCTGCGCGACCGATATGACGAGGCGGCGTCGCGTCACCCCGATGCCGACGACGTGATCCTCGTGAACGACCGGGGCAAGGTGACGGAGACGACGCGCGCGAACATCGCGGTGCTGCTCGACGGGAGATGGTGGACGCCGCCGCTCGGAGCCGGGCTGTTGCCCGGCTGCGAACGCGCCGCCCTCCTGAACGACGGGACCCTCGAGGAGCGGACGATCACGGTGGAGGAGCTGACGGACGCCGAGGCGATCGCCGTGCTGAGCTCGGTCCGGCCCTGGTTCGAAGCGGTGCTCGCTGACCCCGCCCTCCGCCGCTAGTCGGCCTCCGCTTCGCCGACGGGTTCGCTCCGGAACGAGAACGGTCGCATCGTGGACGCGTCGAGGGGGCAAGCGCAGATCGGGCACCGAGGCGGCTCCTCGTAGACGAGCACGGTTCGCTCGCAGTACGGGCAGGCCCCCATGCGCATCGCAGGTGGCTCGGTCGTGTCGTTCGCCATGGTGTGGATCACCGCTTCCGGGGGGAGCGGTCCTCCATGCCATCGGCACGCCTCGGAGTCCCCTTGACCCGGCTCAAGGACGGAGCGACGTCTGGCGTCCGGTGAGCCTTCCGCCATCCCCCGCACGTCGTGAAGCCCTTCCGTTCGGAAGGGCTTCGGTGGTTGCGAGGATCAGGCGGCGCGCTTCTTGGACCTGCGCTTGCCTCGTGGGATGTAGGCGTGAACCGGCTCGTGCTGCCAGCAATACTGCCATTTGTTGTACATGGACAGCTTGGTCTCGCAACCCGGGGCGGCACACACCCGGTCGGCCGAATACGTCCTGTTGGGGCGGGGCAGTGTCCGGACGGCCGCTCCACGGAACCTGTCGTCCTGCATGCGGTCACATCCTTCCCGGGGCCCGGTCTGGCGGGCATAGGGGCGGGCCCCTCGTACCGTGTTCGAACCGTTCCGGAGACCGGTTCATTCCGAGGACGGCCCCGGAACGGGTCTCGCCGGGTCGAACCTACGCCGCGGAGGTGACACCGCAGGGGCCGTCAGGTGTCCGCGAGATGACCGAGGTCAGGACGCGCCGGGCGCGGGCCGTCCGACGCCGGTCATGATCCGAAGCGGGGCTCGCGTTTCTCCAGGAAGGCCCGCATGCCTTCGCGCTGGTCGGGGGCGCCGAAGAGACCCAGGAAGAGTCGCCGCTCGGCCCGGAAGCCCTCGCGATCGGCTTCCGCGGCCCTGATCGCCCGTTTGGCGGCCGCGAGCGCCTGGCGCGGTCCCCGTGAGAAGCGCCGCGCGTCCTGCACCGCGGCCTCGAACACGTCCGCCGCGGGCAGGACCTCGTCGGCGATCCCCAGGCTCCGCGCGGTCGACGCGTCGACCTGGTCCCCGGTGTAGACGAGACGCCGGGTCGCGCCGGGCCCGATCAGCCGGGCGAGGCGCTGCGTGCCCCCCGCGCCCGGGATCACCCCGATCCGGATCTCGGGCTGCCCCACCCTCGCCTCATCGGACAGGTACCGCAGATCGCATCCCAGCGCGAGCTCGAGCCCACCCCCGAGGGCGTATCCCGTGATCGCGGCGATCGAGACCTTCGGGATCTCCTCCAGGAGGTCGCAGGCATCGCCGAGCGCCTCGACGCTCGGCCGGACCTGCTCGGCCGACCACTCGGCCATCGCCTTGATGTCGGCGCCCGCCGCGAACAGCTTGGGGCCACCCCAGAGCACGAGCGCTCCCACGTCGGCCCGCTCGTTCGCCTCCCGGATCGCCTCCTGGAGCTCGACGCCCACCTTCAGGTCGATCGCGTTCGCCGGGGGCCGGTCGAGGCGGATCACGCCGACGCCGTCGTCGACCTCGAGGTGCACGAACTCGCGCATAGGCGGCGCAGCCTACCCCGTGTCGATCTCGGCGGCGGCCTCGAGCGTCGCGCGCAGGCCGTCGAGGAGCGACGTGCGGGTCACGCCGAAGGCCGCGGCCGCGTCGGGCGCGTCCGCGCGCGAGGGCATCGCGAGGAACGACGCCGCGACGGCGTCGATCGGGACGTCGAGCAAGCGGGTCAGCGCCTCAGCGGCGGCCTGTCCGTCCGCGTGGATGGGGACCCGATCGTCCCCCCGGAGCAACCGCGCGACCGCATCCGCGGTGATGACATCGGGACCCTCGAGGCCCCACGTGTCGGCCAGCTCGTCGGCCGAGTCGTCGATCGCGGCGATCACGGAGGCGACGTCCTCGACGAACACCGGGGCGAGCTCCTGGTCGCCTGGTCCGACGACGAACGGCGGCTCCGTCAGCGCCGCTTCCACGGTCGCGGTGAACCAGAGGCCACCCAACCCGTAGACGTGCGTCGACCGGACGATCGCGTGCTCCAGGCCTGAATCACGCACCGCCTCCTCCGCAAGGCCCTTCGCACGGAGGAACGGGTGGGTCGCCTCGAGGGATGCGCCGGGGACCGAGACGAGGATGAAGCGCCGGGTCTTGGCCCGTTTCGCCGCCTCGATCGCGGTCTGGGCGCTTCCCACGTTGGCTCGGAACAGCTCGTCGGGGTCCGACTGGTCGAACCCGCCCACCAGATGCACCAGCGTATGACAGCGAGGAAGGATCTCCGCGAGGTCGTCCGGGTCCTCGAGGGTGCGGACCGCGACCTTGGCGCCGAGCTCGCGCAGGAACACCGCGTCGACCGACCGCCGAACCGTCGCGCGGACCTCGTCGCGCGCGAGGAGCGCCTTGACCGTCGCCCGCCCGATCACGCCCGACGCGCCCGTCACCATCACCGTCATGCGTCAAGGCTATCGGCACGTCTTCTGGGCCCGGGCATAAGGCAGCTGCAACCCGTGGCGTTGCACCTGCAACAGGCTGCTACACTCGCCGACCGTGGAACGCGCGCCGATCGACTACACCGACGTGATGGGGCTCCTGCGGGATCGGGGGCTCAGGATGACGCCCCAGCGCCGAGCCATCGTGTCCGAGGTGATGCGGGCCCAAGGGCACATCTCCCCCGCGCAGGTGGCCCGCACGATCCAGAGCCAGATGCCGGGGGTCAACGCCTCGACGATCTACCGCACGCTCGCGATGCTCGAAGAGGTCGGCGTCCTGCAGCACTCGCACCTCGAATCCGGTGCGGAGTATCACAAGACCGACGAGGCCCAGCACGTCCACCTCACGTGCGGGCGATGTGGCCGAGACGACGCGCTCTCGATCGGCGAGGCGGAGAAGCTCGGCGCACTGATCCACGCCCATCACGGGTTCGTCGCGGACCTGACGCACTTCGCCATCACAGGGCTCTGCGCGGATTGCGCGCGAGCCGCGAGCTGACGATCATCCACCGAACATGGCCGGCAAGAGGCTGCCCTTGCCGAAGAGGAAGAGCGTCCCGATCACGAGGCTGAACACGCCGGTCAGCACGGCAACCGTCACGTAGATCGCCCAGTTCTGCGATGCCCTCAGGAACCCGTACGACGAGCCGAGCGTGATCATCGTGTTCGAGACGAGGAGGCCGAGGATGAACGTCGCGAGCACCGCGACGCCGGCCGCCTTCCCGCTCGTGCCGGCGGCTGTCAGGAAGATCACCAACTGCGTCGGCGTCTCCGCGCCCACCCCGTGCACCATCCCCACGACGAACGCCGTTCGCGTGCCGTAGTTCATGTACGCGTCCGGCTCCGGGTGCTTGTGATGGTGGTGTCCGGGGCGGCCGTGGTGGCCGTGATGCCACTCCGAGACCGGAAGATCCTCCGCGACGTCGAGCGCCAGGCCATCGCCGTTCCCGGCGTGGGCGTGCACCGGCCCCTCGTAATGCGCGTGTGCCCCGGACGTCGCGCTCACCCGATCGGGACGCACCTTCCGGTACGCGTTGCGGACCCCGCTGAAGATCAACATCCAGCGGCTGCGCATCCGGAACTCGCGCCCATGACGAAACAGCGACACGAACACGAAGACGCCCAGCACCACGAGGGTCACGCCGACGATGCGTTCCATCACCGAGTCGATCCCGGTCGGCAGCCGCTCCCCCAGGGCGATCGCGAACACCCCGATGACGAACACGACGAGCGCGTGGCCGAGCGCGTAGAGCGTGCCGAAGACCAGAGAGCTGCGGCGATCCTCTTGCGAGCTCGTGATATCGGTGATCGCTGCGATGTGGTCCCAATCGATCCCGTGTCGGAACCCGAACAGGAAGGCCGAGATCAGGACCCCGATCCCGAAGGCTTCACCGGACGCGGCGAGCACGACCCTTTCTCCTGTCACGGCTCACGCACTCATCCAACCACACACGTGCAGAAAGGGGCAACTGCAAGGTATTGCAGGACGATCGGGGTCAGAAGCGCGGGGTCTCGCGCCACGCCCCGAAGACGGCCTGCAGCGCCTCGGTGACCTCGCCCTCCGTGCACCGGGCACGGGCGCAGTGGATCAACGGCTCCATCAGATCGGCGTCGGGGGTCGACGCGGCGGCGGCGAGGGCCGCGAGCGCGGCCCTCACCGCCGC
>JBKOUM010000014.1:0-16229 GCA_046723385.1 Actinomycetota bacterium
CACCGATCCCGGTGCCGCCACCGCTCACGATCGCGACCTTCCCTTCGAGCTTCATGGCCGTGGCCGGTGCGCGCCGTTCAGTGGAACGGGAGGTAGTAGTCGAGCTCCCAGCTCGTGACGTCCGTCGTTCCCGGATCGGCCCCCGACGCCAGGTAGCTTTCCCACTCGGCTCGCTTGAGGATCGCGAAGGCCTCCACGAGCTCGGTCCCGATGGCCTCCGTCAGCTCCTTGTCGGCTTCGAGCGCGTCGATGGCCGCGGAGAGGTTCGGTGGGATCCGGACCTCGGTGTTGGGTTCCTCGCCGAGCGGCTGTGGCGGCGGGAGCTCCAGGTCGTGTTCGACGCCGAGATGAGCGGCCTGCAGGATCGTCGCGGCCGCGAGGTACGGGTTGGCGGCCGCGTCCGACGTCCGCTGTTCGAGCCGGGTCCCCGCGCCGCGCGCGGGGGGCACCCGAACGGTGACCGATCGGTCGTCGTGTCCCCAGTTGGCCCAGTAGCCGTTCAGCATGTCGGGTTGCAGTCGCTTGTACGCGTTCACGTGCGGAGCGAGGAGCGCCGCCATCCCCTCGTGGTGCGCGAGCAGCCCGGCGATGCACCGCCGGGCGAGGTCGGAGAGTCCCTCCGGGTCCGACGGGTCGTGGAACGCGTTGGAGCCGTCCGGCCGGCGGAACGAGAGGTTCACGTGCAGCCCGCTCCCGCCCCGGTCACCGAGGGGTCGGCCAAGGAACGTCGCGAGCTTGCCGTGGCGTTCGCAGATCTCGCGGACCAGCAGCTTGAACAGGAACGACTCGTCCGCGGCGGGGATCGCGTCGTCGTAGCGGATGTTGACCTCGTAGGCGGCGTTGTCGTACTCGCTGCACCAGCTCTCGACCGGGAACCCGCACGCCAGCGCGGTGTCCACGACGTCGGAGATCGTGCCCGAGGGGTCGACGGCCATCCCCGTCCCGTAGACGCGGTGCCCCGGGATCGACACCGGTCGCCAGCCGCCGTTCTCCGCGGGTTCCATCAGATAGAACTCGAGCTCGAACGCGACCTGAGGTTCGAGATCCATGTCCTGCCACACCGCACAGGCCCGGCGGAGCGCATGCCGCGTGTCCCACGGCGCCGGGTCACCGTGGAGCGCGATATCCGCGATCCCGACGACGGTCTCGGGCTCCCAGCCGGATCGCACCGTGTCGCGATCCAGCGTGGCGTCGACGTCGTGCAACCCGACGTCGAACTGGGTCCGCGGCACACCCAGGATCTCCTTGTCGTGGGTCAGGGGATACACGCCGATGCAGAACGCGGCCGTCCCCGTCGACGCTCCCTCTCCGAACAGGTACTTCCCGCGCTCGAGACCGTGGATGTCGGGGTAGAGGAGCCGGAGGCGTTTCCCTTGCGTGTCCATCATCCTCCTCACGTTGCGACGTCGGATGACGCGAGCGCAAGATACCCCAGCTGCCGAGGCGACGAGGAGGGACATGACCGTCGGCGAGTCGGTGACGCTCGACCTGCTGGAGGAGGATCCGTACCCCGTCTACGCTCGGCTGCGTGACGAGGAGCCGGTGAGCTGGGTCCCCGCGGTCCAGCTCTGGCTCGTGACCCGGTACGAGGACGTCCGGCTCGTCGATGTCACGCCCGACGTGTTCACGGCGCAGACGGTGCCGTCGACCCTCAACCGGACGATGGGCGTCAACATGCTCGGGTCGGAAGGCCCCGGCCAGCAACGGATCCGGAGGATCACGGAGGTGCCGTTCCGACCCCGCGACGTCGAGGAGCGTGCCCAGGGACTGATCCCCGGGATGGCGCACGAGCTGATCGACGGGTTCGTCGATCGGGGCGAGATCGACCTCTTCACGGCGTTCTGCGACCCGATGTCGGTCCGTGCGCTTCGCTTCCTGCTGGGGCTCGACGAGATCCCGTGGGAGGACCTGCTGGCGTGGAACCAGGGCATCATGGCGGGCCTGGCGAACTTCGAAGGCGATCCCGCGAAGCAGGAGCCGGCCGATCGAGCGAGCGCGGAGCTGGGCGCGGCGATCGAGGGCGTCCTGGAACGTTTGGAGGTGGAGCCCGACGGCTCGGTCCTGTCCAGGATGCTGCACCACGACGCCGACGGGGATCGGATGAGCCTCGACGAGATCGTCGCCAACACGAAGCTGATGCTCTCCGGGGGGCTCCAGGAGCCCCGGGATCTGATCGCGCTCGTCGTGTGGGCCTTGGCGTCCCACCCCGACCAGCTCGAGCAGGTCCGTGCGGACCGATCGCTGCTGCGGCCGGCGGTTGAGGAGACCCTGCGGTGGGCCGGTCCGGTGGGAACCTCGACCCGGCAGACCACCGAGCCCACCACCCTCGCCGGCGTGGATCTCCCCGAGGGCACGCTGATCGGTGCCGTGCTCTCCTCCGCCGACCGGGATCCGCGCCGGTTCTCCGATCCCGATCGTTTCGACATCCATCGCAGGGAGGGTGCGCATCTCGCCTTCGCGATCGGCAACCATTTCTGCCTCGGGGCGTGGTTCGGCCGCCACCTCGCTCGCGTCTCGACGGACATCCTGCTCGACCGGCTCCCGGGCCTCCGGCTGGATCCCGAGCATCCCGTCGTCCTCCGCGGCTGGGAGTTCCGGGCGCCGCTCTCGACGCACGTCCGCTGGGACCCATGAGGTCGCCGCGCACGCCCGCGCGGGCGGAGACGGTCGGGAGCCTCCTGCGACCGCCTCGGCTGCGAGCGGCGATCGACGCCTTCTACGAGTCGGGGCACTCCGCCGTGCTCGCGTCGGAGCGTGATCGCGATGCGGGCGAGCTGCGCGCGGCGGAGGACGACGCGATCCGCGACGCGGTGCGCCGGCAGATCGATGCCGGGCTCGACGTGGTCACGGACGGTGAGTTCCGGCGATGGATGTTCATGAACTCGTTCTATGACGCCGTCAGCGGGGTGCGGACGGGGAAGCCGGTGTCGTTCCGGAACGATCGAGGGGAGGACGTTCGGCTGAACGTCCACGAGATCGTCGATCGGCTCCAGGTGGTGGATTCGCCCGCAGCGCGCGAAGCGGCGTTCGTCGCCGGGATCGCCGACGGCTTCCCGTTCAAGGTGACGTTCCCCGCCGCGTCGATCTTCACCCACCCGCTCACGACCGTCGCGGCGCCCGACGGAAGCGGCTACGGATCGCTCGCCGCGTTCGTGGCGCACGCGATCGAGCTCGAGCGACGGTTGGTGGCCGAGGCGATCGAGCGGGGCGCACGGTACGTCCAGTTCGACTTCCCCCTCTACCCCTATCTGGTCGACCCGGCCTGGGTCGGTCGGTTCGAGGCGGAGGGGCACTCGGTCCGGGAGCTCCTGGAAACGGCCCTCGCCGCGGACGAGTCCGTGCTCCGCGGGATCCCGCCGGGGGTCACCCTCGCGCTCCACATCTGTCGAGGGAACTTCCGCTCGTCGTGGATGTGCGAGGGCTCGCTCGAACCGGTCGCTGAAGACGTCTTCGGCCGCCTGCCGTACGACGTCTTCCTGGTCGAGTCGGATGACGTGGGCCGGGACGGCGGGATCGAGCCGATCCGCTTCCTGCGCGACGGCTCGATCATGGTGATGGGGCTGGTGTCGTCCAAGACGTCCCTGCTCGAGAGCGAAGGGTCGATCCTCTCTCGGATGGACGAGGCCGCGCGTCTCGTCGGCGGCCTCGAACGGCTCGCGATCTCGCCGCAGTGCGGGTTCGCATCCGTCATGGTCGGGAACGAGATCGACGAGGACTCGCAGTGGCGGAAGCTCGAGCTCGTCGCCGACGTCGCCGACCGGCTCTGGTCGTGACGCCCGGTTCAGTCGGTCCGGACCCGAACCGGCATCCGCTTGATGCCGTTGACGAAGTCGGACCGGATCCGCTCGACGGGCCCGACGAGCTCGATCGATCGGAGCCGGGGCAGGAGCTCCTGGAACAGGATCTTGGTCTCCAACCGAGCCAGATGGGCTCCCAGGCAGAAGTGCGGTCCCCCCGGACCGAACGTCACGTGGTCGTTCGGCGTTCGGGTCACGTCGAACCGGTAGGGATCGGGGAAGACCTCCTCGTCGCGGTTCGCGCTGATGTACCAGGTGACGACCTTGTCGCCCGCCCTGATCCGCTGGCCCCGGAGCTCGACGTCCTTGGTCGCCGTCCGCCGGAAGTGCATGACGGGCGTGGCCCATCGCAGGATCTCCTCCGCCGCCCTCGGGATGAGGTCGGGCTGGTCCTGCAGCAGACGCATCTGGTCGGGATGCTCGGCGAGCGCGAGCATCCCCGAGCTGATCGTGTGCCGGGTCGTCTCGTTGCCGGCGATCATCAGCAACGCGAAGTAGTTGTGATAGTCGCGGTCGCTGATGATCCCCTCGTTCTGCGCCGTGACGAGCGCCGCGATCACGTCGTCGGTCGGCTCGGTCAGACGCACGTCGCGCTGCCGGTCCGCGTACTCGAAGACCTTGCGGGCGGTGGGGGAGCGGAACGGGAGCAGCCGATACTCCTCGGTGTCGACGCGGTCGACGACGGCGGCGGACAGCTCCGGGTCTTTGTTCGCGATCATCTGATCGCCCCACTCGATCAGCTGCGGCGCGTCGTCCTGCGGCACGGTGAAGATCGAGCACAGGAACCGGATCGGGAGCTCGCGGCTGATCTCACCCACGAAGTCGAACGGTTCATCCGAGACGAGGGCGCGATCCAGCACGCCGCGAGCGACGTCGCGGATCCAGTCCTCGTACGCGCCGACGCCGCGGGCGCTGAACCGCTTCGAGCAGATCTTCCGCATCTCGGTGTGCCGCGGGGGGTCCGTTTCGAGCATCGAGTTGCGGATCTCCAGCTGTTCCTGATCCAGCTCTTCGAGCCCGACCGCCCCGACCTGCGAGGAGAAGGTCTCCCAGTCCATGTGGATCGCCGTCAGGTCGTCGTGGCGCGTAACGGCCCAGAAGCCGTGGTTCGGCGGTCGTTCCGGGTGCCAGACGACGGGATGCTCACGGCGCAGCGTGTCGAACCAGTCGAACGGGACCCGTTCGACGTAGTTGTCGGGATCGGCGAGGTCGATCCGATCGAGCGCGTCGAGCATCCCTCAGACGGTACCTCCGGCGCCGGAGGATGACTCGACCTGCCGCTTCAGGTTGCCGAGCGACGTCATCGCATCCTTCTTGATCGCGAAGTGGGCGAGCGTGAACACGACCGGGCTCAAGCTGCCCGTCACCTTCTTCGTGACGAGGGTCCCGTTGCCCTGCGCGACCAACCGGTAGTCGTTCTCGTACCAGGCGTCCTTCTTGCCGTCCTGGTGCTGGTCGGATCGGATCGAGAACGCTCGCGGCGGGTCGAACGTGGTGACGGTGATGTCCGCCGAGACCGCCTTCCCCCCGAACACCCCGCTGGAGCGATACCTGGAGGTCGATCCGGGAGCGTCGCCGCTCGTCTGCTCCATCGTCATCTTGGACTTCGGGTTCGCCCATGACGGGTGGCGTTCCACGTGTGACAGCTCATCGAACACGCGCTCGGGCGGCGCGTCGATCAGGATCTTGAACTCCGGCATCGCTCCCCCTTCCGTGCGGCCCCCGGGTGGTGGCCGCCACCACTTCGACGAACCGGCGGGCGCGGTTCCGACAGCCGGGCCCAGAGCCGGCCGTGAAGCGCCCACGAGGTCATGGGTCGCTGCGAGGCCCCCGGACCCCGCGGAACTCCCAGTCGCCTCCGAGCGCGGTCGACACGACCTCCTCCGAGGCGCTCGGTTGCGCCCCGACGTCGTCCCGCACCGGGACCGTCCCCTCGGCGATCCGGTTCCGCAGGACCCCGAGGCCCTCCACCTCGACCTCGACGATGTCGCCCGGCTCGACGGGCCGGGAGTTGGCGGGCGTCCCCGACAGGATCACGTCGCCCGGCTCGAGCGTGATCGTGCGCGCGATGTCGGCGACGAGATAGTGCATGTCCCAGATCATCTCGTCGGTGGTCCCGGACTGAGCGGTCCGGCCGTTGACCCTCGTCTCGATCCCCTTGCCGTGGAAGTCCCAGCCCTCGACGAGCCCCGGCCCGAGCGGACACAGCGTGTCCGATCCCTTGACGCGGAGCATCGACCCCGCGTCGGTGTCTCGGAAGTCGTGGAGGCCGAAGTCGTTCGCGACGGTGTAGCCGCGGATGTGGCCGCCGGCATCCGCCGGTGCGATGTGGGCGGTCTGCTCACCGATCACGATCGCGATCTCGCCCTCGTAGTTGAGGAATCGGCAGCGGGGCGGACGGACGACGTCGGCACCGTGCGCGTTCAGCGCGGAGACGGGTTTGTGGAAGTACGTGGGCGCGGGTCCGAGCTTCGCCTGGAACTCGGCGCGGCGACTCTCGTAGTTCAGATGGACACACACGATCTTGGTCGGCTGGACCGGAGGCAGGTGCGCGGCGGTGTCCGCGTCGATCCGGCGCCCATCCTGTGCGACCAGCTCGTCGCCGTCGGGCACGACGGTCGCCGGCTCGCCGTCGATCAGCACCCTCCGGGTCTCCACCGGCTGCGTCTCCACCGGCCGTAGGATAGGCCGCGTGCCGGACCTGAGCGGCTTCGCCGCGCCTCGCTCGCCGGAGGGGCGCGCTTCGATCGTTCCGGCGCCTCCGTGGCACTACTCGGGCGACGTGCTGACCCTGGAGTACCGCGCGGCGCCCGGCGCCGTCGCCCGCTGGTTGCCGGATGGGATCGAGCCCGCGGGGGAGGAGCCGGACGCGGTCGCCCTGATCTTCGCGGACTGGCAGTCGTGTTCGGACGGAGGGGCGGAGCTGCTCGACCCGGTCAGGTCGCAGTACAAGGAATGCTTCGTGGTCGTCCGGTGCCGCTACGGCGGAGAGACGTACTCGCGCTGCGTGCTGATCTGGGTCGACAAGGACTTCGCGCTCGCGCGCGGATGGTTCCAGGGGTACCCCAAGAAGCTCGGGTCGATCTGGATCACGAGACCGGTGAGCGTCGGGAGGGCGGGCCCCCGGCTGGAGGCCGGGGGCGCGCTCGGCGCGACGCTCACCGCGAACGACCGCCGGCTGATCGATGCGACGTTCACGATCGAGGGTCCGTCGGATACGGGAGGATTCGTGAACGCCCTCCCGATGCTGCACTCTCGGTGGGTGCCGTCGATCGACGCGCACGGCGACGTCCTCGACGAGCTCGTCACGATGTCGTCGCGCGACGTGGAGCTCGGACCCGCCTTCACGGGCTCGTTCACGGTGTCGCTCTACGACGCGCCGGGGGAGGAGCTCTCTTCCTTGAGCGCCGTCGAGCCGATCGCCGGGTACTGGCGGCAGGTCGGCGCGACCTTCGCCGGCGGCGAGCACGTCGCCTGAAACCGTCGTGCCCCGACCGGTTCGTGTCGGACCACCGCTCGACGCGATGAGCTCGCGACCCGGCTGACGACCGAGCGCCGGTGACGATGCGATAGCCTCGCGCCCGTCATGCGACTCGTGCGCTTCCGTCATGGCGACCGCATCGCGACCGGCGCGATCCAACCGGGGTCCGACACGATCCAGGTGATCGCGGGCACGTTCTTCCAGGACCCCCTCCCCACCGGTGACGAGATCGCGATCGACGACGTGATGCTGCTCGCGCCCGTCCTGCCGTCCAAGCTCGTGTGCGTCGGGAAGAACTACGCGGCGCACGCCGCCGAGTTCGGGATGGAGGTCCCCGAGGAGCCGCTGCTGTTCCTGAAGCCCTCCACCGCGGTGATCGGACCGGGCGACGCGATCCGGCTCCTCCCGATCAATCGGCGGACCGACTACGAGGGCGAGCTCGCCGTCGTGATGGGCCGGCTCGCGCGAAACGTCAGGGCGGAAGACGCATCGCGGTTCATCCTCGGGTTCACGTGCGCGAACGACGTCACGTTGCGCGATCTCCAGCGGCCCGACGATCAGTGGACCAGGGCCAAGGGCTTCGACGGATCGTGCCCGCTCGGGCCGTGGATCGAAACCTCGGTCGATCCGACCGACGCGATCGTCGAGACCCGCCTGAACGGCGACGTGGTCCAACACGCGAGCACGTCCGACATGGTCTTCGGCGTCGCCGAGCTGATCGAGTACGTGACCACCTTCATGACGATGCTTCCCGGCGACGTGCTGCTCACGGGGACGCCCGAGGGCGTCGGGCGCATCCAGGCCGGCGACACGGTCGAGGTGGAGGTCGACGGGGTCGGCACGCTCCGCAACGAGGTGTCGGGACCGTGACGGTGCGCTGCCGGTTCGCCCCCGCACCGTCCGGTTCGCTGCATGTGGGGAACGTCCGAAGCGCCCTGTTCTCCTGGTTGTGGGCTCGTCGTAATGGCGGCGCGTTCATCCTGCGTGTCGAGGACACCGACGCCTCGCGCGTGACGGAGGCGGCCTTCCTCGGCGTCCTCGAGGACCTCCGTTGGCTCGGTCTGGACTGGGACGAAGGCCCGGAGGTGGGCGGGGACCACGGGCCCTACCGCCAGTCGGAGCGTCTCGAGATCTACCGAGGGATGGTCGACGTGCTGCTCGCCCAGGGCGATGCCTACCGCTGCTACTGCACCGACGAGGAGCGGAAGCAACGGGAGTCGGCGGCCCGGGCGCGAGCAGAGCCGCCGGGCTACGACGGTCATTGCCGGGATCTGACCGACGCCGAACGCGCCGCCTTCGTCGCCGAGGGCCGCTCGTCCGTCGTCCGCTTCCGGATGCCCGAGCGGGAGTGGGTGGTCGACGACGTCGTGAAGGGCGAGGTGCGGTGGCCGGCGGGGGATCTGCGCGACTTCGTCCTGCAGCGATCCGACGGTTCCCCCGTCTTCCTGCTCGCGGTCGCTGTGGACGACATGCTGATGGAGGTCACCCACGTCGTGCGCGGCGACGATCTGCTCGCGAGCGCCCCGCGAAACATCGCGGTGATCGAAGCGCTCGGCGGGACCTCGCCGGTGTACGCGCACGTGCCGCAGGTGGTGGGGCCGGATCGGAAGCCGCTGTCCAAACGCCACGGTTCCACGAGCGTCGAGGCGTTCCGCGAGCAGGGGTTCCTCGCGGAGGCGCTCGTGAACTACCTGGCGCTGCTGGGCTGGTCGCCCGGCGACGACCGGGAGATCATCGCGCTCGCTGAGATGATCCGGCTGTTCGATCTGACCAGGGTCTCGAGCAACCCCGCGGCGTTCGACATCGAGAAGCTCACCTGGATGAACACCCACTACGTCCAGCAGCTCGACGACGACGAGCTGGCTGCGCGGTCGGTGCACTTCTTCTCCCAAGCGGGATCCGGTGTCGAGCCGACGGTGCTCCGCGCAGCGATGCCGGCGGTTCGCGAGCGCGTGCATACCCTCCGCGACGTCGTCGATCTGCTTCGGTTCCTGTTCTCCGACGACGTCGTTCCGAATGAGCAGGCTGCCAAGCTGATCGCGAAGGCCCCGGACGGATACCTCAAGGCCGTGGCGGATGCGCTCGATGGTCTCCCGGGATGGGATCACCGAGCGATCGCCGACGCGCTGGATCGGGCGGCCGAGGCGGCCGGGCTGAGCCGCACGAAAGGATGGCAGCCGATCAGGGCCGCGGTGACCGGATCGAACGTGTCGCCGCCTCTGCCGGAATCGCTCGAGCTCCTCGGCCGCGACCGGACCGTCGCGCGGATCCGAGCGGCAGCATGATGATGCGAGCGGTCGCCGCGCTCGTCGCCGTGCTGTCGATCGTCGCGGGCGCGGGTGTGCCGCCGCCCCAGGGCGCCGCGCTGGAGCCCACTTCCGTGACGCTCGCGGCGAGGAAGCCGCCGATCGTGTGGAAGCCGATCCCCTTCGGCGAGAAGCGGAAGTCGGAGATGGCGGGGTATTCGAAACGCCACTACGGGCAACACACGTGGCGCCTGCGGGCTCCGAAGGTGATCGTCGAGCACTACACCGCCGGGACGAGTTTCTCCAGCGCGTGGAACACGTTCGCCGCCGACTCTCGACACAACGGCGAGCTGCCGGGGACGTGTGCGCACTTCATCATCGACCGCGACGGCACGATCTATCAGCTCGTCCGGCTGAGGATCCGGTGCCGGCACGCCGTCGGGATGAACTCCACCGCGATCGGCATCGAGCACGTCGGCACGAGCGACCAGATGGTGCTCAGCGACTGGGCGCAGATGCATTCGTCGCTGCGGCTGACGCTCTGGCTCATGCAGAAGTTCGGGATCAACATCGGCAACGTGATCGGACACCGGGAGTCGCTCGTCAGCCCCTACCGGTTCGAGCTCTATCGATCGTGGCGATGCCTCGTCCACGCCGATTTCCCTCGCTGGGCGATGCGGAAGTACCGGCATCGGTTGCGGGACCTCGCATCCAAGCGAGATGTCCCCGTCGGGAAGGGCCCTGTCTGGGAGAACGTGTACGACTGCTGAGACGAGGTGCTTGCCCCCTGGCCCGTCGAGGAGCAGGATGACGGGGAGGGGGTCCGATGGGGAAGATCCTCACGCTGCCAGAGCGACAGGATGCCTGGGGCGATTGGCACCAGGTCCTACGTGATGTCTGCTACGGCTGCGGCTGCCGGTACGTCTTCGCCGAGGACGACCACGATCTGGTCTGGGAGCCGGGCCGCGAGATCCGGTCTGGATGCATGGACGAGCTCTGTGCGTGTCACACGGAGCCCGTGATCGGCGAACGCCGCGACTAGCGCATCGCGAGCACCTGGACGATCGCGGCCTGGTCGATCGTGCGTGTCCCGTCGTACGAGCCGAGACCGCCGCGTGTGAACAGCCCGTCCGCCGGGTCCCGCGCTTCTCGGGTCAACCGGTCGGCGTAGCGTCCGTGGACCTCGGCGGTCTGCTCCGAGACCGACGGCACGCCGAACAGTGCGCGGAGCCAGATCGCGGCGAAGGGTGGCGGCTCGTGCCAGAGGCGCTCGCCGTCGAAGACGGCGAGCGAGGCCCGGGCGGTCGCGGCCGCATCGCGGTCGCGACCGAGCAGGTGGAGCGCGGCGACGGCGGCGCCCTGGTTGTAGCTGAAGGCCGTCGGTTCGATGTGGTCGCCGTCGATGTTGTCGGCGTAGAGCCCGTCCTGGTCGCGGAGCGTGGCGTCGAGCCAGTCCATCCAGCGGCCCGCCACGTCGGTCTCGCCGAGCGATCCCGCGAGCCACGCGGCGGACGCCGTGCTGCACGTGTTCCGGGATGACGCGCCCTCGGCCCAACGCACGCCGCCGTCCGGATGCTCGCCGGTCCGGATGAACCGGAGGATCGCCTGGGCGAGGGCCCGGTCGCCCGATCGGAACGCGACGAGGCCCAGCCACGCGTTGTCATCGAAGAAGCGGCGACGGCTTCGCGGCGACGCCGCGAACCCGTCGCCCCGACGGTAGCGCTCGATCGTCCGGGTGAGCTCGTCGACCGGCACGCTGTGACCGAGCGAGACCAGGTCGTTGGCGGCCCAGAGCACATGGACGAAGCCCCACAGGGCGACCTGAGCGAGGCGGCCGGGGCCGTCGGTGACGCGGAGCCGTCGCCTGATCAAGGTCCGGCGGAACGACGCACGCTCCAGTGCCCGCCAGGCGTCGAGCGCTTCGTCGCTCACCGAGCCTCGTACTCCGCGGCGACACGCTTGGGGACGACCATCCGCCACGCGTCGAGGACGAGCTCGCGCATCTCCGCCAGATCGATCGCGTCGAGCCGGACCTGGACCCAGTGGTACCGGACGTCCACCGGCTCCGGGGGGAGGAACTTGACCGGATCCGACGCCACGAGGCCGTCCCGCTCGTCCTTGGGGAACGCGAAGCCCATCACGGTCTCGTCGCAAGAGAAGGCGAGGTAGACGATCCGCCCCACCCGGAACTTCACACGATCGCGCACGAGGGCTTCGGTCGTGCGCGGCAACGTGTTGGCGAACACGCGGACGTCGTCGATCGTCACCATCGGGGTCGACCGTAGCTCCTCGGACCGACAAGACCCGCCGGCCTTCGACGCCGTCGAGCGTAGGTCGGACGCCCCTTGCGCGAAGCCGGCGGACGATCCTACGTTGAAAGTCTGGTCCATCGGTCCGGCGAGCGACGGCCAACGCTCGATGAACCTGGGAGGGACCACGGCTCACGTCGATGCCGTTCGCGGGGACCACGGCGGACCGATCCGCCGGTCCGCGACGACAACGATGCAACGCGGCCCTCCTTGTGCGGTGATCCGCATCCGGTTGAGCCAGGGAGGGAGATCACGATGAAGAGACTCACACCCATCGTGGGCATCGCAATGACCGCCGCGCTGATCGGGGCGGTCATCGTCTTCGCCACGATCGGGACAGGCGGCGCCGCTACGAGCGGGCGCATCGCCGATCATGCGTTGATCGATCAGACCAGCGCCGATACGGACGTTTGGTGTCGAGGGACGAACAAGCAGCCCTTCGTCGTCTACGGCGCGTTCCGAGCGATCGGCGGGGACGTGACGATGCGGGTCACCTTTAAGGACGATGACTTCGTCGACTACCCCATCGCCCAAGACACCTCGTTCTCGTTATCCGAGGCGGCAGGTGGAACACCGTCGGTGGACAGGAAGATCGTCGTGTCGACGTCCGCAGGGGCTGGGGACCTCGTCGGATGGCTAAGCGCAGCGAGGGCTCCGGGGTCGGGGTCGTTCGTTGAGTGCGGCACGGACTGATCGTCCGGGGGAGAGACGAAGGAGGAGGTCGACCCACCTGGGGGCAGGAGCGGGATCTCTCGACGGTGAGGAGGCGTCGAGCCGGGATCGGGTGTGAGCGGGGCAAGCGATCGGGCCGCCCTGTCCGCCCGATCTCGCCGTATGGACCTGTCGTCAGAGGCTCATCGCAGGCTCCGTTCCCCAGCGTGACCGTTGGAGAGCTCCGGAACGTGCACATCTGGCGGCCCAACGGGATCTGAAACCCGTGTTCCCAACTTGGGAGAGGCCTTCCGCGGGCGTCCTGACTCGTCCCAGCTGGTCCCGCTCTATCGTCGTTCGCGCCCGAGCCGACGCGTAGGCTCACCCGACACCTAACGTAGGCTCGCTCTGTGGCGACATCGGCGGCGTTCCCACTCGTGATCGGGATCGCGCTGGTCATCCTGATCGTCGTGCTCAGCATCGTCTCCCTCCGGCGTGTGCGCTGGCGAAGCAAACCCCACCTCGGGCATTGGAAGGAATGGCCGGACTAGGCGGCCGCTCGGACCGGAGAGAGGAGGAACCTTGATGCTCAAGAAGCTCCTGGCCGTCGTCGCCCTCGTCTGCGCGGTGCTGGTGCTGTTCCACGTTCACGTCGGAGACCTCGACGGTCTTCGCATCCTTGGGATCGGGCTTGGAGCGCTCGCGGTTGCTGCCCTGCGCTGAGGGAGGGTCAGCACAGATGCTCGGTCGATGCGTGGCGCGACCCAGGTTCGGCGACGGCTCGGTCAACGGGAAGCGTGGATGGCCGACTGAGATGACCACCGGGGTCTCGGTCTTCTCGCGCCCCGCGTCGCCGTGGTCGAGTTGCTGGCTGAACGGCTCTCCTCTCGTTGATCCCCGTAACGTCACGAACCCGAGGAAGCAGCTGTTCGAGGAACTCGCACTGTCGCATCGGCTCGTCGGCTGGGCTCATAGGTACGAGTGCAACCACGCGAGGAGGGCAGGATGCAGTTCATAGAAGCCGCCGAGGCCGCCGACGAAGCCACGATGCGGTCGATGCTGGCCGCCGATCCCGGGCTGCGCGATGGGCACGCAGACCTGGTTGCGCCGATGGCCGAGGCGCGCAACTGGTCAACGGTCCGATCGCTCATCGATCTTGGTTTCGGCGTCAACGGTGTCAGCGCCACCGGCGCCACCGCCCTGCACTATGCGGCGGCAGCGGGCGAGCTGTCGATCTCGCGCCTACTGGTCCAGCACGGCGCAGACCACACCGCCCGCGAACCCGAGTACAGCGCGCAGCCGGCGGGCTGGGCGCGATACTTCAAGTCGGAAACCCAGAAGTATCTCGAATCCCTCGCCTGATGAGGTCCCGTTCGATCCCGCGGGATCAAGCTCCCATATCGTCGAGATCCGGCTCGCCATCCCGCTCGGCACCGACCGTCGCTGACCTCAACCGAGCGCCGAGACGGAGATGCCAAGGCGCCGCCCACGGGTCTGCTGCTGGATCATCGACAGAGTCATGTACTGATGACGAGCGCACGCGTACGGCCGTTGTCGACGGAATTCACCCTCCTGCTCGCTCCGTCCCGCTGGGGACGGCGGAGGCGACGCGCTCGACGCGGTCGGGGTCGCGAATGACGTCGATCCTGACGATTTTGCCGGCCGCGACGGCGAAGACCATGACGGAGAACGGCCGCCCGTCGCGGATGATCAACCTTCCGGTCATGCCGTTGACCAGGGTGGGGCGCAGTTGGCCACCGCGTGGCGCGCGGGCCTGCTTGGCCACGGCCTGTGCGCCGCGGACGACGGTTGGCGGCCGGGTCGTGCCGAAGTCGGTGCGCAGGACAACGTCGGGGTCGAGGACCTGGACGAGGGCGTCGAAGTCGCCGGTCCACGCAGCCGCGTAGAAGGCGCGAACGACCTGCCGCTGGCGCGCTAGATCCGGATCGGGTGATGGGATCTTGGCACCGTCCACGCGTCGCCGTGCCCGGCTGGCGAGCTGGCGTGCGGCGGCCGGCGTGCGGCCCGCGATGCTGGCGATCTCCTCGAAGGGCAGTTCGAACATGTCGTGCAGCACGAACACCAACCGCTCGGCCGGAGTGAGCTGGTCGAGCACGATGAGCAGGGCCAAGCTCACCGAGTCGCCCAGCAACGCCTCCTGCTCGGGATCGAGATCCCCGTCCGGGACGGCAACCAGGTGGGGCAGGTGCGCGGCCAGCGGATCCTCGCGCCGGCGTCGGCGAGCGCGCAGCATATGCAGGCACTCCCGCGCGACGACGGTGGTCAACCATCCGCCGAGGTTGTCGATCTGCTCCGCGTCGGACCGGCTCAGCCGCAGCCAGGCATGCTGAACAGCGTCATCCGCGTCAGCCGGTGAGCCGAGCATTCGATACGCCACCGCCCGCAGCCGGGGTCTGTGCTGCTCGAAGCGCTCGGCCAGCCGCTCGTTCTCGTCCATCGGTCACACCATTTCATCGCCAGGGCTCATAGAGGTGAGCCCTCAGACACGGCGACCGTGACACGCCTGGCCCGGCTGGAGAGAACCTCCGGGCAGGCGAGCGAGCAGGCGGTTGAAAACGACCCAAGCACAAGGGTCCCTCGACATGGATCTTCAGTGGATGTCCAGCAACCGATACCCGGGTGAGCCGCGGGGCCGCCATCCACGGGGTCGAGGAGGGAGATGAACATGCTGCTTGAGAACAAGAGCGTGGTGATCTATGGAGCGGGGGGTGCGATCGGGAGCGCCGTCTCGCGTGCCTTTGCTCGGGAAGGGGCGGATCTCTACATCGCCGGTCGGACCGTGGCCTCCGTCCGGGCACTCGCCGATGAGGTCTCCGTTTTGGGCGTGACTGCCGAGGCCGCCGAAGTCGATGCCCTCGACGAGGCCGCTGTGCAGCGTCATCTGGACGACGTCGCCGGGCGAACGCACGCGATCGATGTGTTGTTCGACGCGATCGGCATGGATGACGTCCAAGGGACCCTGCTGGTCGATATGCCCGTCGAGCACTTCGTCCAGCCGACCTTCAAGGCGATGCGCACGAAGTTCGTGACCGCCCGAACCGCCGCCCGGAAGATGGCCCAGCGAGGGTCGGGTGTGATCATGTCTGTCACCGTGCCCCCCACACCGATGCTTCACAACGGCGGATTCGGGGTGGCGTGCGCAGCGGTTGAGGCGCTTTGGCGCAGTCTCGCCCTCGAGCTCGGGCCACGGGGCGTGCGGTTCATCATCCTCCGGTCCGCCGGCTCGCCGGATTCGCCGGGGGTCGGAGAGACGTTCGAGCGACACGCTCAGGCCGAGCGTGTCTCCGCGGACGATTTCCTCAGCGACGTCACTCGGCGCACGATGCTCGGGCGGCTTCCGACGGTGCCGGAGGTCGCCGAGGCCGCCGCGCTCATGGCGTCCGACCGGGCGAGCGCGATGACGGGTGTGATGGCGAACGTCACCTCCGGGTTCTGGGTCGACGTGTGACTCGGCCCGTTCGCAGCGGCCGCAGGACGAATGCGGGACGAGAACGAACCGGGTCGGCCCCTGACCTGCGCGTTTCCTGGTAGTCCCAACGGGATTTGAACCCGTGTCTCCACCTTGAGAGGGTGGTGTCCTAGGCCCCTAGACGATGGGACCGCGCGGCGCGGCCAGGCCGGCGCTCAGGATACCAGCGGGTCTTCGTCGCCCAGCTCCTTGTGCAGCTGGCGGGCGGTTTCGACGTAGCCCATCGACTCGTAGAGCCGACGGGCGACGTGGT
The DNA here is from genome assembly GCA_046723385.1 of Actinomycetota bacterium. Taxonomy (GTDB): domain Bacteria; phylum Actinomycetota; class UBA4738; order UBA4738; family HRBIN12; genus AC-51. The sequence continues at coordinate 16,228 of JBKOUM010000014.1, forward strand.
TG
>JBKOUM010000065.1:0-23134 GCA_046723385.1 Actinomycetota bacterium
GCCTCGAACCTCTGCACCAGGGTCGCGACGGGCAACTGACGCACACCTCAATCACGGCATCCGTTCACATCGACGGTCGGCCTCGTCGTCTCCTGCAGATTGGTCCACGCGTTGTCCCGACCATCGAGCCCCAAAGCCTTCGCATGACGATCCCGGTGCCTCGGCTCTCGGTAGCGCAGCTCGACGAACCCACCGACCGGGTTGCGCTCGACGATCGCCACGGCTCGACTATGGCGACAGTAGACGATCACAAGCCGTCCCCAGGGCTCAGCCTGCGATGCGCGTCGCGGGCACGTTCGGCCTGCGTCGAAGCCGCGTAGCGTTGGACCATCGTCCGTGTCCTCCAGCCGGTGAGCGCCATGAGGTCCGTTTCCTGGCCGCCTTCCGCGAGCCACGAGTGCGCGAAGTATTGCCGAAGCTGGTGCGGGTGCATCCGGGGGATGCCCGCCTCTTCGGATCGACGCCAGAGCATCTGTCGGATGCCGGAGCCCGTCATCGGACCTTTGAGCCCGAGCCACATCGCTTCGGTCTCCGCGTCGATGTGGGCCAGCCGGATCCGCTGGTACCGGTCGAGTGCCTTCGCGGTCTTGCGACCGAAGCTCGCCATCCGGTAGCGATCGCCTTTGCCGTGGACCAGGACGGCACCGTTCGCGAGGTCGAGGTCCGAGAGCTTGAGCCCGGCAAGCTCCGCGAGCCTGATCCCAGCGTCGGCGAAGAGGCGGATGATCGCGGCGTCGCGCCGGGACTCGAAGTCGTTTCCGGCACACGTCGCGAGCAGCTTCTTGACGTCGTCGAGGGAGGGGACGGCGACCGGCTGCTCGGGGACCTTCGGAGGTTTCATCGGTGCCATCGGTGAGGCGGGGATCTCGCCTTCCTCCTCGAGCCATCCGAAGAACCCGCGAAGGCCGCGGTAGCGGGTCTCGGTTGTGGAAGCGGAGCGGTTCTCGATCACGTAGACGAGGAACGCCTCGATGTGCTCCCTCGTGATGGCGCTGACGTCGGTCGGCATCCCCCGCTCGTGGAGGAAGGCCGCGAGCTGGGTCGTCGCGTAGCTGTACGCCTCGATCGTCGCCGGTGACTTGCGCTCTGCGGCTAGATGCAGCCGCCACGACGATGCCAGCCGTTCGACGTCCGCTAGACTCGCCCTCGTGACCTGTGCCATCCCGTCTCCGTTCGTCGCTCTTATGCGCTCCAATTATGCGCTGTGCAAGCGGTGTGCAAAGGGGAGTTTCGGGAAACGTACAGGTCAGCGCGGGCGCTTAGCTCAGGGGGAGAGCGCTTCCTTGACGCGGAAGAGGTCAGAGGTTCAAATCCTCTAGCGCCCACCAGTACGTTCCCCGGCGTGAACATCGCTCCTCAGATCCGGTCGGCGTAGCGCACGCAACCAGATCGTCGGGGCTCTCGGAACCTGCTTAGGCACCGGGGGCCCCGACACGTTGCAGCTATCCAGCGACCTGGCCGATGAGATCGGTTCAGCCATCGAATCACGCAGCCGGTCCGGTTTGGCCCCGCCTTGTTGCGGCAATCCTGACGACCGATGACGGGTTCCCCCCCACCCGTGGGATGCGGCTGGTTCGAACGACGGTCACGATCGGACGAGTACGTGACCCACCTCGGCGAGGTCCACCTCGCCACCCTTCGAAAGATCGGATTCGCAAACGCTGACGTCTTGGCGCGGCTGGGGAGAGCCTCATTGCGTCGCATCCACTCCGCGTGTGTCGAGCGAGAAAAGCTCGACGCGCTTCGGACTTCGGCTGACGCCCGCCATCTTGGGCACGTCCTTGGACCCGGCGAAGAGGAAGAGACCCAGGGTGGACGGGGGGTTTAACGAGTCCTCGGGATCGCCCCCACCCTAGGTCTCAGCGTGCCCAAGGGCACTCCATTGGATCGCTGCAGCTTCTCGTTGCGTTACACGGATGCCGACTCGACTTGTTGCTCGGAAGAAGGGCGGGGCCCAGACGGGCAAGCGGAGAGGGACTCTTGCCCGTCGTTCGGCGACCCCCCGACCGCCTAGGACCCCGTGCCCCCTTCTACGCTAGAAGTGGGCTCGGAAAGGGAAGAGTCGGCAATACGGGCTACCCTCCGGCTTGTGGCGGCATTCCAGCCCTCCTCCGGAAGGATCGCGAGAGGCGCGGTTTCACATTCGGCCAGGTGACGTGGCGACTCGGAATCCCACCGGCTGAATACCGAGCCCTTGAAGCCGGCAACGCCTTCCCCGACTTCGATACGTGGGACCGGATCTGCAAGCTGTACGGGTGGCCGCAGACGTTCCTGGGCACATGACGGTCGCGGTCGGGGCTCCGGCCTTGCGCGGCTTCAGCACCCCTGCGTCAATCACCACTTCCAATCGGAGGTGCGTGGCCCCCGGTGTCTCGATCGAAATGAGCCTCCGCAGTTCGATCCCCTCAGGGTCGAAATCCTCGAAGAGCCGGACACCGCCGCCGGGAGTACGGGGATCAGGTGGATCTGCATCTCGTCCAGCAACCCGGCCTTCAGGTACTGCCTCATGATGTTCGCTCCGCCCCAGATACCGACATCCTTGTCGCCGGCGGCGGCGCGGGCCCGCTCGAGCGCGGGCTCGATCCCATCCGTCACGAAGGTGTAGGTTGTGCCGCCCTGCATCGGGAGAGGCTCTCGCGCTTCGTGCGTCACTTTGAACACCGGCATCCCAAAGGGAGGAGGGTCGCCCCACGGCTCGAAACCGACGTCGAACATCCGCTTCCCGATCAGGACCGCCCCGGTCGAGGCATACATCTCGTCCACGATCGCGACGTCGGTCTCCGTCTTCGCGTCGAACTTCCAATCGTGAAGTCGGCCAGGGTCGTTTCCCTCCAACGGGCTTCCGACGCTCGCATCGGGATCAGTGATGAAACCGTCCAGCGACATCGAGATTTCGGATATCACCCTCCCCATCACAGCCCCCCTCAGAAGACCGTCCTTGAAGTCGGACTATGGGCCGTCTCCGAAATCATCGTTCGGTCATCGACTTCCTGACGATGTACCCGGAGCGCGCCGGCGTGTGGCGCGAGTGCTGGCGGAGATCGACGCGAAGTAAGAGGCCGAGGCCGCACGCTAGGGCAGTAGCGCTCGCATTGCGAGCCCCCGTAGGCTCGGGGGGTCCGCCGATCCGAGGGAGGGATCTTCGTGCCCCGTCGTACGTCGGCCGCGTTCCTCGTGGCTTCGCTCTCGCTCATCGTCGTTCCGAACCCTGCGGCGCACGCCGCGGCCACCTCGCCGACGGACGTGCGGATCGTGTTCGCCCGGCTCCAGGAGAGCGCGCCGGAGAACTACGAGATCTGGACCATGGACGGCACGGGCCGCAACCAGGTGCGGCTCACGCATAACGCCGTTGCCGACCAAGATCCGGACTGGTCGCCGGATGGCACCAAGATCGCATGGGTCCACTTCGAGACGCAGTTCAACGGCACGGGGCCGAGCGACGTCTGGATCATGAACGCCGACGGATCGAACAGGCATCGGCTGACGCACGACCATGCCGACATCATCAACCCGTCCTGGTCGCCGAACGGCCACCGGATCGTGTTCACTCGTGACTACAAGATCTACGTGATCAACGCGGACGGAAGGGACGAGCACCAGATCTCGCAGGCGGACGCGTTCGACTTCGATCCGGCGTGGTCGCCGGATGGCTCGACGATCGTGTTCGCCCACCAGTTCTCGACCGGCGGGCTCGATCTGGCCGTGATGCTGCCGGACGGCTCGCACCTGCGGCGATTGACGCACACGTCAGCGTTCGAAGAAGACCCCGAGTGGTCTCCCGACGGCCAGCAGGTGGCATTCAGCGGCGTTGACACCCGAACCGGATGGCACGTGTACATCGTTGATCGCGACGGGACCGACCCGTCCGTGCTGATGGAGCGCGAATCCTTGGAGCCAGGCTGGTTCCCGGACGGATCTCGACTCGCGCTGTACACCTGCGTGGATGATTGCGGCCTCTTTCAGATCCGCACGAACGGTCACGGCCTACGGCCGCTCGGGCGGATCCGGGGGTTCTCGGACATCCAGCCGGATATCACGTCCGGATAGTGATACCCGCCGGTGAGCTTTGATCCGGGGGAGCCCTCCGCGCAACTAGCTCCAGGTACATAGGCCAGCACTTGAGGGACACTGACGTCGATGAGCGATGCAGCCTTGGGGATAGGCCGCCGCGTCCTCGTGACTGGGATGGCAGGGTCCGGGAAGAGCACCTTCTCGCGCTCGCTTGCTGCGAAGACCGGTTTGCCGGTCATCCATCTCGACCTCCATTTCTGGAAGCCCGGCTGGGTTGCGCCGTCGGAGCTCGAGTGGCGCGAGAAGCAAAGCGGCCTGCTCGCCGGCGACGCGTGGATCGCCGACGGCAACTACTACGAGACACTCGACCTCCGCCTCGAACGCGCGGACACCGTTGTGTTTCTCGACACGCCCTGGTGGGTGTGCGTGGGACGCGCGTTCCTGCGCGGCCTGCGGAAGCCGGTTGGGGAGATGCCCGAAGGGTGCGACGATTCGTCCTGGCGACGGTTGCGCGACGAGTGGCGTTTGGCCATCGTCATCTGGCGGAACCGCCGCTCGGAGCCCGAGCGCGAACACGAGATCATCTCGCAGTACGGGCAGCACGCGGTCCTTCACGCGCTCGGGTCCAAACGGGCAGCTAAGGAGTTCCTTGACGGGTTGAACGTCGAGCATGCGGAAGCCGATGACGGCTGACGGGCTCCGGGGTTCCCCCTCTTTAGGTTCCCCAGCCTCCAGGTATATTCGCGAACCCTCGGGCACCGCGGGGTGCGGTTCCTCGAGGCCACGCCGTGCCACGTACGTGCCACAAACATGCCTCGCCGTGGTGCTGTTGTCTGTACCGGTAACGACCCGTGACCTGCGGCAATGGTGTCGGAACACCGTGACCTGCACCCCTGTTCCTCTTTGACGCGGAAGAGGTCAGAGGTTCAAATCCTCTAGCGCCCACTAGTAAACCCGCAGGTCAGACGGCATTTTCCTCCGATCCCATGGATGCGGACGGGGACCTCGTTGCGGGCCACGCCCGGCGGATCCTCGGGCCGCGCGTCAGATCTCGTGACGGAAGACTCCGGCGGCACGTTCCATCGTCCGCTGCGCGATCGAGCGATCCTTCCATCGGCCTGGCACGATCGCCTCGCTCCGCTCGAGGTCGTCGTCGAACTGCTCATCGAGGGTCCGAACGAGCGCCGGGTCGAACGCGACGAGGTTGATCTCCTCGTCCAGTTCGGTGGAACGGGCGTTGAGGTTGGCCGACCCGATGTTCGCGACGACCCCGTCGACCGTCATGACCTTCGCGTGGAGCATCGAAGGCCGGAAGTTCCAGATGCGGACGCCCGACTCGAGCAGCCGCTCGTACGAGGACTCCCCGGCGAGCTGGACGAACCGCTTGTCCGCGTGCCGTCCGGGGAGCAGGATCTCGACCTTCACGCCGCGCTCCGCGGCGGAGATCAGCCGCTCGTTGAGCTGCGTGTCGGGGACGAAGTACGCGGTCGCGACCCTGATGCGCTCCCGGGCGAGCTGGAACAGGCCGAGGAACAGCGTGGAGATGTCGCTCCACCCCGCCTCGGACGCGCCACGAACGCATTGCACGAGCGTCGACCCCGATTGCGGTTGCTCCGGGAAGCGGTCGACCTCCGACTGGAACAGCACGTCGTCGATCTCGACCCAATTGTCGAGGAAGGCCGCCCGCAGGCCGTCCACGGCGGGACCACGGATCCGGAAGTGCGTGTCTCGCCACTCGCGCTCGTTGCGCGCGTCGCCGTTCCACTCATCCGCGATCCCGACGCCGCCGGTGAACCCGATCTCCTCGTCGACGATCAATACCTTCCGGTGCGTCCGGTGGTTCGCCTTGTGGGGCTGCATCCGCCTGAGCGGTCGGAACCAGCGGACGTGCACGCCCGCCTCGTCCATCATCGTGGTCAGCGACCGATCGATCGACTGCGCGCCCCACGCATCCAGCAGCAGGCGCACGCGCACACCCGCGCGAGCCCGCTCGGCCAGCTCCTCCGCGAACGTCGTGCCGATCTCCCCTCGCCAGTACACGAACGTCAACATGTCGATCGTGTGCTGGGCGCCGGCGATGCTCTCGAGCATCGCGGGGAAGATCTGGTCGCCGTTCCGGAGGACGTTGAGCGCGTTGCCTTCGGTCGCGGGGACGCCGATCGTGCCCTCGAGCGTCCGTCGGAGCCGGTCGATCCGGGCGTCGTCCGTGCGGCGATGTGCTTCGGTCGTCTGCGTCACGGCGTCTGGCTGACGACGCGCCGCTCGCCGGGAGCTCCGAGATCCGGCTCGGACGCCACCGCCTTCTGCGTGCTCACCGGTGAGGCGACGCCGGCGCGCACGGCCTCGAGCTGCGCAGCGACCGCCGCGCCGACCAAGAGTGCCAACGCGCTGAAGAACGACCAGAACGCGAGCGCGATCAGTCCGGCGAGCGGACCGTAGGTCGCGCCGAAGGTCGTGCCGAGCGAGAAGAAGAGGTTGAGCAGCAGCGTGACCACGGCGAGCAGTCCGACCGAAACGACGGCGCCGAACGACAGCCACGACCAGGCCGGTTGGTGCCGCCGGGGCGCCCACCGGAAGATCAACGCCGTCGCCCCGATCAGGAGCGCGACGCCGAGAGGCCACCGCACGACGTTCCAGATCGTCCGGGCGGTGCTTCCACCGAGCGACGACGCGATCGCGCTCCCGAGCCCCAGCCCGGCGAACGCGAAGATCGACAGGATCCCTGCGGTCAGCGCGAGCACGAGGGCGCGCCCGTACTTGTGGACGGTGTCGCGGTCCTTCTCGATGCCGTAGAGCCGGTTCAGCGCTCGCTCGATCTGACCCATCAAGGTCATGCCGGTGACGAGCGCGCCGATCGTGCCGAACGCGATCGCGAGCCATTGGCCGGACGAGCCCGCCTGATGCGCTTGCTGGACCGCGTCCGTGAGGACGTGTCCGGCCGGTCCCGGAACGATCGACTGTAGGACCTTGACGATCGAGTCGCTGAGGCCGCCGCTGCCGACGGCGCTCGCGATCCCGACCGCAGCGATGAGGGCCTGGACGAACACGAGGACGAGCAGGAACGCCATGGATCGCGCGTGGCTGAACCCATCGGAGAACCGCAGCCGCGTGATCGCGTCCTTGACCAGCTGCGTCCGGTCGGTGCGCTCGAGCGTCTCCTTGGCGTCGTCGCCGGTCAGATGCCAGGTCTCGGGGACCACGTTCGCCGTGCTCATCCTTCGTCCTCCCTCTCCGGCACGCACACCGTGATCGCGGCGGGCTTCACCCGGAACTTGAGTCGAGCGGTCTTGGGTCGATCGCCGCCGTCGAGCTCGTAGGGCGACGCGGTCTTCAGGCGGACGTCGATCCTGGTCGCGGTGGTCGTCTGGACGAAGGGGGACGATGCCGCGCCGCCCACCACCGTCCGCGCGAGCGTGCGCGCCCATTCGACGGCGCCGTCCGCCGTGACGATGCCCACGTTCAGCCGGCCGTCGTCGGGGCGGGCGTCGGGGAACGCCGAGATGCCACCGAGCACGTCGCCCATGTTGCCGACCAGCACGCAACTGGCCGGCCCCTTGAACCACGGCATCCCGTCCACCTCGACCCGTGTCCGGACGGGATCCCGGCGGACACCACGTGTTCCGGTGACGACGTAGGCGAAGCGTCCCAGCCGGTCCTTCAGGCCCGCGTCGGCGTCGCGGATCATCACGGCGTCGAGACCGGTGCCGCCCATCACCCCGAACCGCTCACCGTTCACCGTGCCGACGTCGAGGACACGTCTGCGGCCGTTCAGGCCGATGCGGACTGCCTCGTCCAGGTCCTTCGGGATCCCCAGGTTGCTCGCGAAGAGGTTCGCGGTGCCGGCCGGGAGGATCGCGAGGGTGACCGGCGCACTCCCGACGGCGTCGATGCACCGCTGCACGGTGCCGTCGCCGCCCCAGACGAACAACAGATCGACCCCCGCCTCCGTGAGCTCCTCGACCTGCTTCGGCACGAACTTGCTCTTCGGCACCTCGCGCCACAGAGGGTCGTCGATGCCGTGGTGCGCGAGCGACGTGCGAAGCGCGCCCAGGCCGTCGCCGAGCTGTTTGGCCGAATGAGCGATGACGCCGACGGCCGTCACGACGTCACCGGGACCTCGCTCCGCGCGGCAGGAGCGGGGAGGGGCTCCTCCTGGGCGCGGGCGTCGGAGTCGGCGACCGCGGTCCGGGTCGCGAGCATCGCGAACAGCAGCGCGCCACACGCGAGCAGGAGGCTCGCGATCACGTCCGTCAGGTGGTGCATCCCACGGTAGAGCCGCGAGACGGCGACGGAGAGCGGCAGCGCGACCGCGACGATCCACACGATCGCCCGGATCGCGGACGATCGAGCGAGCGACCAGATGACGATCGCGAGTCCGACGTACAGGGTCAACGCGGCGGCGGCGTGGCCCGACGGGTAGCTCGACGTCACGGGCGTCGGATCGAGCCGGGGAACCATCGGTCGCATCCGGTCGACGACGAGCGTGGACGTGAGGAAGACGAGGAACTCCAAGGTCAGCGCACCCACGAGGAAGCCGATCTGCAGCCAGCGCCTGTCGATCGCCAAGGCGATGACCGCGACCGCGGCCACGCCGATGATCACCGGGGTCGTTCCCAGATCCGATCCGATCCGCGTCAGCATGTCGAGGGTCGGGGTCCTCTGCTGGACGAACCAGGTGCTCACGCGGGCGTCGAGGCGGTCGATTCCGGCCGGCAACAGGAGGTGGATCAAGAGCAGCCCGAGCCCGACGATCGCGGTGCCGAGGACGATCAGCCCGGCCGCCCACGCGAACAGGCCCGCCACGAACGGCCGGAACCCCCGCAGGCGCCCGCCGAGACGTTGGGAGAACGTCCCCGGTGACGGCACGAACATCGGGGCGATCGACGTGTGTCCGAGCAGCCCGTATCGACGGGTTCCCGCGTGCATGGCCCACCCCTCGTTCCCAGGGATCTCATCCCTGACGTGGCCCATGGTTTCCCCCCAACGAGGGTCGGGAAACGTTGCACCACGGATCGCCGCGGCCGAGGTAGCCGCGCCACATGGCGAAGGAACGACGGTGGCGGAGCTTTGGATCGTCGCAGCGCTCAGCCTCGCTGCCGGTCTGGCCTGCGCCGTCGCCGTCAGGGCGATCCCCCAAGCCGACCCCGCACGGTCCGCCTCGAAGCACCTCGAGTCGGCGCTGGTCGATCGCAGAGGGGTTCGCAGGTTCTTGCGAGCTCGCCTCGATCCGCAGGTAGCCACCGGGCTCGCGCTGACGGTCGTGCTGGTCGGCGTCATCGTTGCGGGGGTCGTCTTCGGCGTGCTGGTCGCCATGATCCGCGCGGGGTCGGGCGTGGTGAACATCGATCGGTCCGTCTCGCGGTGGGCGGCCGTGCACGGGACCCCACTGTCGCTGGACGTGCTCGGCTGGGTCACCTGGGCGGGAGGAACGGTCGTCGTCGTCGCGGTCGCCTGCGTGACGGCCGCGGTCGCGGTTCGTCGCTGGCGGCGCGCGAGCGTGGTGCTGTTCTTCGTGGTGGTCGTCGGGGGCCAGTTCCTGCTCTCGAACCTGATCAAGGTGGCGGTCGAGCGCGTGCGACCGGACGTTCCCCCTCTCCACGTGGTGGATGGGCCGTCGTTCCCCAGCGGTCACGCGACCGCGGTCGCCGCCACGTGGGCGGCGGTCGCGCTGGTCCTCGGACGTGAAGCCTCGCCACGGGTGCGAGCCGCGCTGGACGGCGCGGCGGTCGCGATCGCCCTCGCCGTCGGATGCTCACGGGTGCTGCTCGGCGCGCACTGGACATCGGACGTCGTCGGCGGCCTGATCCTCGGGTGGACATGGTTCGGCGTGTGCGCGGTGGCGTTCGGCGGCCGGGTGCTCCGGCTCGGGGCGCCGGCCGATGCGGTCACGACGGCGCCGGTCGCCGCGGCCCCGCGGGCTCGCGACCCATCCACACGGTAAGGCCGCATCCCCCCAGCGGCCTCTAGATCACGTCCCACGGGACCGACGCGTAGGCGTCGAGCAGATCCGAGAGCCGATCCACCGGCGTCGCCAGCTCCGCACCGTCGATCCGGGTCACCGCGGCGATCCCTCGAGCGTTCGAGAGGAAGGCTCCTTCGAACGATGAGACGCCCGATGCACGGATCGGCACTCGGCGCATCGGAACGTCCCGCCGGGGAAGCACCTCTTCCAGGAGCTGCATCGTGATGCCGTGGAGCATCTCCGCCTCCGGCCACACGACGCCGGACGCGTCGAGGAAGCCGATGTTGGCCATCGTGGTCTCACACACGGTTCCGTCGTCGTACGTCAGCAGCGCGTCGTCGGCACCCTCCTGCTGAGCACGCCGCCGGTAGAACCCCTGGTCCGTGGTCACGTGCTTGATGTGCGGGCTCGGCCGGCGATACGGAGTGGAGCGCAGCGCCTGGGGGCTTTCGATCTGGGCGGGCGGCTTGACCGTCACCACGACTCGAGGGTCGCGGCCCCCCTCGAAGAGGTACACGCGGACGGAGCCGTGCTTCGTTGTCCCGAGCGCGTGACGGATCAGCGCGCGAACCCGATCGACGTCGAGTGGGACGCCCAAGGTTTCCTTCGTCGCCGACTCGAGCCGACGAAGGTGCCGGGCCAGTCCCCGCGTCTTGCCGTCGCGTACCTGCAGGGCCGTGAAGTGTCCGTAGGAGGAGACGGTTGCCCACGCCTCCTCCGCACCCGGGGGCTCGCCGTCGATCTCGATCGTCATCATCCGTTCCCGCTCAGATCGGCTTCCGGGCCGGGCTTCCCCGCGGCATCCGGCGCGACGGGAACGCTACCTTCGACGGAAGCTGTTCAGCCCTCCGGGCCATTGCATCCGGAGCCGCTGCCTGCGAAGGTTCACCCGTGCGCTGGCCCATCCCGGTCATCTTCTGTTTCGTCGTGCTCGCCTCGAGCGCAACGTCGGCCTCGGCCGCGGTCGTTCACGGCCGCGGTCTCCACGCGGAGGCCGGATTGACCGCAGGCGTGCTCGACGACGGGCACCGACCGATCCAGGTCCTCGATCGGGTATGCGGCAACCCCGACCGGCAGCGCCGCTGCAGCCCGATCAGGCCGGCGCTCGAGCGAGCCATCACGAAGGCCGTCGACCGGCCGATCAGCTGGGTCCACCATGCCGACCCCCACGACGGCGTGTTCTGGGTGCTGGCGCCGGTGCGCTTCGGCGCGGACACGGCCGAGCTCCGTTGGGCATGGCGCGACCTGCGACCGTACGGTTGCTTCGGGGGCGGGCGCCTGACCTACGTACGCGACCACGGGGCATGGCAGCTCCACTTGGGGATCATGTACGAGGGATGTCCGGCTTCGCCGTAGACGCCTAGCGCCGTTCTTCGACGTCCGTCGTGGAGACGACCCAGCCCAGCCAGAGGATCAGCGGCACGACGGCCATCACCCCCAGGATCGCGAAGTAGATCAGGATCTCGATCGGGTGCTGGAGCTTGTCGGGGAACACCGAGATGATCGAGTCCATGAACGTCTGCCAGGTGGCGAGCATCCGGTCTCCCGCATCGTGTCGCGGGACATGCTACCGGGTCGATGGCCCGGATGGGCCACCCGCGAAAGGTCTTGCTTCCGTTCGCATCACCATGCGAGACTTCGCGGGTCCGGGCCACGCCTGGACCTGACGGCGGCACGACGCGGGCACGTGCCGCCGTCGTTTTTCCGGACTCGGTTGCTATCGTGGGGCGGCTTCCGGGCGCGTAGCTCAGCGGGAGAGCGCTCGCCTCACACGCGAGAGGTCGCTGGTTCGAACCCAGCCGCGCCCACCGTCCCACCACGCGGACGCCGGCTCGCCATCTGACGGGTCGCGGTTCGGAGGAGCCACCGTGGGATCGAAGGTGGAAGCGAAGAACCTCGCTGACCTCTACGACCTCCCGTTGGTCGAGTGGTCCGCGGTCACGGAGCGGCTCGAGCGAGGAGTGACCCAGGCGCCCGGAACCGGTGGACCGGATCGCCACACGTGCTGGTTGGCCACCGTCAACCCCGACGGCTCTCCCCACGTGACGGGGATCGGGGCGGCGTGGGTCGACGGCACGTTCTGGTTCGAGACCGGTGACGGCACGCGGAAGGCGCGGAACGTCGCTCGCGACCCGCGCTGCACGCTCAGCGTCGCGATGCGCGAGTTCGATCTCGTCGTCGAGGGAGACGCGCGACGGATCATCGATCCTCCCGTCGTTGCGGTGATGGCTGAGCGTTGGGCGGCCGAGGGCTGGCCATGCCGGGTGGACGAGACGGGTCAAGCCCTGACGGCCGAGTACAGCGCCCCCTCAGCCGGACCACCGCCGTGGTTCGTCTACCGCATCACCCCGCGGATAGCGACGGCGCTCTCGATCCTCGAACCGGGCGGCGCGACCCGGTGGCGCTTCCTGCCCTGAGCCAGGCTGGCCGACGGGATCCATCGTTCAGGTCTCGATGCTGCCGCCATGGGCCTGCTCCTCCGCGTAGTCCACCAGGTCGAGCTCGCCGGGCGATCGGCCCTCGTCGGTGAGAAGCGCCGCCGCCTCGGCTCGGTGCTGCGTCCCGTGGTTCACGACGTGGACGAGCATCTGCCAGACGGGCACGCCTCCGTACGCGTACGCGACGAAGTCATCCGTCAGGGTCGGCAACCACGCATCGACCGCAGCCCACTCCCTTTCCCAACGTTCGCGCAGCTCGTCGATCGTCGGGAGTGGCTCGAGTTCCGGCTCGGGTCCTTCGTCGGTACCCTGCGTTTCGAACCCGATGCGCCAACGCTGGGAAGCGCCGAGGTGATGGACGAGGATCTCGCCCAACCCCGCTCGCCGACGACGTCGGTCCGCGTCCACACGGCAAGGTCCAGGCCGTCGAGCGCGTCCAGCACCCGAACCGTCGCCAAGCGGTCATACGCGAACAGGAAACGGATCTCTTCGGCCAACATCGTTCCTCCTCCTGCGCGCCCGGGCCGGCAGCGAGCTCGATCCTAGGCGGGACCGCAACCACCGGACGAGACCGTGACGGCATCCTGCGAAGAGCATCTGAACGCGCTCTCGAGCCAGAACGGACGCGCAGACCGCCGACCGGGATCGTTCACATCGGGTTCACGAACGCGTTGCTAGACTCCGCCGCACACCCCAACCCTCGCTCTGAGCCCACGAACGATCCGAGGAGAACGCCCGCATGTCACAGACGGTCACCGGGGTCGCAGCTCGTGCTGAGGGGTTGCGCAAGGTCTATGGGGTCGGAGACGCGAGCGTCGAGGCACTGCGAGGCATCACCCTGGACTTCGCCTCGGGGGGATTCACGGCGATCATGGGCGCGTCTGGGTCGGGCAAGTCGACCTTGCTGCACTGCCTCGCCGGGCTCGACACGCCCACCGAGGGGCACGTCTTCATCGGGGACGTCGACCTCACGAGATTGTCGGAGCGAGAGCTGACCCGCCTGCGGCGCGACAAGATCGGATTCATCTTCCAGGCCTTCAACCTGATCCCGACGCTGACCGCGGAAGAGAACATCACCCTCCCGCTTGACATCGCGGGGAGGGACGTCGACCGGGCGTGGTTCGCCGACGTCGTGGACACGACGGGCCTCGAGGACCGGCTGGCGCACAAGCCCGCCGAGCTCTCCGGCGGGCAACAGCAGCGGGTGGCCGCCGCGCGCGCCCTGGTCTCCCGGCCGGAGATCGTGTTCGCAGATGAGCCGACCGGGAACCTGGACTCTCGCTCGAGCGAGGAACTTCTCGCGTTCCTGCGCGCGGCCGTCGACGACCACGGCCAGACGATCGTCATGGTCACCCACGATGCCAAGGCGGCGAGCTTCGCGGACCGAGCGGTCTTCCTGGCTGACGGTCAGGTCGTCGACGAGATGGCGTCGCCGACGGCCGACGCGATCCTCGATCGGCTGAAGTCCCTCGAGCTCTGACCGATGCTCCGAGCGACCATCAAGAGCCTCCTCGCCAGGAAGTTGCGCCTCTTGCTGACCGCCCTCGCGGTGGTGCTCGGAGTGGGGTTCACCGCCGGCACGTTCATCCTCACCGACACCGCCCTGGCGAGCTTCGACGACCTGTTCGGGCAGGCCTATTCGAACGTCGACGTCGTCGTCCAAGCAGAGCAGGCGTTCACGCCGACCGGAGGAGGGGGCGGAGGGGGAGGAGGTCCGGAACTGAACCCCGTGCCGGAGAGCCTCCTCCCGAAGGTCCAGGCGGTGCCCGGCGTTCGGTTCGCCGAAGGGTCGGTGCAAGCGTTCGCGCAGATCATCGATCCGGCGACGGGCAAGAGCATCTCGTCTGGAGGCGCGCCGACGATCGGCAGCTCCTGGTCCGCGAACCTGTCGGCCTTCACACTCGTCGAGGGCGCCGCGCCCGTCGGATCGCATCAGGTCGTGATCGACGCGGGGACCGCGGCCGACCACAACCTCGTGGTCGGTCAGCAGGTGCGGATCGGGACGTTCGCCGGGACGGATGCATACACGATCTCCGGGGTGGTGCGCTTCGGGAGCTCCAACAGCCTGCTGGGCGCTTCGTTCGCGATCTTCGACCTTCCGACGGCGCAGCGGCTCTTCGATCGCGAAGGCACGTTCGACTTCATCTACGTGCAGGGCGACGGTTCCGCTACGCCCGAACAACTCGCGGAACGGATCTCGGGGGTTCTCCCGAGCGGGTACCAAGCGATCACGGGAGCGACCGCCGCGAGCGAGCAGCAGGATCAGGTGAACGAGGGGCTCGGCTTCCTCAGGACGGGCCTCCTGGTGTTCGGGTTCGTCGCGTTGTTCGTCGGGGCATTCATCATCTTCAACACGTTCAACATCGTCGTGACGCAGCGCAGTCGCGAGCTCGCGTTGTTCCGAGCGCTCGGGGCACGCAGACGACAGGTGATGACGTCGGTCCTCGTCGAGGCCGCCGTGGTCGGGCTCGTGGCGTCGGTCGTGGGGGTCTTGTTCGGGATGGTGCTCGCGATCGGGCTGAAGGCGCTCGTCGGCGCGATCGGACTCAAGCTCCCGCCGACGGCGCTCGTCGTCGAGGCGCGGACGATCGTCGTGTCCCTGATCCTGGGCACGGGCATCACGATCGTGGCCGCGATCTCGCCGGCTCGACGCGCGTCGCGGCTCGCCCCGATCGAGGCGCTCCGCGAGAGCACCGCGCCGAGCAGTTCGATCCGGCGTCGCGTGATCATCGGATCGCTGGTGACGCTCGGTGGGATCGGCGCGCTGGCCGCGGGACTGTTCGGCGGTGTGTCGAACGCGGGCATCGTCGTGGGGCTCGGCGCCGGGCTGACGTTCGTCGGTGTCGCGATGCTCTCCCCGCTCGTCGCTCGGCCGATCGCCTCGATCCTCGGCCGTCCGTTCCGAGGAAGCATCTCCGGCAAGCTCGGGGGCGAGAACGCCAACCGCAACCCGCGCCGGACGGCGTCCACGGCCGCGGCCCTGATGATCGGACTCGGGCTCGTCGCGTTCGTGGCGGTGTTCGCCGCATCGCTGAAGGCCTCGGTGACCGCCGTCCTCGATCGCACGATCCGATCCGATCTGATGCTCACGGCGTCCCAATTCGCGCCGTTCTCTCCGCAGCTCGCCAAGGACCTCGCCGGCGACCCGAACTTCTCCACCGTCTCGGCGCTCCGACAGGGCGCCGAGGCGAAGGTCGGATCCTCGACGACGTTCCCGGCAGCGATCGATCCGGCGACGATCACGGACGTCGCCAACATCGAGATGGACGCAGGTTCCATCACGGACCTGTCCCGGCCGGATACCGTCGCCGTCTCGCGCACCGAGGCGGACTCGAAGGACTTCACGGTCGGGGAGACCTTGCAGATGGAGTTCGCGAGAACGGGCACGCAAACGCTCACCGTCGTGGGGATCTTCGAACCGAACGCCCTCCTGAACGACTACGCGATCTCCCTCCAGACCTACGACGCCAACGTCGCGCAACAACTCGACTCAGTCGTCTTCTTGAAGTACGCGCCGGGGGTTGACCAAACCGCCGCCCGGGCGGGGGTCGAGGCGCTCGTCGCCCGCGACTACCCGAGCGTCGACGTCAACGACCAGGAACAGACCAAGCAGGCGTACGTGATGCAGGTCGATCAGATCTTCGCGATCGTGTACGTGCTCCTGATCCTGTCGGTGTTCATCTCGGCGTTCGGCATCGTGAACACCTTGGGGTTGTCGATCTACGAGCGGATCCGCGAGCTCGGTCTGCTCCGGGCGGTCGGGATGAGCAAGCGCCAGGTGAAACGGATGATCCGGGTGGAGGCGGTGATCATCGCGGTGCTCGGCGCGCTGCTCGGTCTGGTGGTCGGGATCCTGTTCGGGTGGGCTCTGCAGCGGGCGTTGTCCGACGTCGGGATCGACCGGCTCGCGATCCCGGTCGGGCAGCTGGTGTTCATGCTGGTCGTGGCCGCGTTGATCGGCGTGATCGCCGCGATCCTGCCGGCCCGCCGCGCGTCTCGGATCAACGTGCTCGAGGCGATCACGTACGAGTAACCCGTCGAGCCGCTCCTCGCTCCGGCCGGCGTGAGGCCGTCGGCTATCCTCAGTCCATGCCGCAGCTGACGCTCTCCGACGGCACCGTCGTGGCGCTTCCCGAGGGGGAGCCGGTCGGCAGCGTCTTGGACCCGGGCGCGGTCGCGGCCCGCGTCGACGGGGAGCTGCGCGACCTCTCGTTCATCCCCGACCGGGACATCGCGGTCGAGCCGGTGGATCCCGCGTCGGAGGACGGCCTCCACGTCGTGCGCCATTCCGCCGCCCACGTGTTGGCCCAGGCCGTGTGTCAACTCTGGCCCGGGACTCGTTACGCGATCGGGCCGGCGATCGCCGACGGCTACTATTACGACCTCGCGATCCCGGAACACGTCTCCGCAGACGACCTCCCTCGGATCGAGGAGGCGATGCGCGCGATCGTCGCCGCGGACCAGCCCTTCATCAAGGAAGAGCTCTCGCGACCCGAAGCGCTGGAGCTCTTCGACGGGCAGGACTTCAAGCGGGAGATCATCGAGAAGCTCGGCGATGAGGAGGGCGAGGTCGCCGCTGGCGACGTCGTGAGCGTCTACCGGAACGACGGGTGGGTCGACCTCTGTCTGGGTCCGCACGTGCCGTCGACGGGGAGGATCGGCGCGTTCCGGCTGACGTCGCTCTCGGGGGCGTATTGGCGGGGCGACGAGCGCAACCCGCAGCTGACCCGGATCTACGGAACCGCCTGGGCGACCGAGGATGACCTGGATGCCTACCTGGCTCGCCTCGAAGAGGCGGAGAAGCGGGATCACCGGAGGCTGGGACGCCAGCTCGATCTGTTCTCTTCTCCGGAGGAACTCGGGCCGGGGCTCTGGATATGGCATCCGCGCGGCGGCGTGTTCCGGAAGGCGCTCGAGGATTGGGTCCGCGACCTCCACCTCGAGCGCGGATACGACCTGGTCGTCACGCCGCACATCGCGCGCTCGGTGCTCTGGGAGACCAGCGGGCACCTGGAGAAGTACTCGGACAACATGTATCCGCCCATGCGGACCGACACGGGCGACTACTACGTGAAGCCGATGAACTGTCCGTTCCACGTGCTCGCGTACAAGTCCTCGGTCCGCAGCTATCGGGACCTGCCGATGCGGCTGTCGGAGCTCGGCACGATCTACCGTCACGAGAAGATCGGCACCCTCCACGGGCTGCTCCGCATCCGCGGCGGCACCCAGGACGACTCTCACATCATCTGTCGCCCCGATCAGCTCGTCGACGAGATCCTCGGGGTGTTCGACCTGACCCTCGAGATCCTCGGAACCTTCGGGTTCGACGAGCCCGTGATCGAGTTGTCGACCCTTCCCGGCCAGACCATCGTCGACGAGGAGATGGCGTCGAAGGCCACGGAGGCGCTGACGTTGGCGCTGGAGCGGAGCGGGAAGACGTACCGCGAAGCGAAGGGCGAGGGCGCGTTCTACGGTCCGAAGGTCGATTTCCACTTCCACGACGCGATCGGTCGGCTCTGGCAACTCACGACGGTGCAGTGCGATTTCGCGCTTCCCGAACGCTTCGGGATGGAATACGTCGGCGAGGACAACCAGCGCCACCGTCCCGTGATGATCCATCGGGCGATCCTCGGGACCCTCGAACGGTTCAGTGCCGTGTTGATCGAGCACTACGGCGGTGCGTTCCCCCTCTGGCTGTCGCCGGAGCACGTACGTTTCGTGCCGGTCGCCGACCGGCACGTGCAGGCGTGCCGCGACCTCGCGGACCGGGCCCACGCGGCCGGCCTGAGGACGTTCGTCGACGAGACGCACGAGTCCGTGGGCAAGAAGATCCGATCGGCGCAGCTGATGAAGGCGCCGTACTCGGTCGTGGTCGGGGATCGTGATCTCGAGGCCGGGACCTTCACCGTGCGGGACCGTTCCGGCGCGGAGCACGCCGGTGTTCCCTTCGACGAGCTGGTCGACGTCCTGGTGCGGGAGGTCGCGTCCAGGTCGCTCGTGCAGAGCGACTTCGGCAGGTAACTCCGGTGGAGCACCTGTGGAGTCCGTGGCGCATGGAGTACCTCCAGGCGAACAAGGACCTCGTGGAAGACCGCTGCGTCTTCTGCGCGTTGCTCGAGGAAGGCGACCCTGACGGCGAGCGGATCCTGCGTCAGGATCCGCTCGTCTTCGCCGCGCTGGCCAAGTACCCCTACGCGCCGGGACACGTCCTGGTGCTTCCGACCCGGCACGTGGCGGACATCGAGGACCTCGCCGCGGACGAGCATGCCGCCATCGCGGGGCTGATCAGGGCGTCGGTCCACGTCCTGCGCGCCGTCTCGGAGCCGCACGGGTTCAACATCGGGTTGAACCTCGGTCGCGTCGCCGGGGCGGGGATCCCCGAGCACCTGCACTGGCACGTGGTGCCGCGGTGGAGCGGCGACACGAACTTCATGCCCGTGATCTCAGGGACGCGGGTCCTCCCCGAGCTCCTCGACGAGACGTACGCCAAGCTGCGGCCGGGCTTCGAGGGGAGCTGATGGAAGGAACCGTCGAGCTTCCGGACGGCGGCATGATCCGTTTCGACGCGACCGGCGACGGACCCGACGTGGTCCTGCTCCACCCGGGGCTCTGGGACCGTCGCGTGTGGGATCGGCAGATGGAGACGTTCCCGGCAGCTGGGTACCGCGTCACTCGGTACGACGCTCGTGGGTACGGAGAGTCGAGCCGGCCGACGGGTGAGCCGTACTCGCACGTCCGGGATCTCGAGACGCTGATGGACTCGCTCGAGATCGAGCAGGCCGCGCTCGTCGGGTGCTCGATGGGCGGAGGCATCGAGGTCGATTTCGCGCTCGAGCATCCGGACCGGATCTGGGCGCTCGTCCCGATCGCCGCCGGGCTCGGCGGCTTCGAGGCGTTCGAAGAGGAAGAGGATTGGTGGGAGGCGGCGAACGCACCCGTCCAGGAAGCGATGGAGGCAGGCGACCTCGAGCGAGCCGAGGACGCGCGGCTCGCGATCTGGGCTCCGCTCGGCACCGGCGACGAAGCCGGGGCCCGGATCCGTGAGCTCGCGTTCGCGAACATCCACGAGCTCACGATGGACGAGAGCGCGCTCGAGGAGCTCGACCCACCCGCGGCCGCCAGGCTCGCGGAGATCGACGTCCCGACCTTGGTGCTCGAAGCCGAGCACGATCCGCCGGTGAGCCGGCGCGAGAGCCGAGCGATCGCGGACGGCATCCTGGATGCGCGACTCGTCGTGATCGAAGGCGCGGACCACGTGGTCAACCTGCGACAGCCCGAGCGGTTCGACGAGGTCGTCTTGGGATTCCTGGACGAGGTCCGGCCGATCGGCTGAACTCGGCTACTTCTTCTGCGCCTCTTCGCGCGCCTTCCGGTAGTCCTCGATCACCTTCGACGCGAGGTGCGACGGCATCTCCTCGTAGTGCGAGAAGGTCATGGAGAAAGCGCCTCGACCGCCGGTCATCGACCGCAGGTCGATCACGTAGCGCGCGACCTCCCCCTGCGGGACGAGGGCGTTGATCCGCTGCTTGCCGCCCCCGATCTGCTCCATCCCCTGGATCTTGCCGCGCTTGGCGTTGAGGTCGCCCATGACGTCGCCCGTGAACGACTCGGGGACGACGACCGAGAGTTGGACGATCGGTTCGAGCAGGACGACGCCCGCCTTCTCGACCGCTTCCTTGAGCGCCAGCGAGCCAGCGATCTGGAAGGCCATGTCGGAGGAGTCGACGGTGTGGAACTTGCCGTCAACGAGCGTGACCTTGATGTCGACCATCGGGTTGCCGCTGATCACGCCCTCGGACATCGTCTTCACGATCCCCTTCTCGATCGAGGGGATGAACTGCTGGGGGACCGCGCCGCCCGTGATCCGGTCCTCGTAGACGAAACCCTCGCCCCGTGGGAGCGGCTCGAGCTCGATCATGCAGATCGCGTACTGGCCGTGCCCGCCGGTCTGCTTCACGTGACGGCCCTGCGCCGAGGCCTTGCCCCGGACCGTCTCGCGGTACGCGATCTTGGCCGGCTCGTGCAGGACGTCGACGCCGAACTTCGCCTTCAGGCGGCTCATCTGGACGCCGAGGTGCGCTTCGCCCATCCCGTAGATCACGAGCTGGTGCGTCTCCTCGTTCCGGGCGACGTGGAAGGAGGGATCCTCCTCGCGCAGCCGGGCGAGGCCGGTCGCGAGCTTGTCCTCGTCGCCCTTGGTCGCCGGTGAGATCGCGTACGCGAGCAGGGGCTCGGGGAGCTCGACCGGTTGGAGCTGCACCGGGTCGTCCTTGGTCGACCACGTGTCGCCGGTGTGCGACGCCTGGAGCTTGGCCACGGCCCCGATGTCGCCCGCGGGGACCTCGGCGACGGTTTCGTGCTCCTTGCCCCGTTGGGTGAAGAGCTGGCCGAGCCGCTCCTCGGTCGCCTGCGTGGCGTTGTAGATCGAGCTGTCGGGGCGGATCCGCCCGCTGAACGTGCGGAACATCGTCACGTGGCCGACGAAGGGATCCGACACCGTCTTGAAGACGAAGGCGGTCGTCGGACCGGATGGATCGCAGGGACGCTCCTTGGCCTCGCCGCCCTTGCCGAGCACGGTGATCGGACCGCGGTCGAGCGGCGAGGGGAACTCCTCCACGATAAAATCGAGGAGCCGGTCGACGCCGATCGCCTTGGATGCGGAGCCGACGAGGACGGGAGCGAGCCGTGCCGCCGCGAACCCGGCCTTCGCGCCGCTCACGATGTGCTCCTCGGGGAGCGAGCCCTCCTCGAGGTACTCCTCGATCAGCGCGTCGTCCGATTCGGCGACGGCTTCGACGAGCTTCTCCCGCGCGGGATCCGCCATCTCATGGAGATCGTCCGGCCAGGGTGACTCCTCCGCCATCGGCCCGCTCGGGTAGAGGTCGGCCTTCTCATGGAGGAGGTCGGCGATCCCCTGGAATTCGTGCTCCTGCCCGATCGGGAGCTCGAAGGGCGCGACCTGGTTCCCGAAGGCGGAGACGAGATGATCGAGCGTCGAGGCGAAGTCCGCGCGCTCGCGATCGAGCTTGTTGATGAAGATCGCGCGCGGGAGGCCCTCTTCCACCGCGAGCTCCCACGCGTACTCCGTCTGCACCTCGACGCCGTCGATCGCGGAGACCACGACGAGGACGGCGTCGGCCGCGCGGACGGCGCTGCGCAGGTCGCCGACGAAATCCGCGGTGCCGGGCGCGTCGAGGACGTTGATCTTGACGCCCTTCCACTCGATCGGCGCCATCGCGAGGGACACCGAGATGCCCCGACGCTGCTCGTCGGGGTCGTGGTCGGACACCGTGTTCCCGTCCTCCACGGTTCCCATGCGCGTGATCGATCCCGACGCGAACAACAGCGCCTCCAGAAGCGTGGTCTTGCCGGCTCCGGCATGCCCGGCCAACAGGACGTTGCGGATGTCCTTCGCGTCGTACGTGTTCAACACGGCTCCTTCCCGGTCGCCAGTCCCTGCTTCGGCCGAGGTGCGGCCGACGTGCGGCCTGCCGTGCGCGGGTCCGTCGCGGTTCCGGAATCCTACCGAGTTGCTACGCTCGCGCCCGTTCGATGGTGCGCTTCCAGCGACAGCCGCCGGGGACGGCGCTCACGCGTGCCGTCCTGCTGAGCGGCGCTGCGCTCGCCGCCGGCGCCGGCTGGTTCGTCATCTCGGACGAGCTCGCCCGTGCCGGGTTCCTCGCCGGCCTCGGAGGGGTGCTCCTGCTGATCGGGGGCCATCGGGCGAACCACGGTGAGGGCGGCCCCGTGGACCGCATGCTCACGGAGCTCCTCGACCGCGGGTGGGACGCGGCGATGCTCGGGTCGATCGCGTGGCTCTCCCGGACCGGATCGCCGGGCGTCGCTCTGGGGGCGATCGTCGCGCTCTGCGCGAGTTCCCTGTCCTCCTACGTCCGGGCGCGCGGAGCGGCTCTCGGGTACTCGGTCGAAGAGAGTCACGTGGCGCGAGGCTTGCGGTACGCCGTGGTTTCCGCGGGGCTCCTGGCGGACCGCCCGGGGTGGGCGGTGTGGTCGGCCGCCCTGCTCTCCGTGCTGGCGGCCATCGTGCGCACCGGGCAGGTCGCGCGCGAGGCGCGAGCGTGAGCGAGGGCGCGAGCCCGCGCGAGCGGATCGCGTATCGCGCGTTCGCGACGGTCGCGTGGCTCGGAAAGACCCTGCCGACCCGGACCGGCAGGCTCCTGTTCCGCTGGGCGGGGATCGCCGCGTACCACCTGATCTCGGGGGTGCGCACGACCGTCGCGACGAACCAGGCGCGCGTGCTGGGCCGGACGGTGGACGATCCGTTGGTCGTCGCCTCGACCAAGGAGGCCTTCCGGCGGTACTCGCGGTATTGGTTCGACGCGTTCGACGTCGTCGATTGGACCGACGCTGAGATCGAGCGAGCGTTCACGTGGACCGGGCTCGAGCATCTGAGCGGGCCGGTTGAAGCGGGAACCGGCGTCGTCGCGGTGCTCCCGCACATGGGCAACTGGGACGCGGCCGGCCGGGCGATGCTCCAAGCGGGTCTGCCCGTCGTGTCGGTCGCGGAACGGCTGCGACCCGACGAGCTGTTCGACCTCTTCCTGGAGCATCGACAGGCGCTCGGGATGACGATCATCGGGCTCGACCAGGATGGCCGCGTCGGGCGGGAGCTGAGCAAGGCGATCGGCGACGGGCGCGTCGTCGCGCTCGTTGCGGATCGCGACCTGACGGGCCGCGGGATCGACGTCGAGATGTTCGGCGG
>JBKOUM010000209.1:0-7919 GCA_046723385.1 Actinomycetota bacterium
CCTCGCCTTCGACGAGGCGATCTCGCTCGACGTCCACGCTGAGGGTGGTCCAGACGGGCGGCTCGGACGTGAGGAGACCGGCCACCAGGATCACGGCGAACGGGGCGGCCATCACGACGAGCTCGGGACGGCCCGTCGCGAGGGCGCCGACCAGGAAGACCGCGGCGACGGACGCGAAGCCGGCCAGCCTGGGCGACGGGCGGCGCGTCACGGCCCGCCCTCGGGCTCGGGCGGCGGGGCGGGCACGCGGTCCAGGACCTCCAGCACGATCCCCTCGCCCTTGATCCCGGCCACCCAGGAGTCGGGCCGGAGCGAGATCCGGTGCGCGAGCGCCGGGACGGCGACGGCCTTCACGTCCTCCGGCGTCACGAACTCGCGACCGGCGAGCACCGCGTTCGCCCGCGCGAGCTTCACGAGCGCGAGGCTCCCGCGGGGGCTCGCACCGACCTGCACGCGGGGCGCCGACCGCGTCGCGTCGACGATCGAAACGATGTAGCGCCCGATGGCCTCCGAGACGAACACATCTTCGACGGACGCCTTCATCTGCTCCAGGTCGGACGGCCCGACGACGGGGGCGAGCTGGACCACGTCGGTCTTCCGCTGGAGCCGGCGTTCGATGATCCGCAACTCGTCGTCGTTCGTCGGGTACCCGACGCCGATCCGCATCAGGAAGCGATCGAGCTGGGCCTCCGGGAGCGGATACGTTCCCTCGAACTCGATCGGGTTCTGCGTCGCCAGCACCAGGAACGGCGGCGGCAGGGGATAGGTCTCGCCCTCGATCGTGACCTGTCGCTCCTCCATCGCCTCGAGCAGCGCGGCCTGCGTCTTGGCCGGAGCCCGGTTGATCTCGTCCGCCAGGAGGATGTTCGTGAAGACGGGACCCGGACGGAACTCGAACACCCCTCGGTGTTGGTCGTAGATCGTGGCCCCGGTGATGTCGGAGGGCACCAGGTCCGGCGTGAACTGCACACGGCCGAAGCCGAGCCCCAGGACGCTCGCGAACGAGCGAGCCATGAGGGTCTTCGCGAGCCCGGGGACGTCGTCGATCAGCACGTGACCGTCGGCGAGCAGGCCCAGCAGGATCATCTCGAGGACGTTGCGCTTGCCGATCACGGCTCGCTCGATCTCCGCGATGATCTGATCGGAGAGGTTGCCGACCTCGACGTGCGTGAGCGTCATCGCGAGAGGTCCTCGACGGCGGTCACGATCTTCGTGACGTCCTCGATCGGCATGCCGGGTCCGAACCGATCCTCCGGCGGCACGTGATCGGGCCGGAGCAGGTCCCACGCCTCCGGGCCGAGGAGCGAGCGCGCGGCCTCCCGGTCGGCGTCCAGATCGACGCCGTGTTCGGCGGCGAGGCGGTCCGCGGCGAGCCGGCGCAGCCGCCGCCGGAATCGATGGTGGAGCTCCAGCGCACGATGGGTCGCGGCGCCGACCTCGAACGCGATCCGGTCGGGCTCCCTGGCCCGAGGGATCTCCTGCGCGGGAGGCGGGAGCAGCGCTTGGTCGAACGGGAAGGGCCCCGGCACCGACGTCGCGTCCCGGACCGCCCGGACCAGGAGACGGATCACGAGCGCGCCGGCGACGATCACGAAGATCTGCGCACACGCGCCCGCGTACCGAGGCACGGCCAACGCGAACGTGAGGAGGACGACCGAGGCAAGCGTCAGCGCCACGACCGAGCCTTTCCATCGGAGGCGCGGTGGATCGCTCACGTGACCTCCGACATCAGCGCCGATCGGATGTCGAGGAGGCAGTCGATCGCCCGTCGCTTCATGGAGACGTCGATCGGGCGATCGCTGAAACGCGCGATCTCGAAGAGCTCGGTGAGCGACCGCGCGGGGGCGGCCGGGATCGCCAGCGTGCGGAGGGCGCCCTCGATGTACTCGAGCGGCGTCTCCGAGGGGCGCCGCGGGATGCCGCCGCGGGCGAGGACGGTCTCCATCCGTGCGTAGGCGCGGATGATCGCGCGGCGCGGGTCGGGCTCGCGTTCGATGTCGCCGATCGACTCGTCGACCACTCCGACCACGGCTCGCTGCAACTCGGGGAGCGGTTCCCGGTCGTCCCCGATCGATGGCGGCCTCCGTGCGGCGAAGGCGAGAGCCGCCGCTGCCGCGGCGGCTCCCGCGACGAACCCGACGATCACCCACGTGGAGGGCCTGGCCGGATCCTCCGGAGTGCCGATCGATGGATCCGAGCCAGGCGCCGCGGTCGGGGTCGGTTGGGGTTCCCGAGCCTGACGGTTCCTGAACGTCAAGACCGGGATCAGGAAGACGGCGGCGACGATGAGCCACGCGATCATCGTGACCCACCACGGCTTGGGGGGCGGTCGCGGATCCAACCCCTCGGGATCCTCCTCGAGCCGGCGCCTGAGCCTCCGAACCATGACGATGAGCAGGACGACCCCCGCACCCCACGCGGCCGCGACGACGGCGTTGAGCGTTCCGCTCAACGCCGGGCTGATCGTCCGGGCGGGGCCGTTCGCCCCGCCGGCCCGGATCCCGGTCGCGGCCCAGGCGACCACGGCGAGCAGGACCGCGACCAGACCGATCAGCGCGAGCCTTCCGGAGCCGCTCGCGAACGATCGCCGGAGCCTCATCCGCAGTGTGATCGCCCCTCTTCGCCGGCCGAGATGCCGTTGGCATCTTCATGACACCTCGACGAAGGCGTCAAGGAAGCTGGAAGCGCTACGGACGGATGATGACGGTCGCTCCCAAGGGCACGTCGATCAGCTTCGCCATCAGCGGGTTGAACACGCGGACACACCCGTTCGACACATCCTCGCCGGCCAGCCTCGGGTCCGCTGTCCCATGGATCGCCATCCGGCCGCCGCCCGGCCAATCGGTGATCACCTCGGAGAACCCGGAGAGGCCGACCGCGAAGTTCCCGTACGGGCCCTGATCGTCCGCGTAGCCGACACGGGCCCAGACGAAGAATCGACCGGGCGTGGTGGGGGTGGAAGGCGCGCCGATCGCGACGCGGTAGCGCGCGATCCGTCGGCCCTCGTGGTAGCGGGTCAACGTGTGCGTCCGCAACCGGACGACGATGCGGTCCCGGACGGTGCTCACGGCGAGGCGTGCGGCCCGTAACCATCCCGTCGACCCGTTGGGTCGCTCCGGGAGGAGCACGTGTACCCAGAGGTCGCCGCGAACGTCACGTTCCGCGATGACGGGCAACCAGATGGGCTGACCCCAATCGTTGACGGCGCGATAGGCCGCACCGTTGCCGCGTGGAGAAGGTGTCTCGAACACACGGAACGGGCCCCGCTTCGGGTGGACGACCACCCCGCCGTGAACGCCTGCTTCCAGCATCCCTCGCGCGGGGTCGGGACCGGTCACGGCGAACGTCCGGGCCGACGTCGCGGAAGGCTGCGGTGCGGACGGTGCGCCGGAGCCGCACGCTGCGGACACGATCGTGAGCAACCCGAGCGCGAGAACGCCGAGCTTCCGCATCCGTCCCCCTCACGCCGTGCTCATGTCTGTGGAACGAGCGGCGTCCGCCGGTGCGACGCCGCGACCTGGGTCAGTTCTCTGTCGCCGCGACGTTGACCAGCCAGCTGATGCCGAACCGGTCGGTGCACATGCCGAAGATGTCGCCCCAAGGCGCTTTGTCGAGCGGCATCGTCACCGAGCCACCTTCGGCGAGCTTCTCGAAGTACCCGCGGAGCTCCGCCTCGTCGTCGCCGCTGAGCGACATCGAGAAGTTCGTCCCCGGCTGGTACTCCATCTTGATCGGCGTGTCCGCCGCCATGAACCGGATGCCCTCCGGGCCTTCGAGGTCCGCGTGCATCACCAGATCGTTCTCGGCCGGATCCGACGCCGCGTGGAAGTCGGCGAACGTCGAGACGTTCAGCTTGCCGCCGAAGACTCCTTCGTAGAACTCCATCGCCTCGCGGGCGTTCCCCCGGAAGTTGAGGTACGGGTTGAGCGTGATACCCATTCGGTCCCTCCTCATGGTCGGCTCCGCGCGTCTAGCCTACGCCGAGGGCGACGTTCGCAGGTCGGCCCGCCCCCTCTCCCGTCAAGCCTTGTGCCCTCAACGCCGATTGGAACGTATGGGGGTCGACATCGGATCCGAACGTCGCCGGCACCGCGAAGAGGCCTTCACGGAACTCGTCCGAGCGTTCGCGCGGCATGACTACGAAGCCCTCGAAGGTGGCGTCCGCCCCGACGTGGAGCTCACGCTCAGGGGATCGTCGTGGCTCGCGGGGAAGTACCGGGGGTACGCGGAGTTCGGCCAGTACGTGGCCGGTGCGGCGTTGGTCCTGGGACCGGGTGGGGGCCAGCTCTCCTACCATCATGACGGCGCCGAGATGAACGTGGTCCATGAGTTCGTGGTCGGTCCGACGGCGGTCAGGATGCCCCTCCACGAGGTCGTCACGTTCGATGACGAACAACTCGTGGCATCGTTGTTGATCCGTCCATGGGATCAGGACCTCTTCGACGAAGCCGTGAACGCGTTCCTCGCCTCAACCTCGGGGCCCGCAGGTTCGCGTTCGAAAGCGTGCTGATCCCTGCGGCTCTGCTCGCCCGTAGCCATCGCTTCCTACACTGCTCGGCGTGGACCGATGGGCGACCTTCGATTGCTACGGCACGCTGATCGACTGGAACGCCGGGATACGCGTGGCCCTCGCAGGGATCTGGCCGAACGACGACCCCGAGGCGTTGCTCGCTTCCTTCCACGAGGCCGAGCCCGGGCTCGAAGCGGATGGGACGCGCTCGTACCGTGAGGTCCTGACCCAGGCGGTCGTCGATGTCGGAGGGGCCAGGGGGCTCGCCGTCCCGGACGGCGCCGGCGCCAGGCTGGCCGCCTCCGTGCCGTCGTGGCTGCCCTTCCCCGAGGTGCCGGCGTCGCTCGGTCGGCTTCGCGAGGACGGATGGCGGCTCGCGATCCTCTCGAACACCGACGCGAACTACCTGGACGCCTCGCTCAGCTCGATCGGCGTTCCCGTCGACGAGCGTGTCGTCGCGTCCGATCTCGGGTCCTACAAGCCGTCGTTCGCCCACTGGGACACGTTCTTCCGGCGGACCGGCGCCGACCGGGCCGGCCACGTCCACGTGGCCGCCTCGATGTTCCACGACGTCGAGCCCGCCGCGGCGCTCGGGCTCCCGTGCGTGTGGATCAACCGGCTCGGCGAATCGAGCCGGATCCCGAGGGCAGCGGAGCTCCCCGACCTGTCGGGGCTGCCCGCGACGCTCGCGCGGCTCGTGCCCGCGGGTTGATGGTCAGTCGGCCACCACGCCGGATGGGCGCTCCCGGCCGTCGCCGGTCGGACGATCAGCGCCAGCGCTCGCACGCCGTCGGCATATCGGGATGAGTCGCCTTCCACATGTTGCGAGTGAGTTGCGCCTGCCCATGATGGAGGGCGCAGTGGTCGAGGTCCTCGAGCAAGGCTTCCACGAGTCGCTCTCCACCAGAAAACCGGACCCTGCAGACGAGTTTCGTCGAAAGCGACAGCGGTCCTGATCCGAGCATCGATGGTGTTGATCGCGGCGCTCAGCTCGTCGGACGAGGCCCTGTCCAGGATGTGGCTCCCGTTCCGGTCCGATGATCGTCTTCGCCGTTCGCGATCGCCACGAGGCGATCTTCGACATCCAGGATGTGGAGCACGAGTCCGGCGAGCGCGGGTGCGTCCGCGCACGGTGTCCACGACAGATCTTCTCGCCGAGGCCGTCGACCAGCGCGGCCAGATCGAGGTGACGGTCGTGTGTCGTGCTCATCATCGCTCGGACCACGGCCGGGGTATCAAGCGGTTCTCGAAGCCGATCCACCCGCTCGAGTCTCGCACGGCGCGACGTCACTCCGACGCCGGATCCTCGCTTCTCTCGGGGGGCTCGGGCTCGAGCGGAAGGCCGCATCGCGGGCAACCATCACCGATCGGTGCCGCGCATCCTGCGAATCCGCAGCGTCGACACTGGATGAACGTCCACAGGGCCATCTCGAACCTCCTCCACCCAGGGTTCGGCTCATCCTTCTCAGGGCTGAGTGGGCGAACGGCTCGTTCTGACCACACGTGGCCTAACCCGCTTCGTTCGGAAGCTCCCCCTGCGGGTCAGCTCGGCATGGTCAGGATGCACGGAACGCCTCAACGTCGCGAGGCGAATGAGCGAGACGGTCGTACCTTGGCCGGCATGACGATCGATCTCTCGCCGGGCACCGACGCCCTCGACGCGTACTCACGCGTCGTGGTCGGGGTCGCCGAACGCCTGACCCCGTCGGTCGCGAGCCTCCGGGTCGTCCTGAGCGATGGCCGTGGAGGCGGTCTCCCAGGCGCGGGGTCCGGCGTCGTGATCAGCTCCGACGGATACGTGATCACGTCGGCGCACGTCGTCGCGGGAGCGTCGCGCGGCTCCGCCACCTTCGTGGATGGCCACGAAGCGCGGTTCGAGGTCGTCGGCCGAGACCCGCTCTCGGACCTCGCCGTCCTCCGCCTCGATGCGCCTGATCTCCAGCAGGCGGAGCTCGGGGACGCCGCCGGACTCCGCGTGGGTCAATTGGTGGTGGCGATCGGGAACCCCCTCGGGTTCGCCGGATCGGTGACGGCCGGCGTCGTGAGTGCGCTCGGGCGGGCGCTCCCTCTCGGCTCCGGCCGAGCGACCCGCCTGGTCGAGAACGTGATCCAGACGGATGCCGCGCTCAACCCGGGCAACTCGGGCGGCGCACTGGCCGACGGAACGGGGCGCGTGGTCGGGATCAACACCGCCGTCGCCGGGATCGGGCTTGGGCTCGCGGTCCCGATCGACGACGCCACCAGGAACATCGTGTCTTCGTTGATGCGGGAAGGCCGCGTGCGTCGCGCATACATCGGCATCACGGGAGGGAGCCGTCCGCTCCCACCGCGCCCGGCGGCACAGGTCGGGCGCAGGCTCGGCGTCGAGATCATGGGCGTGGTCGCGGGGAGCCCTGCGGTGGATGCCGGGCTGCGGTCGGGCGACATCATCCTTGAGGTCGACGATCACCCGATCGAAGACGTCGCCGACCTCCAGCGGCTGATGGTCGGCGAGGCGCTCGGGGGGCCGATGCACGTGCGGATCTGGCGTGCCGGAGAGGTCCGCACGATCGTGGTTCGACCGACCGAGCTCGAGGCCGCCTGAATCGTCCGTTCACATGACGGCGCAGCGCCGAGTGCCGTCGGCTCCGCTGGGCGATCGCGCTCGATCCGGCGGCTCGCTTACCGCCGGATCGAGCTCTCTCGAGCGTCAGCCAGTCGTCGCCGCCCAGACGTCCATGTTCCCCCACGTGGACGGGCAGTCAGCGAGCGGCCACGGAGCAGGGATCACGATGTCTCCGGCGGCGAGCGACGCCGCTCGCCACTGCTGGATCGCTGGACACACGGCCGCGTTCCGAACGTCGATCCAGAGTCCGACGCCGTAGTCACGGCTCGCCGCCGCGTAGACGTAGTCGCCCACCCGCTCTTCACGGAACCGGTGACCCGGGAACGACGATCGAAGGTCGGCGCGGGGACCGTTGTACACCACGTCCCACGCGTCGGGACCTCCTCCTCCGACCGGTGCGGAGAGGAAGACGCCGTGCCACGGGCGAGGGCTCGTCATATCGTCGCCGCGCCACGGCGACGTCACGGCTTCGTACACGACGTACGCCCTATCGCCCGATGGCGAGATCGCGGGCGCCGCGTACATCGGTCGGTCACCGGGGAGCGACACGGCGGTCGGACCGTGCCACGTCGCCCCGCCATCCGAGGACCACGCCACCCGGGCGTCCTCGTTGTTCAGACCGGCGCTGGCGTCGGCCCACGCATCGATGATGAGGTCGGTCGCATCCTCGCCGGTCGGTGCGCCGTTCGCGATGTCGACGCTGGGCACCGCCGCGAGATCCGTCCGAGCGCCCGTGTACCCGTCCATGACACAGCGACCGGAGAGCGGGTCCTGGAAGAAGCACGGATCGGTGATCGTGAACAG
>JBKOUM010000153.1:0-10736 GCA_046723385.1 Actinomycetota bacterium
TGCTTCGACTTCCGCTTGACCGTCGTCATCGATGCGCCTCGAGGCCCGTTCGGGCTAGGTCGTTGGTGGGCTTCAGCTGTTGTCTTCGTCACCGTCCTCGTTCAGCTGAAGCAGCCCCGAGAACTCTTTGGCCAGCATGACCCGGTCGACCTCACCCGGCTCGTCGGGCGGCGGCTCGGTCTCGCCGGCCTCGGCCTCGGACGACACGAGACGCTGCGGTTCACGCCGGAACGGCGCGACCGGCTCGGTGTCGGCCGATCGGGTGACGCCGGGCTGGCCGGTATCGGCCCGTTCCTCGACGGGCTCGGTGAGCGGTGTGGCGGCGAGGGGCTCCAGACCCGCGATCGGCGGCGTGGAGGGTCCGGCGGGTGGCTCGACCCGCTTCGTCGCCGCCTCCGCCTGCTCGAGCTCCAGGCGCGCGAACGGCGAGCCCTCGGTGGTGAAGGCGGCGGGACGACCGGCCGGTGTGACCTCGGCGTCGACGACGGCCGGGCGCACCCGGTCCACGGCCGGCTCCGGCTCGAGATCCGGCTGTCGCTCCGGAACCGGCGCGGGGAGCCGCTCCGGGGCCGGTGTGGGAACCGGCGCGGCGGCCGAGACGGGAACGGGCCCCTGTGCGTCGGGTTGGTGGCCGTTCGGCAGGCGGCCGTTCCACGCGCGCTGGTCCGGCGGCGGCGCGCTCGCGACGGGTTCGGGTTCGGGTTCGGGTTCTGGTTCGGGTTCGGGTTCCGGCTCGGGCTCCGGCGTCGCCCGGGGCTCGGCCGGGTGGAGCGAGGTCCGGGGACGACCCGATGGCGCGCTCGATGCGTCCGGGACCTTCAGCGTGTCACCCTTCTTCGCCCGGCTCTCCTCCGCGGAGAGGACCGCCTGCTCCAGCTGGTCGAGCAGGACGCCCGGACGCACGCCGATCCCCGCGATCACGAAGGCGGCGTACGGCCCCCGGTGGACGTAGGCCCACATCTGGTCGGAGAACTCCACGAACCCGCGGCGCGCCTCGCCGACGTGAGCGAACGTCAGCCACGAGGGCTTGAACGATTGCTCCTCTTCCTCCGGATAGGCGCCGAGGATCATGCCGTCCCGAGACAGCACGAGACAGCCACGCACGTCGTCCATCGAGAGGACGACGCGCTGCGCGAGCGCGGCGTATTCATCCATGGGTTCTCGGCATCCGTCACGGTGAGCATCGTCGGACCCTCCTCGGCGCTTGAGGTTCGGCCGGCAAGCTCAGCCGTGCTCGGCGAGCGCGGCGACCGCGGCGGCCGACATCACGTCGAGCGGCGCGGGCTGCCCGGTCCACAGCTCGAAGGAGAGGGCCGCCTGGTGCAGGAGCAGACCCAGCCCCCCGAACACCGTGGCGCTCCTCGCGCGCGCGGAGCTCTGCAGAGGCGTCACGGCGGGGTGGTAGAGCAGGTCGACGACCAGGGTGTCTCCGGTGAGGGTGGGGAGCGGAAGCTCCTCCCCGTCCGCACCCAGGGGTGTCGCGTTCACGACGAGGTTCGAAGGATGCGAAGGAGCATCGTCGAAGCCGGTCGTCAGGAGCTCGACCGGGATCCCTTCGAAGACCGCTCGCAGCTCCGGGGTGGACGACGGATCGCGGGCCACGACCGTGATCCGTTCGGCGCCGGCCCGCGCGAGCGCCAAGGCGCACGCGCGCGCCGCCCCCCCGGCCCCGTAGATCAACGCAGTCCGGCCCGCGGGGTCGAACCCCGCGTCCCGACGGAGGAAGCGCTCGAACCCCGGCGCGTCCGTGTTGTGGCCATGGATCCCGTCATCCCTGACCACCAGCGTGTTGACGGCTCGCAACCGCCGGGCGTCATCGGTGAGCGCGTCGACCGCGTCGGCGACGTCGGTCTTGTGCGGCATCGTGACGTTCGCCCCCGCGAACCCCAGGGCACGGAGGCCGACGAGAGCGTCGCCGGCCGTACCCGGGGCGACGGGGAGCGGCACGAACACCCAGTCGAGGTCGAGCGCGGCGAAGGCGGCGTTGTGGATCGTCGGCGAGAGGCTGTGGCGCACCGGCCAGCCGATGATCCCCAGCGTCCTCGCCGCTCCGTCGATCCTCCCGTGGAGTTCCAGCGGTCTCACCCCAGGCACCGCTGGACGTTGTCATTGTGCTCTTGCAGCGACGTGGCGAACCGGTGCACGCCCGGACCGTCCGGCGGGCAGAGCACGTAGTAGAGGTAGTTCGTCTGCGCCGGATGGAGCGCAGCCTCGAGCGACGCCTGCCCGGGGCTCGCGATCGGGGTGGGCGGCATCCCGGCGTTGATCCGGGTGTTGTAGGGCGTGTCGGTCTCGAGGTCGGGCGTGCTCAGCTGACCGTCCGGCGTCGGATCGTCATAGAGGAGCGTGGCATCGATGCCGAGGGTCATCCCGCGATCGAGCCGGTTGTAGATCACGCTCGCGATCTTCGCCCGGTCGCCCTCGACCTGCGCCTCGCGCTCGATCATCGATGCGACGATCACGACCTGGTACGGCGTGAGGCCGAGCGCCTCCGCGCCGCCGGTGAGGTCGATCTGCTTCGCCACGGCGTCGAACTGATCGAGCATCGCGTCGACCACGGTGTCCGCGGTCAGGCCCTTCTTCTTCAGGAGGTACGTGTCAGGGAACAACACACCCTCAAGGGACGTCGCTCCCCTCGGCAGGTACGCCGACGGGTGTTTCCGGAGGTCGCTCGACGCCCCGACGAACACCTTGGCGGACAGACCGGTCGCCTCCGCCACCACGCTCGAGATGCTGCGTTCCCCCGGGTAGGTCGACGCGATACGGAGGCCTTCCGGGACCGTGATGGGAACCGTCGGGACCTTCGGGGGCGGGGCCGTGATGATCGTGACGATGTCGTCCAGCGACGCTCCGACCGGGAGGTCGTACGTGCCAGCCCGGATGTCGCCGGCCTTGCCCGTCCCGCGGAGGAGCAGGTTCCCGAGGAAGCCGCCGCAGTTGATCAGCCCTTGCTCGTGCAGCAGCTCGACCACGTCCCTGCCGGTCGCGCCCTCGGGAACCTCGAAGGACACGTTCTGACCGGTCGACGTCGGCGGCTCGCGGCAGTCCCGGTACTTCGCGACCGCCGCATACACCGTCCCGGCCACCAGGAAGAACAGGACCAGGACCACCACGAGCCTGACCCTGCGCCGGCGGCGGTCATCGGGACCGGGGGCATGGGTCCCCGCCGTGAGGTCGGTCATCGGGCGACGAGGATAACGGCCGGCGGTCGCTCAGCCCGACGACGCACGTCCGGCGGTCGCGTCGATCCAGGCCTGGAGCAGGATCCGAGCGGCCTCGGCGTCCACGACCGCTCTCCGGTCCCGGCCGGAGACGCCGGCCTCCCGGAGACCGCGTTCCGCCTCCACCGTGGTCAGCCGCTCGTCATGCAGGATCACCGGCACCCGGACGACCGCGCGGACCCCCTCCGCGAACGCCTCCGCGTGCGCGGCGCGCCCGCCGCGCACGCCGTCGAGGGACAGGGGAAGGCCCACGACCACGACGGACACGTCGTTCTCACGGACGAGCTCCGCGATCGCCTTCAGCTCCCCGGGGGGCCGCCCCACCTGGACCGTTCCGAGCGGGACCGCGAGGCGGCGGGCATCGTCGGAGATCGCGACGCCGATCCGAACGTCGCCCAGATCGACGCCGAGGGCGCGTCCCGGAGCGGTCACGACTCAGCCTTCGCCGAGGAGCTCGCGGAGCCGAGCCGGGATGCCGCCCAGCGCGTCGGGCACCTTGGAAGGAACCTTCCCCCCCGCGTTCGCGACGAGGTCCTTGCCACCCGCGCCCCCGCCGATCACCTTCGCCGCATGCTCCAACACCGCCGGCGCGGTGACCCCTCGCTCGACCGCTGTCGGCGTCGCCGCAGCGACGAGCATCGCCTTGCCGTCTTGGCCGTTGCCCACGACGACGACGGCGGGTCCGGCGCTCAGTCGATCGCGGACCTTCTGTGCGAGTTCGCGCAGGCCGCTGGGGTCCTCACCTGGCACCTCGGAGACGACGAGGGATACGCCGCCGACGTCGTGCGCGCCGGCGACGTGCGACGCGATCACCGCGTCGCGGTCGCCAGCGCGCAACTCCCCGAGCTCCATGCGCAACCGCCGGTTCTCCTCCACGATCTTCCGCGCCCGCTCGACGGCGCCGTGCGGATCCTTCGCGTCCAACGCCTCGATGAGCCGGCGCAGCAGCGCCCGCTCGGCGTTGATCTCCCGGATCGCATCGGGCCCGACGAGGGCCTCCACCCGGCGCATCCCTGCGCCGATCGATCCTTCGCGGAGGACCCGGATCACCGCCACGTTGCCGGTCCGATGGACGTGGGTCCCACCGCACAGCTCGCGCGAGTAGTCGCCGATCTCGACCACGCGGACGATGTCGCCGTACCTCTCGCCGAACAGGCCCACCGCGCCGAGGGACTTCGCCTCGTCCATCGTCGTCTCGAAGATCTTCACGGGGTCGTCGGCGGCGAGCCTGCGGTTCGCCTCCAGCTCCGCCTCCTCAAGCAGGTCGGCGCCGACCGCCGTCGGGTGGGGGAAGTCGAACCGGAGCCTGCCCGGCTCGACCAGCGAGCCCGCTTGCCGAGCGTGCTCGCCGAGCAGATGCCTGAGCGTCCAGTGCACGATGTGGGTCGAGGTGTGTGCGCGCGTGGTCGCCGCGCGCCGATCGACGTCGATCGCGGCCTCGGCCACCTGCCCGGACCGCACCTCGCCCGACTCGACGACGCCGTCGTGGACGATCGAATGCTCGCCGGCCGGGAGCGTGTTCGTCACGCGGATCGCGCCTGTCTCGGTCCGGATCAGGCCGTGGTCGCCGATCTGACCGCCCCCCTCCGCGTAGAATGGGGTCCGATCCAGGATCACGCGGACGGCGTCGCCTTCGTCGGCGTCGTCCAACACCTCGTTGTCGTCGCCCAGGAGCAGCGCGATCGGTGACTCGGCCTCGCTCTCGCGGTAGCCGACGAACTCGGTCGGCGGCACCGAGCCGGCCTCGAGCCCGACCTCCACCTTCTTGCGCGCCGCGCGAGCGCGTTCCCTCTGCTGTTCCATCTCGCGCGCGAAACCGTCGACGTCGACGTCCAGGCCCGACTCCGAGGCGAACTCTTGGACCAGCTCGATCGGGAACCCGAACGTGTCGTGCAGCTTGAACGCGTCCTCCCCCGAGATCCGGCCCCCGGTCGCCCGTGCCTTCGCGTCCTCGAACCGTGCGATCCCCTGGCGGAGCGTCGTCGCGAAGCGTGCTTCCTCGGAGTCGGCGACCTGTCGCACGAACGCCTCGTTCTCGCGGAGCTCGGGGTACGCGTCACCGAACCGATCCACGACCACGGTGATCACAGGATCGAGCACGCTGCCCTCGATCCCGAGCCGCCGCGCGTGCGAGACGACGCGCCGGAGCATCCGCCGCAGGATGTACCCGCGACCCTCGTTCGACGGCTGCACGCCGTCCGCGACCAGGAACGTCGCCGCCCGCCCGTGCTCGGCGATGATCTTCAGCGACACATCGTCCGACGAGTCGT
This sequence comes from Actinomycetota bacterium, assembly GCA_046723385.1. Classification (GTDB taxonomy): domain Bacteria; phylum Actinomycetota; class UBA4738; order UBA4738; family HRBIN12; genus AC-51. The sequence goes on from JBKOUM010000153.1 coordinate 5,492, forward strand.
TGCCGTGGGTCTTCCCGGACAGCGACTCCCCCACCTCGAGGATCGGGCGGAGGAGGTCGGTCTCGAAGACGTTCTCGACACCCTGCAGCAACATCGCGACGCGCTCGAGCGACGAGCCCGTATCCACGTTCTTCGCCGGCAGACGTCCCACGACCTTGAGGTCGTTGTCGACCTGGTCCTGGATGAAGACGAGGTTCCAGATCTCCATGAAGCGCTCTTCGTCCACGTCCGGCCCGCCGTCGGGCCCGTACTTGGGGCCGCGATCGACGAAGATCTCGCTGCACGGCCCACCTGGTCCCGCCGTGTGTGTGTGCCAGTAGTTCGCGAGCTCGCCGTTGGCATCGAGGAAGCCCCGACGGACGATCCGGTCGGGGGCGAGCCCGACGCCGTCGAGCCAGGCCTCGATCGCCTCGTCATCTTCCTCGAAGACCGTCACCCAGAGCAGGTCGTGGTCGATCCCGAACGTCTCGGTGACGAGCTCGTGCGCCCACCTGATCGCGTCGGCCTTGAAGTAGTCCCCGAACGAGAAGTTCCCGAGCATCTCGAAGAACGTCTCGTGGCGCGCATCCATGCCGACGTTCTCGATGTCGTTGGTGCGCATGACCTTCTGGCACGTGACGGCTCGGAGGAATGGTGCGTCCGCCTGTCCCAGGAAGTACGGGATGAACTGGTTCATGCCCGCGTTCGTGAGCAGCAGGCCGGACTCGGGCGGCGGGATCAGCGATGACGATCGGACGCGGGTGTGCCCTCGTTCCTCGAAGAACGAGACGAAGACCTCACGGATCCGGTTGCCTTCCATCGGGAGACGAGTCTAGCGACGCGCCGGCGCCCGACCCGGCGCTCAGGCGTTCAGGTGCTTCCGGCGAAGCTCTCGCTCGCGCTCGTCCGCGGCGCGCTTGCCTTCCTCGACGGACTCCGCGACGAGCTTGGAGAGATCGAGCAGGCCGCCTCGGGCCTCGCGCGCGATCGCCTGCGGCTTGGCCCGCTGGACCTGACGCCGGGTCCACCGGGAGGCGATCACGGCGCCGACGGCACCGAACCCGAGGCCGAGCCCGACCCAGAAGAGGCGGCGCATCCGGTCCTACTTCGTGGGTCTCTTCGTGGCCTTCGCGAACCCTTTCCGCAGGCCCGCCCCGATGCTGAGGATCTTCACGATCGGGCTGGTCGCCGCTTCCTCGATCAACCCCGAGAGCCGCTCGACCCGGCCGACGATCGTCCCGGCGGACTCGAGCACCCCGTCGATCCGATCGATCTCGCGGTTGGTCCGCTCGATCGACGACTTCACCTCGCGGAGGATCGGCACCGTCTCCTCGCGCATCGCGTCGATCGTCTGCTTCGTGCTCTCCAACACCCGGGACGTGTCGCGGAGCATCAAGCACAGGAACAGGACGAGCACGCCCCAGACTGCGGCGACGACGATCAGCGCGGTGTCTCCAGCGGTCGCGATCATGCCAAGACCCTCCCGAGGTCGGTCGAGCGGTACGGTCCGGAAGCCTACCGGGTCGGGTCCTCGGGCCGGGACGGACCGTGCCCGGGCGTCCAGTCCTTCGTGTCCTCGCCCATGTCCGAAGGTTCGTAGTATCGGTGTCCGGCGTACCGGACCGGCCGGTACTCCTGATCGGCCCAGTGACCGGGCTCGTCGTGCGGGTAGACGTACCCCTTGCCGTGACCGAGTCGCCTCGCGCCCGGGTAGGACGCGTCGCGGAGATGCACCGGTACCGGGTCGGCCGAGGCCGCGTCCTCCTGTGCGGCGGCGAGCGCCGTGTACACGCTGTTGGACTTGGGCGCTCGCGCCAGGTACAGCGTCGCCTGGGCCAGGTTGAGCCGGGCTTCGGGCAGACCGACGTGCTCCACCGCGTGCGCGGCCGCCGTCGCCTGCAGCAGGGCCATGGGGTCCGCGAGCCCGATGTCCTCGGACGCGTGGACGATCAGGCGGCGGGCGATGAAGCGGGGGTCCTCGCCGGCCTCGATCATCCGCGCGAGCCAGAACAGCGCGGCGTCTGGGTCCGATCCGCGGATCGCCTTGATGAACGCCGAGATCACGTCGTAGTGAGCGTCGCCCTGGCGGTCGTAGACGACGGCCTTGCGCTGAACGGCGTCGGCGGCGAGCTCCAGGCTGATCTGGCTCCGATCGGCGCCGCGAGTCGCCAACGCCGAGGCTTCGAGCCCACCCAGCGCCATCCGGGCGTCCCCGCCGGCGATCGTGATCAGGTGCTCGCGAGCGTCGTCGTCGATCGTGAGCTCGAGCTCGCCGAGGCCGCGGTCCCGGTCGGTGAGCGCGCGCGTGAGCAACGCGCTCACGTCCTCGGACGACAGCGGCTCGAGTCTGAGCAACAGGCAGCGCGACAGCAGCGGCGTGTTCAACGAGAAGTACGGGTTCTCGGTCGTCGCGCCGATCAAGGTGACGGTCCCCTCCTCGACCGCGGGCAGGAGCACATCCTGCTGCGCTTTCGACCATCGATGCACCTCGTCGACGAACAGGACGGTCTTGAACATCCCGCCCCGCGCTCCCTCCATCACCTTTCGGGCGTCCGCCACCCCGCTGTTCACCGCCGAGAGCTGCACGAGGTGAGCGCCGACGGCATCCGCGAGCAGGTGCGCGAGGGTGGTCTTCCCCGAGCCGGCGGGTCCCCACAGGATCAACGACGGGAGCGAGCCCTTCTCGATGAGCTTGGAGAGCGCTCGGCCGGGCCCCACGAGGTGGGTCTGTCCGACGAACTCCTCCGGCGTCCGCGGGCGCATCCGCGCGGCGAGGGGGACGTCGCCCATCAAGCTCGGTCGTACCGCACGATGCGCACGGGGCGGATCCGGAAGATCACGCGCACCTGTCCGGGCTTCGGGGTCCAGGGTTCGTGGTCGTACCGCCGGCTCAGCGCGTCGATGTGCGCGTCCGCCTCGGGGCCGATGATGCGTTCGTCCACGGTCCCTTCGACGGAGACCCAGTCGTAGGCGTCCCCGTGCTTCTGCACGCCGACGGTCGTGCGCGGGTCCCGGGTGAGGTTGCGTTCCTTCCGGCGGCCCTCCGCCGTGTTGATCAGCAGGTGCGTCTCGTCGGCATCGACCCAGGTGATCGAGGCCGTGGGCGAGCCGTCCGGATCGAGCGTGACGAGCCACGCGTAGTTCTCCGCTCGGAGCAACGCCAGATCGTCCGGCGTCAGGATCACCGTCACTGGATGGCTTCCTTCTGGGGGGCCGGAACGACCCTGATCGAGAGCTCGTCGAGCTGCGCTCGGTCGGCGGGCGCCGGGCCGCCCAGCAGCGGGTCGGCACCCGACTGCGCCTTGGGGAACGCTTGCACGTCCCGGATCGCATCCTTGCCGGCCATCAACATCGTGAGACGGTCGATCCCCAGCGCGATGCCGCCGTGCGGCGGCGCGCCGTAGCGGAACGCGCGGATCAGATGGCCGAACTTCCGCTCGATGTCGCCATGGGAAAGGCCGAGCACCTCGAACACGCGCTCCTGCACCTCGGCATCGTGGATCCGGATCGACCCACCGCCCAGCTCGAAGCCGTTGAGCACCAGATCGTACGCCCGAGCCTTGCCCGTCTCCGGCGACAGATCGTCGGTCAACGGCGCGGTGAACGGGTGATGGTTCGCGACCCACTTGTCCTCGTCGTCGCTCCACTCGAACAACGGCGGCTCGAAGTACCACACGAACTCCCACCGGTTCTCCGGGATCAGCGAGAGCCGTTCGGCGAGGCCACGCCGGAGCCCGTCGAGCGCGACGTTCACCCGATCGACCCGGTCGGCCACGATGCACACGAGGTCACCGGGGCCCGCAGCGGTCCGAAGCACGATCCCTTCGCGCTCGGGGTCGCCCAGGAACTTGTCAACCGGCGAGCGGATCGACCCGTCCTCCTCGACCGCGATCCACACGAGGCCGGCGGCGCCGCGGCCCTTCGCGTCCTCGACGAGCCGGTCGAGTTCCTTCCGGGAAAGGGCCGCGGCGCCGCCGGGGGCGCACAGAGCCTTGATCGCCCCGCCCTCGGCGACGACCCTCGCGAACGCCTGGAACCCGGACCCTTCGAAGAGGTCGGTCAGCGTCGAGAGCTCCATCCCGTAGCGCAGGTCCGGCTTGTCGGATCCGTAGCGATCAAGCATCTCGTCGAAGGTCATCCGCCGGAAGGGGACCTCGACCTCCACGCCCTGGGTCTCGGCGACGATCCGCGCGTAGAGCGGTTCGATCACGGCGACGATATCCTCCTCGTCGGCGAACGACATCTCGACGTCGAGCTGCGTGAACTCCAGGCCGCGATCCGCTCGCGGGTTCTCGTCCCGGAGGCACCGCACGATCTGGTAGTACCGGTCCTGCCCGCCGACCATCAACAGCTGCTTCAGCTGCTGGGGCGATTGCGGCAGCGCGTAGAACGTGCCGGGGAACATGCGCGACGGGACGAGGAAGTCGCGGGCTCCCTCGGGGGTGGAGGTCGTAAGCATCGGCGTCTCCACCTCGACGAACCCACGCGCGTCCATGTGGTCGCGGATCAAGCGGTTGATGTCGTGACGGAGGCGCACGATCCACGTCATCTCGGGTCGGCGGAGGTCGAGGTAGCGGTACTCGAGGCGGAGGAGCTCGTCGGCCTCGATGCGGTCGTCGATCACGAACGGTGGGGTCTCCGCTTGGTTCAGGACCTCGAGGGACGCGGCGGCGATCTCCACCTCCCCGGTCGCGAGCGCGGGGTTGGCCATCCCCTCGGGCCGCCTCCGCACCTCTCCGGTGACGCGGATCACCCACTCCCCGCGAAGGTCCTGGGCCGCCGAGTGGGCCTCGGGCGCCTCATCGGGGTGGAACACGACCTGGACGATGCCCTCGCGGTCGCGGAGATCGATGAACGTGACGCCGCCGTGATCGCGCCGATGGGCCACCCAGCCGCAAAGGGCGACCTCCTGGCCCACGTGCTCCACGCCCAGCTCGCCGCAGACGTGCGACCGCATGGCCGTCCGCATCGACGACGCGTCGCTCACGCGATCTCCCCCGCGAGCCGCTCGGTCAGGCCATCGGCGGGGACCGTGTCCTGCTCGCCGTCCGCGAGCCGCCGGAGCGTCACGACCCCGTCGCGGAGCTCGCGCTCCCCCAGGATCGCCGCGTACGTCGCGCCGGCGCGATCGGCCATCTTCAGCTGGGCCTTGAGCGGGCGATCCTCGTACGAGCGCTCCGCAGGGATCCCCGCGTCGCGGAGCCGTTCGACCAGGCGGCGGGCGGCCGCGCGCGCGTCGGCGTCCCCGACGGCCACGACGTAGCAG
>JBKOUM010000169.1:0-13565 GCA_046723385.1 Actinomycetota bacterium
CCCCCCCGCCGCCGGGGCGCGGGGGGGGCGGGGCGCGCGCGGCGGGGGCGGGGGGGGGGGCTGGGGGGGGGCGCCGGCCTCCCGGTCGCGCCGGCGCGCGACCCTCGCGGGCACCGTCGACATCGCCGTCTCCCGTCGCGCGAGGCCCGCCTGCGCCTCCGTTGCGAGCCGCTGCGCCTCGGCCGCCTCGCGCGCCTCCTCCTGTGCCTGCATGACGGCTCTCCGCGCATCGGCCATCCGCTCGGCGCGGACCACGAACGTTCCCAACGCCGCCACCACGACGGCGAGCGCCACGCCGAGTGAGACGAGCCGCACGGCGAACGGGTCGACCCGTCGGCGCGACATCACCGGCGCCACGAAAGTGAAGGTGTCGCTCATGCGATCAGGGGGGCCAGCTCGATGCCTTCGCGGACGCCGCATCCTCGCCGGTGCAGGACGTGCCGGTGGCGTACGTGACGCCGGAGGCCGTGAACCGCTCGAGGAAGCACGCGCCCGACCGCGAGAGCACGGCGAGCCCGACGGCGGTGGACGACGAGCTGATGCTGACGACGTGCGGCCCGGTCGACGCACCCCCCGTGTACTGCGACGACGGCTCGAAGTTGTGCAGGGCTCCAGCGGTGATCGCGTCGAACGATCCCTGCTCGGCGTAGAGCTGCTGGACGGCCGCGGCGGCCTGCTGGGCGGTCATCTTGGCCTCGACGTCCTGAGCGGCGCCGGTCTGCGACACGGCCGACCGCTCGCTGGAGGCGATCTCCTCGCCGCCGCCCTTCACGACGGTCATGAACCCGACGATCGCGACGATCACGACGATCCCGGCGAGCACGAGCGACGCGATCCTCCGCGCGCCGCTCCGGCCGGATGACGCTTCCGCTCGCGGTGTGCGGGCCCGGGGCGACCTGATGGCCACCTGACGGCGTGCGGGCTTGCCGAAGGAGAACGAGTCATCCATCCCAGCAGGTATCGGCGTGCGCGCCGCCGCCTGAACCCCGATAGCATCGTCGCCCTACGCCGAACGGAGGCAACGATGATCAAGACCCTTTCCGACCAAGAGCTCGCGCAACTGCTGGAACTGCTTCGCGGCGCCAACAGCGTCGAGCTCAAGCTCACGATCCCGGAGAACGCCCAGAACCAGGTCCTCGGAGCGCTCGGCGTCGATCCGCTGGACGCGCGGATGCGCCAGGTCTTCTTCTTCGACACGCCGGACCTCACCCTCAGCAAGAAGGGCGTCGTCGTGCGCGCCCGCAGGATCCAGGACGCGGGTGCGGATACGACGGTCAAGCTCCGGCCGGTGGTCCCGGACGAGCTGCCCAAGTCCCTGCGGAAGGATCCGGCGTTCACGATCGAGGTCGATGCGATGCCGAATGGCTTCGTCTGCTCGGGCTCACTGAAAGGCGTCGCCACGAACGACGCGGTGCGCGCGGCGGCAGACGGACGCCTCAAGATGCGCAAGCTCTTCGCGCCGGGTCAGCGCGATCTCTTCGACCGGTACGCGCCGGACGGGCTCGCGCTCGACGACCTCGCGATCCTCGGGCCGATCAACGTCCTGAAGCTGAAGATGATCCCCAAGGCTTTCGGCCGGAAGGTCGCCGTCGAGCTGTGGAGCTACCCCGACGGGTCGCGCATCCTGGAGCTGTCGACCAAGTGCGCGCCGTCCGAGGGGTTCCAGGTCGCGGCCGAGGTCCGGGCGCGCCTCGCCGCGAACGACCTCGACCTTTCGGGCGATCACCAGACCAAAACTCAAGCGGCGCTGCGCTACTTCTCGAAGCAACTGACCCGTTGACCTCGCGTACCATCGCTGCATGAGCGAGATCGCCGACGTGCTCGCCGCGATCGAGTCGCTCTCGGCGAGGGGCGAACGGATGGCGCTCGCGACGGTCGTCGCCGTCCGCGGGTCGACCTACCGGCGGCCGGGGGCCCGGTTGCTCGTCCCGGAAGACGGCGCGCCGGTCGGCAACATCAGCGGCGGATGCCTGGAGGGCGACGTCGCCGACGTGGCGCGGATCGTGATGGAGGAAGGTCGCGCGCGCCTCGCGGGATGGGATCTGACGGCGGACGATGACGCCGTGTGGGGTCTCGGACTTGGATGCAACGGGGCGATCGAAGTGTTCATCGAGCCGGCTGACCGCGCGGCCGAGGTGGCCCACGTTCTGCGATCCGCCTTGGACGAGGAACGCCCGATCTGCCTCGTGACGGTGCTCGAGTCCGACGCCCCGGAACGGGTGCCGGCCGGCGCTCGGCTGGTGGTCCGACCCGACGGCGACGTGGACCGGTCGCTCGGCGACGCGGCGATCGACGCCGAGGCGACGCGAGCGGCGCGGGAGCTCCTGGACGCCGACCGTTCCGAGATCCGAACCTTCCGCCAGGGCGTGCGCAGCTTCGTCGAGGTGCTCGACCCACCTCTGCGTCTGGTGATCTGCGGAGCCGGACACGACGCGATCCCCATGGCTCGCTGCGCCTCGGTCGTCGGATGGAACGCGATCGTCGTGGACGACCGCCCCGGGTTCCTGAACCACGACCGCTTCCCGGAGGCACATGCCTTCGTCCAGGTCGAGGATCCTTCCGACGTCGCGAAGGCGGCGGCTATCGACGGGCGCACGTTCGTCGTCGTGATGACGCACAACTTCCTCCGCGACAAGGAGTACCTGCGGAGCCTCCTGACGACCGACACGACCTACATCGCGATGCTCGGACCCGCCGCGCGCACGGAACGGCTCCTGATGGAGCTCGCCGGCGAAGGCGTCCCGATCACCGATCGGATCCGGGAGCACTTGCACGGACCGGCAGGGCTCGACCTCGGCGCCGAGGGACCGGAGGAGATCGCGCAAGCGATCGTCGCCGAGATCATCGCCGTGAAGCGGGGGCGGCTCGGCGGCTTCCTCAGGGAGCGGCCGACCCCGATCCACGATCGGCCCCGGCCGGGCACCGAGGCCCGCTAGGCTGCGGCCGTGCTCATCGAGAACTCGTTCACCGTGGCTCGGCCCGTCGATGAGGTGTGGGACTACCTCCTCGACGTCGAGAGGATCGCGCCCTGTCTGCCGGGAGCCGAGCTCACCGAGACGATCGACGACCACACCTGGAAAGGCATGGTGAACATGAAGCTCGGGCCTGTCTCGATGTCGTTCGCCGGGACGGTCGAGATGGACGAGCGCGACCCTTCGAGCCACCGGGTCGTGCTTCACGCGCGCGGGACCGAGCAGAAGGGCAAGGGTGCCGCGGACGCCAAGGTCACGTCGTGGCTCGAGCCCGCCGACGGAGGCACGACCCTGAAGATGGAGGCGGACATCACGCTCACGGGCGCCGCGGCCCAGCTCTCTCGTGGCCTGCTCCCCGAGGTGTCGAAGCGCCTCACGCAGCAGTTCGCCGACTGCCTCGAGGAGAACTTGGGTGCGGCGGCGGCCGGCGCCGCCGAGTCCACCGGCGAGGCGACCATGTCGGCGGCGCCGGCCGCCGTGAAGCCGGTTGGCGGGATCCGACTCGGGCTCGCGGCGATCTGGGGCGTGATCGCCGGGTTCTTCCGTCGCCTCTTCGGCAGCGCGAAGACCGAGCGGTGATCTCCGGCGTCGTCCTGGCGGCCGGTCTCGGGTCGCGGTTCGGCGGCACGAAGCAGCTGGCCGAGGTCGGTGGCGTCCCGCTCGTCCTCCACGCCGTCTCCGCGCTCCGCGACGGCGGAGTCGACGAGATCGTCGTCGTGACGGGGCACGATGCCGACGCCGTCGAGGCGGTCCTGCCTGACGACGCCCGGCCGGTCCGGAACGACGCGTACCGGGAAGGGCAGGCGAGCTCGCTGGCGGCGGGGCTGCACGAGCTCGATGCGTCATCGGAGGGCGCGATCGTCCTGATGGCGGACCAACCGGGCGTGACGGCCGAGGAGGTCGCGTCGCTGATCGTCGGCTTCCGTGCGACCCGGTCGAGGATCGTCCGGCTTCGGTACTCCGACGGACCCGGTCCGGCGCTGCTATCGCGTGAGGTCCACGCCCAGGCCGGCCACCTCCACGGCGACGTCGGGGCACGCGTGCTGATCGCCTCCCATCCGGAGTGGGTGCACGAGGTCGTCGCCGACCGTCCCGCTCCGCCCGACGTCGACGAGCCCGCCGACCTCCCCTGAGGTCGGCGGGCTCGCCACATCAGACGGGTTCGGGGGCCGCGTTCGCCTCGGCGAGCCTCCAGACGATCAGCTCGAAGGCCCCCAGGACCAACAACAGCACCAGGAACCATCCGAGCGACAGGCTCGTGAACAGGAGGATCACGGCGGCCAGGACCACACCACCGATCATCAAGGCGTCGCGGTGCGCGCCGATCCAGACGCTCGCCGGCCCGACGTCGGCGCCGCGAACGGCGCCGACCCCCGCCCGGCTCACGTCCACGACCCAGGCACGCAGATGAACCGCCCACGGATACGGTCCACTCAGAGCCGCGACGACGAGGATCGTGAACAGGACCCACAGGGTCCGCTTCGTCACGAGCAGGAGCGAGCTGAGGAATGCGTTCACGATCGCGGCCCCCGCGGCCTGGTTCTCGGGCTGCATCATCCCGATCACGTGGTTCGTCTCGGCGATCGCGAACCGTCGCTCCAGGACGACGACCACGATCAATGCGGTGACCAGCTGGAGCAACGTCCGACGCCGGTTCGTGGAAAGGACGAGCGCCAGCACGACGCTGATCACGAAAAGGATGAGCGCGGCGATCAGCGTCTTGTCGAAGATCGAGGCCGCGTTCTGGATCTCCTGCAGCTGGTCGCCCTCGAAGAGCACGACGGAGCCGAACGTGTCCGGCAGGTCGACGCCGAGCGCGCCCTCGAGCGAGGTGATCGCCTGACTCGGCACGGTGTCGGGCGTGATCGCCGGGAGCGTGATCTGGCGGCCGAGGATGCCGCTCAGGGTCTGTGACATCTGGCCGAGTGCGTCGTTCAGCAGCGGCAAGTAGTTGAACACCACTTGGTCCCCCTGCTGCTGCAGGATCTCGCTGGACCCGTTCAGGACCGCGATCACCTGCGGATGCAGGCGCGTGATCGTGTTCGTCCAGAAGTCTTGGAACTGCTGGCTCTCCACGATCTTCAGCACCTGGTCCTGGACGAACCCCTCCACCCCGTTCGTGATCGGCCCGGTGATGAACACCAGTCTCGGCGCGGCGTCCGAGAGCGCCGACTCGACCTTCGACTGCACGTCTAGGGCTGTGAAGATGGACGCCGTGAGCTTCGTGGCGAGCGTCTGCTGCACGGCCGGGTCGCTCGCGAGCGGGCCGACGACGGCGACCCACCGGTTCGTGTCGTAGACGGTCCGCCGGACCCAGAGACCCGGCGTGGCCGCGGACCCCGCGACCACGGCGAGCACGACGAAGACGACGGTGAAGATCTTCCGGGTCCGCCGCCGTTTCTCCGGCTTCGCTTCCAGTCGCTCGACCTCCTCCTTGAGTTGGTCGATCTCCGCGCGGACCGCCTGGAGGTCCTCTCCCTCACCCATCGCTTGTCCCTTCCCTGTGGTTGCCGAGGCTCGCACGATAGTCCACCGCTCCCCGGCGCTGCTCGGTGGTGGAACCCCGCCTATAGTCCTGACACCGACAAGGAGGGGTTAGATGTTCAAGGCGCTCTTGGTTGCGATCATCGTGTTCCTGTTCGCCACCTTCCCCGCGACGTGGCTCTTGATGCTGTTCCTGGGGAACGTCGGGGTGAACACATCGTACTGGGGAACGTTGCCGCTCGGGATCCTCGTGTCGGCCCTGTTGGCCGGCGCTTCGTCGCGGTCGTACGTCGTCACGCGCTGAACCCGCCGAGCGGGTACGCCCACGGGCGCGGACGCCGGCTGACGCCGGCGCCCGCCCCCGCTCAGATCCCGAGCGCCTTCTTCTTGGCTGCCGCGAACTCCTCGTCGGTCAGCACGCCCTGGGTGTGGAGCTGCGCGAGCCGCTCCAGCTCGGCGGTCGCGTCGTCCCCGCCTGTAACGGCTTGGGCGCCCTGCGCCATGGCCGCGCCTTGCTGCTCCATGTAGTCCGCATCCTGTCCGGCGTACTTCCTCTGCTGCCGGCGAGCCACGCGGCCGGACACCGCGGTCGCGGTCCCCGCCACGACGGCGGTCCGGGCAGCCATCCCTACGAGACCCGGTCCTCGACGGAATCCCATGTGTTCGCTCCTTCCTCGTGCTACGCGGTTGCCTTCGACCACTCGACCGCGGCCTGAACGACGTCGCCCGGGAGCCGCTCGAGGTCGAGCAGCTCGCCTCCCGCGTTCACGATCGCGTCGCGGAGCTTCGTAGCCCAGACGTCCTCCCACACGAGGAGCGCCGCCGACGAGTTCGGCTCGAGCTCCTCGGCGGCCGCCTCGAGGTCCTCCTGGTTCAGCAGGCCCCCGTTCACCCCGCCGAGCTTCGCGAACGCGGCGCCGACGTCCGAGTCGAGGTCGCCGGCCTCCATCGCGGCCATGTTGCCCTCGGCGTCCTTGATCACGAACGCGAGGTCGATGACGTTGATCGTGCCGGCGTCCACCAGGCTCTGGAGCTCGGGGATGATCTCCCCCTTGAATCGGTTCCCTGGGAACGCGACGATCATGTACTCCACCGGTCCGACGCTCATCCGCTCCTCCTCGTTCGGGGTTAGGGCCGGAGTCTCTCATCGTTCGCCGGAACGTGCATCACCCGCTCCTCAGGGACGTGGTGGAACGCGCGTGGCTCGCCGGCTGAGTCGCACCACGCGTTCTCGACCGGTCGCATAGGGTGCTGGGCACGGGTTCGACGGAGAGGGTCTCGTGAGCGACGGAGCGGCCGCCCGGCCGGCGGTGCTGGAACCTTCGACCGAGCCGGCACGCGCGGGCGTCGTCCTGCTCGCGTTGATCCTGGTGGCCGCCGTGGCCAACCTCAACCTGGCGGTTGCAAACGTCGCGCTCCCCTCGATCGGTCAGGCGTTCGACTCTTCGCAGACGACGCTGAACCTGATCGCGGTCGGGTACTCGCTCGGGCTCGCCGCCTCGGTCCTCTACTTCGGGGCACTGGGCGACCGGTACGGGCGGAAGCTGATGCTGCTCGCCGGGACCGCTCTCGCCGTCCCGTTCAGCCTCCTCGCGGCATGGGCGCCGTCCGACACGGTCCTGTTCATCGCGCGGGTCGGCGGCGGGCTCGCCGCCGGGATGGCGTACCCCACGACGCTCGCCTTGATCACCGCTCTCTGGTCCGGTCCGGCCCGAACGAAGTCGATCGCGCTGTGGTCAGGGCTGGGCGCCGCGATCGCCGCACTGGGACCGCTGCTGTCGGGCCTCCTCCTCGAGCACTACTGGTGGGGTTCGGTCTTCCTGATCACCCTTCCGCTGGCGGCCGTCGCGTTGTACCTGGCTCGCCTCGTCCCGGCTCACGTGAACGAGGGAACGGAGCCGGTCGACAACCTCGGTGGTGTCTTGTCCGTGCTCGTGGTGGGTGCGCTGATCGTCGGGATCAACTTCGCGCCGGTCCCGGACTCGACCGCGATCGTCGCCACGATGATCGCGATCGTGCTCGTCGCCGGCATCGGCTTCGTGATCCGGCAACGCCGGGCGCGGAATCCGCTCTACGACCTCAACGTGGCCCGGCGCCGGACCTTCTGGGTCGCTGCCTGCGCGGGGATCATCGTGTTCGGCTCGTTGATGGGCGCGATGTTCGTGGGACAGCAGTTCCTGCAGAACGTGCTCGGCTACGACACGCTCGGGGCCGGCGCCGCGATCCTTCCCGGCGCGATCTGCATGGTGCTCGTGGCGCCGCGGTCCGCGAAGCTCGTCGACAAACAGGGCGCGCGGCTGACGATGCTCACGGGCTACGCCTTCGTCCTCCTGGGCTTCCTCACGATGCTCCTGCTGTGGAAGGAGGGCATCCCCTACTGGGAGGTGGGCCTCGGCTACGCCTTGGTTGGGATCGGCGTCGGGTTCGCGGGAACCCCCGCATCGCACTCCCTGACGGGGTCCGTGCCGGTGCGTCGGGTCGGGATGGCGTCGGGCACCGCCGACCTGCAACGCGACCTCGGCGGGGCGATCATGCAGTCGATCTTCGGGGCCTTGCTCGCGGCGGGATACGCATCGGCGGCGACCCTCGCGATCGCCAACGCCCCGGATCGTGAGCAGATCTCTCAGAGTGTCCAGTCACAGCTGACGAAGTCGTTCGACGGAGCGGCCGCCGTGGCCCAGCGGTACCCGCAATACGCGGATCAGATCACTGCGGCGGCGAAGACCTCGTTCCTCCATGGCGACCAGTGGGCCTATCTGGCCGGCATCGTCGCGGTCCTGCTGGGAGGCGTCCTCGTGTTCCTCGCGTTCCCGAAGCAGCAGGAGGAAGAAGCGATGCTGGCGCGGTTCAGGCAGGAGGACGCCGCGGCGTCTGCCTGACGAGGACCCGCTCGCCGCGCCGGCGAGCGTCCCGGAGGATGACGTTCAGATGTCCGGCGCTCGAACGGAGGGTGAACGTGATGACATGCTGCGGAAGGTCGCCGATGAGCGCGCTCGCGGGCCTGCACGAAAACGCATCTTGGTGGAGACTGCTCACATCCTCACGCGGCGACTCGCGTGGGGCGCGAGAGGAGGGACCATGGCATCGACGACCCCGCAACCCACCCCCGCCGGCGCGCCCGCTGACGTGTTCGTGGTCTTCGGGATCACCGGAGACCTCGCGAAGGTGATGACCTTCCGGTCGCTCTACCGATTGGAGGCCCGTGGCCTCCTCGACTGCCCGATCGTCGGCGTCGCGGTCGACGACTGGACCGTCGACGATCTGAAGGAGCGTGCCCGTACCTCGATCGAGGGGGCGGGCGAGACGATCGACGAGGCGGTGTTCAGGAGGTTCGCGGACCGGCTCTCGTACGTGAGCGGCGACTTCTCGAAGCCCGAGGTCTACCAGAAGGTCGCGAAGCAGATCGACGGCTCGCGCACCCCCGTGTTCTACCTGGAGATCCCGCCTTTCCTGTTCGGCAGCGTGATCGGATCCCTCTCGGAAGCCGGGCTCACGAAGAACGCCCGGGTCGTCGTGGAGAAGCCGTTCGGACACGACCGCGCATCCGCGCGCGAGCTCGCCGACGAGATCCACCAGTACCTCGACGAGTCGCAGCTGTACCGGATCGACCACTTCCTCGGGAAGATGGGGCTCGGCGAGATCCTCTACCTGCGGTTCGCGAACACCCTCCTGGAGCCGATCTGGAACCGCAACCACGTCGCGAGCGTGCAGATCACCATGGCCGAGGACTTCGGTGTCGAGGACCGCGGGCACTTCTACGATCCCGTGGGGGCGCTCCGTGACGTGGTCGTGAACCACCTGATGCAGATCGTGGGCGCCGCCGCGATGGAGCCGCCGTCCTCCCGCGATCCCGGCGTGCTCAAGGACGCGATGGTGGGGGTCTATCGTGCGATGCCAGAGGCGGACCCGGCCAACTACGTCCGGGGCCAGTACGACGGCTACCTCAAGATCGACGGCGTCGCGGACGACTCGACGACGGAGACGTTCGCCGCGCTCAGGCTCGAGGTGGACAGCTGGCGCTGGGCCGGGATCCCGTTCTTCATCCGGACGGGCAAGCGGCTCCCCGTGACGCAGACGGAGCTCCGGTTGGTGTTCCACCGGCCGCCGCGCGTCCGCTTCTATGACGCGGACTGGATGCCCGAGCCGAACCAGCTGGTGATCAAGCTCGATCCGACGACGGGGATCCGGATCCTCGCGCAGGCGCAGCGCGGCACGACGATGCGGCCGGAGGAGATCTCCTTGGATATGGAGTTCGCCGAGGAAGGCGGTGAGGGTCCGACGCCGTACGAGGTGCTGCTCTACGCCGCGATGCAGGGCAACAGCCAACGTTTCACCCGGCAGGACCAGGTCGAGGAGGCGTGGCGGATCTTGGAGCCGTTGATCGACTCGCCCCCGCCGGTCCACGGCTACGCCCCCGGAACGTGGGGGCCGCAGGAAGCCGATGAGCTGGTCGCCGGCTACGGCCGGTGGCACGAGCCTTGGATGGCATCATGACGCCGGCCGGCACGCAGAGCGCTGCGGCTCCGTCGCCCTTCCCGGCGATCGATTCGTACGCGTTCCTGTCGGACTGCCACACCGGCGCGCTCGCGGCCATCGACGGGTCGATCGACTGGCTGTCCGTTCCGCGCTTCGATGCTCCCAGCATCTTCGGCGCGCTCTTGGACCGCGAGGCCGGCAACTTCCGCATCGCGCCGTTCGGGATCAACGTTCCTTCATCCCGCGACTACATCCCGGGGACGAACGTCCTCGTCACGACCTGGCGGACCGCCGACGGCTGGGTCGAGATCCGTGACGCGCTCACGATGGGGCCTCGCGTCGGTGAAGACTCGATCACGCCCCACACCCGTCCCCCCGCGGACGACGACGCCGACCACATGCTCGTCCGGACGGTCGAGTGCCTCGACGGCCGCGTCGAGATCGAGCTGATCTGCGAGCCCGTCTTCGACTACGGCAGGGACCCCGCCACCTGGACGCTGATCGACGACGGTCGCCTTGCCGCGGACGCGACGGCGGCGGGGCTCACGGTCCGGCTCATGACGGACATGCCGCTCGGCATCGAAGGAGGCCGCGCGCGGGCCCGTCATACCATCTCGGCGGGCGAGAAGGTCTTCTGCGCCCTCTCGTGGGCCCAAGACCTCGCCGGCCCGACGACCGCGGACGAAGCCGTCGCGAAGGTCGACGCCACGATCCGGTTCTGGCGCGACTGGCTCGATCGTGCGCGAGCGATCGACCACCATTGGCGACCGGTGATCGAGCGTTCCGCGCTCGCGATCAAGGGTCTGACCTACATGCCGACCGGCGCGACGGTCGCCGCCCTCACCACCTCGCTCCCGGAGACGCCGGGTGGCGAGCGCAACTGGGATTACCGCTACACCTGGATCCGCGACACCACCTTCACGCTGCAGGCGCTCCACTTGCTCCAGCTCGACTGGGAAGCGGACGAGTTCATGCAGTTCGTCGCGGACGTGGAGCCGACGGAAGACGGCTCGCTCCAGATCATGTACGGGATCGACGGTCGTCGCGACCTCACCGAGACCACACGCGACGACCTCTCCGGCTACGCTGGCGCGAACCCGGTCCGCGTCGGGAACGGCGCCTGGAACCAGCGGCAGAACGACGTCTTCGGGGCCGTGCTCGATTCGATCCTGCTGCACACCCGTCGGAGCGAGCGTCTCCCCCGCCGCCTGTGGCCGATCGTCGAGCAGCAGGCGACGTGCGCGGAGAAGGTCTGGCAACAGCCGGATCAAGGGATCTGGGAGGCGCGGGGAGCGCCACAGCACTACGTCTCGTCGAAGCTGATGTGCTGGGTCGCGATGGACCGTGCGGCCAAGCTCGCGGCGATCCGCGGGAATGAGGACCTCCAGGAGCGCTGGCGCGGAACCGCGGATGAGATCCAGGCCGACATCCTCAAGAACGGAACGAACGATCAGGGCGTCCTGACGCAGCATTACGGGACCGACTCTCTCGACGCATCCGTGCTCCTCGCGGCGCTCTTCGGGTTCCTGCCTCCAGACGACGATCGGCTCCGGACCACGGTCCTCGCGATCGCGGACGAGCTCACGGAGGACGGCTTCGTGCTCAGGTACCGGACCGACGAGACGGACGACGGCCTCTCCGGGAAGGAGGGTACGTTCTTGATCTGCTCGTTCTGGCTCGTCTCGGCGCTCGCGATCATCGGCGAGGAGCAGCGAGCACGGGACCTGATGGAGCGGCTCCTCAACGTCGGATCGCCGCTCGGGCTCTACGCCGAGGAGTTCGACACGGACACCGGGCACCATCTGGGGAACTTCCCGCAAGCCTTCTCGCATCTCGCCCTGCTGCAGGCGGCGGGTCGCTTGATCCTCTCGGAACGACTGGAGGAGATCTCCTGAGCACGGCAGCCCGTCGCGAGATGCCGGACGTCGTTCCCTCCCCGCCGTCCGGTGAGCAGCACACGATCCGGCACGGGGCGATGGAGGCGGTCGTGACCGAGGTCGGCGCGACGCTCCGCTCGTTCACCGCGGACGGGTCCGACGTCGTCGACGGGTTCGCGGCCGATGACATGTCGAGCGCCGGTCGGGGGCAGATCCTGGCGCCCTGGCCGAACCGGCTCCGGGACGGCCGGTACTCGCGCTACGGCTTCGACGCGCAGGCGGCGCTCGACGAGCCCGCGCGAGGCAACGCGATCCACGGGCTCGTGCGCTGGCTGCCATGGCAGCTCGTTTCCGCCGACGATCCCGCCGTCGAGCTCGGATGCGTCCTCCACCCCCAGCCTGGCTATCCCTGGCGACTCGCGCTGGCCGTCCGATACGTACTCTCCGACGAGGGCCTGGGCGTGACGCTCACGGCCGAGAACCGGAGCGACGGGCCGGCGCCGTTCGGGGCGGGGTTCCATCCGTACGTCACGCTCGGAGGCCGGATCGACGACGCGGTGCTGACGATCCCGGCGGCACGTCGCTGGTCGAGCGACGACCGCGGTTTGCCCACCACCGACGAACCCGTCGCCGACACGGCGCCCGACTTCTCGTCCCCGAGGGCGATCGAGGCGACCCGGCTGGACACCGCGTTCTCCGACCTGGAGCGGGACGACGACGGGCGGGCGCGCGTCGTCGTCGCGTCGGCCGACGGCGCCGAGCGCGTGACCGTCTGGGCGGGCCGCGGGTTCGACTACCTGATGATCTATACGGGCGACACGCTTGAACCGGTCCTCCGGCGGCGTCGCGGGATCGCGATCGAGCCCATGACCTGCCCGCCGAACGCACTCGCGACAGGAGCCGGCGTGATCCGGTTGCAGCCCGGCGGCTCGTGGTCCGGGTCGTGGGGCATCACGAAGGAGGGATCCCATGGCTGAGGAACCGAGAGACGTCGTCATCGTGGGGGCCGGCTTCGGAGGCTTGGGGTGCGCCAGGGAGCTCGCGAAGCACGAGAAGGATGTCCACGTCACGCTGATCGACAAGCACAACTATCACCAGTTCCTTCCGCTGCTGTACCAGGTCGCGACCTACCAACTGGCGCCCGCCGACGTCTCGGCCGACATCCGCCAGCTCTTCCGCAAGCACGACAACGTCAGCGTGAAGCTGGGCGAGGTTGCCTCCGTCGACCCGTCATCGAAGACCGTGACGATGGATGACGGTCAGACCTACGCGGGCGATTCCCTGGTCATCGCCGCCGGCAGCCAGGCGAACTTCTTCGACACGCCGGGCGCGGAGTACGTGTTCCCGCTCTACTCCCTCGACGACGCCCGCCGTTTGCGGTCGCGGATCCTCGCCGTGTTCGAAGATGCCGACCGCGACCCCGCACGCGTCGACGAGGGGGCTTTGAACTTCGTGATCGTCGGGGCAGGCGCGACCGGCACGGAGGTCGCCGGAGCGATCGCGGAGCTGATCCGGCACGTGCTGCCGTCGCAGTTCCACGACCTCGCGCTCGAGAAGGCCCGCGTGATCATGGTGGACCTCGGCGACGCCGTGCTCGGTCCGTTCTCATCGAAGGCGCACGACTACGCGTCGAAGATCCTGACCAAGGACGGCGTCGAGATCCTGCTCGGAACGTCCGTGAAGGAGATCTCGGCGAGCTCCGTGGTGCTCTCCAACGGCGACACGATCCCCACCCACTGCGTGATCTGGGGTGGCG
>JBKOUM010000196.1:0-10185 GCA_046723385.1 Actinomycetota bacterium
CCCCCGAGCGCGAGGCCGCCGGCGCGCGACACCTTGATCGGCTCGCCGCCGTTCATCGATACCCGGACGGCGAACTCGCGCGCGCGCTCTGGGCGCGCGCGCGCGATCCGGTAGAGGTACTTGGCGCGCTCGGCCCCGGGCAGGTCACGCCAGGCGGTCACGGCCGCGCTCCGCGCGGCCGTGACCGCCACATCTACGTCCTCCTCCCCGGCCTCCGCGACCTCGGCGAGCACTTCTTCGTTCGACGGGTCGATCGTGGGGAACCACCTGCCGCTCTTGGGCTCCACGAACTCGCCCCCGATGAACAGGCCGTAGCGGTCCTGCAGCTTGACGATGTCGCGCGATTCCGGCGCCGGGGCGTACTCCCAGGCCGGCGTGACCGGGTGCGCCGGCGCGGGGCGTTCGATGTCGTTCACCCGGTGCTCCTCGCTCCGAGCGCCTGGTCGATCTCGTCGAGGTGCTCGGTGCGATCGCGCCACCGCTCCTGCGTGCACCACAGCTGGGTCACCTCGACGAGCCGATCGTCGGAGAGACCCGCGAGCCGTTCGTCCGTCTGCGCCGCGATCTCCAGCGCCATCTCGGCGAGGGCGCGGGGCTCCATCGCCAGGAGGAAGCGCTTGGCCGTGTCGTTGATCCAGTCGACCGCCTCCTCGTCGTACGGGGATGGCTTCACACCTCGCTCGAGCATGTCGAGGATCACCGTCACCCGCTCGTCCCAGAACGCCAGGTGGCCCAACACCGCGCTCACGGTCCACCCGGCCGGCATCTCCGTTCGCAGATCCTCATCGGTCGCGGTCTCGACGAACATGCGCATCCGATCGAGCGACGCACGGTTCGACTCGACGTATGAACGATCGACCGCCATCTCAGTCCACCGTGAAGTAGTCCGGGCCCTGGTAGCGGCCGGTCCGTTCCTTCGAGATCTGCATCAGCACGTCGTTGAGGAGGCTGGACGCGCCGATCCGGAAGCGCTCGGGCGTCATCCAGTCGGGGCCCAGGGTCTCGTAGAGCACCACCAGGTACCGGATCGCGTCCTTCGCCTTGCGGACGCCGCCGGCGACCTTGATCCCGACCGCCCGGCCGGTGTCGCCGTGGAAGTCGCGCGCGGCCTCCATCATGCAGAGCGCGGTCGGGAGCGTCGCGTTCACGCCGATCTTGCCCGTCGACGTCTTGATGAAGTCGGCGCCGGCCGCCATCGCGAGCGCGCTCGCCTGCCGCACCCGGTCGTACGACCCGAGCTCGCCCGTTTCCAGGATCACCTTGAGGTGCGCGGTTCCGGCGGTCTCGCGGGCGGCCAAGAGCTCCTCGAACGCCTGCTGGTACCGGCCGCCCAGGAAGAGCGATCGGTTGAGCACGATGTCGACCTCGTCGGCGCACATCGCGACGACGTCCCGGATCTCCTGCAGGCGAGGCTCGAGCGGGCCGAGGCCGGCGGGGAACCCCCCGGCGACGCTCGCGACGTGGACGTTCGAGCCGGCGAGCTGCGCGACCGCCGTGGGAACGAGCCATGGATAGAGGCACACCGCGGCGACCGGCGGGATCGACGGATCGAGAGGGTCGGGACGCACGGCCTTCGCGCAGATCCCGACGATCTTCCCGACGGTGTCCGAGCCCTCCAGCGTCGTGAGGTCGGTGCACCGGATCGCCAGGTCGAGCGCCCAGAGCTTGGCGTCCCGCTTGATCGACCGCGTCGCGAGCGACGCCGCCCGCTCCTCCAGCCCAACCGCATCGACGGCCGGGACCCGCGCGACCAAACGCGTGACCTCCGACGGAGCCACCACGGGCGACAGCGGCGCGAGACCGGTCATGGGCCCAGGGTAGCCGACGTGCCGTGAGCGAGGGTTCGCCGGTAGGCTTCGGCCCCGTGCGTACTCTCGGATCGCTCGTGATCGTGTCGATGCTCTGCGTCGGAACCCTTTCGTGTTCGGGCACCAAGACTCCGGAGAGCTGCACGCCGAGCGGCCCGACGCAGACGGTCGACCTGAAGGACTACGCGTTCGAGCCGACCTGCATCGGCGCCGCGACCGGCGCCCAACTGGTCCTCCAGAACACGGGCGCCGCGACCCACACCTTCACGGTCGACGGCACGTCGATCAACCAGTCGGTCGATGCCGGCGCGGGCGGTGAGGCGTCGCTCCAAGGGGTGGCACCCGGGACCTACCACGTCGTCTGCACGCTCCACCCGCAGATGACGGCGACGCTCGTCGTGAGCTAGAAGCCGAGCCGCTCCAGCGCGCGCGGGTCCCGCTGCCACTCCTTCAGCACCTTGACGTGCAGATCGAGGAACACCTTGGTGCCCAGAACGAGCTCCATCTCCTCGCGGGCGCGCGTGCCGATCGTCTTGAGGGTCTCACCGCCTCGCCCGATCACGATCCCCTTCTGCGAGTCGCGCTCGACGATCAGCAGCGCGTGCACCTTGGTGAGGGAGTCCTCTCGCTCCAGCTCCTCGACGACGACCGCGATCGAGTGCGGGACCTCCTGCCGGGTGACGGCGAGCGCCTTCTCGCGCACGATCTCCGCGAGCCGCACGTCCAGTGGCTGGTCCGAGACCGTCTCGATCGGGTAGAGGGCGGGACCTTCCGGGATCCGCTCCAGGATCAGCTGCCGGAGCACCCCGACGCCTTTGCCCTGCTTGGCGGATACCGGCACGATCTCGTCGTAGCCGCCGAGCTCCGCGGCCGCGGCGAGCTGCGGGATCTCGGCCCGGCCCGGCGTCGCGTCGATCTTGTTCACGACGCAGATCGCGGCGGCGCCGGTCGTCCGCACGCGATGCTCGTAGACGAAGGCGTCCCCCGTGCCGACCCCGGCCGCCCCGTCGACGACGTGCAGGACCAGGTCCACGCCCGAGACCGCGTCGCCGACGAGCTCGTTGAGGCGTGCCCCCAGGAGCGTGCGCGGCTTGTGGTACCCGGGCGTGTCGGTCAGCACGACCTGGGCGTCCGGCATCGACCAGATCGCGTGGATCCCGCGGCGCGTGGTCTGCGGCTTGTCGGAGACGATCGCGACCTTCTGACCGACCAACGCGTTCACGAGGGTCGACTTGCCGACGTTGGGCCGGCCCACGACGGCGACGACGCCGCTGCGGAAGCCGGTCACCGGCCCAGGTCTTCGGGTCCGAAGGCGTCGGGCAGCAGGTCCTCGAGCGCCCACATGGCTCGCCGGCCCGCGGTCGTCTCGGCGACCACGAGCGCCTCGCGCCCGAACTCCCACAGGACCTGCCGGCAGGCCCCGCACGGCGGCGTGGGCTCGTCCGCGCCGGTGACGACCGCGACGGCGTCGATCGTCCGCTCGCCCTCGTCGATCATCCGCGCGACCGCGTTCCGCTCCGCGCACACCGACACCGGATAGCTCGCGTTCTCGACGTTCTCGCCCGTGAAGATGCGCCCGCCGGCCACGATCGCGGCGCCGACCTGGAACCCGGAGTACGGCGCGTACGCCCGATCGCGCGCCTCGCGCGCCCGGCCGACCGCGTCGTCGATCATCGCCTGGGCGTCCGCCGAGATGCTCGCGTCACTCACCGACGACCTCTTCCTCCTGCCGCTCGACGTCCGCCGGCTCTGGCTCCCGGGAGATCAGGACGGTGGCGACCCGCCGTCCGCGCACCTCTTCCACCGTGAACCGCAGGCCCTGGAACGCGGTCTCCTCGCCGTTGAGCGGGATCCTGCCGAACAGGTCGAGGACCAGCCCGGCGACGGTGTCCCACTCCTCGTCCGGGAGCTCGGCACCCAGGAGCTCGTTCACGTCGTCGATCGAGGTCTTGCCGGAGACCCGGTACGACCCGTCGCCGACCTCCACCACGTCGGGCGTCTCGGTGTCGTACTCGTCCGTGATCTCGCCGACGAGCTCCTCGAGCAGGTCCTCGAGCGAGACGATCCCGGTGACCGAGCCGTACTCGTCGGTGACGAGCGCCTGGTGGAACTTCTCCTTCTGCATCTCGCGGAGGAGGTCCGCCACCTTCTTCGACTCGGGGACGAAGCGCGCCGGCCGGCAGATGTCTTTCAGGGGGCGCTCGCCGTCGCCCTGGTGCATCGCCTTGAGGACGTCCTTGGCGAAGACGACCCCCACGACGTCGTCAAGGTCCTCGTGGAAAACCGGGATCCGCGAGTACCCGTGCTCCAGGACGAGCGCCTGGACGTCATGGAGCGTGGCGGTGTCCTCGATCGCGATCACGTCGGGACGCGGGACCATGACCTCGCGGACGATCGTGTCGCCGAACTCGAAGATCGAGTGGATCAGCTCCTTCTCGTCTTCCTCGATCACGCCCTCCTCCGAGGCGACCGCCGCGGAGGCGAGGAGCTCCTGTTCGGTGATGTACGGCCCCTCCTTCAGGCCCTTGCCGGGCATCAGGACGTTCGCGAGCCGCAGGAGCGCCTTCGCGAACGGTCCCAGCAGCCGCCCCAGGAACGCGATCGCCGGGGCCACGAAGAGGGCCACGCGATCGGTCCGCTGGATCGCGAAGGTCTTCGGAGTCACCTCGGCGAAGACGAAGAGCAGCAGCGTCATCAGGATCGTCGCGACGATCTCGCCGACGCGATGGAAGTGCCGGACGGCGAACGACGTCGCGACCGTCGAGCCGCCGATCGTGAACAACAGGGTCAGGAACAGGATCACGTTCAGGTACGGCGCCGGGTTCTCGACGATCCGCACGAGCGCGCCCGCGCCCCGCCGGCCCTCCTCCTGGAGCCGCAGCGCACGGACCCGGTTCATCCGCGTGATCGCGATCTCCGAAGCGGCGAAGAAGCCGGTGCCGATGATCGCGACGATCACGAGCACGACCGAGAGCCAGTCGGCGGAGTTCACGGCGTGTCCACCCCGCTGTAGGCGAGCTGGCGACCCCACATCTGGGCTTTCTCGTCCTCTTCCTCGTGGTCGTAGCCGAGCAGGTGCAGCACGCCGTGGACGACGAGGAGCCGGAGCTCGGCGGCGGGGTCGTCCGGGTTGTTCCGGGCCGCCACGGCCGGCGCGATCACGACGTCGCCAAGGACGCGGACGCCACGCTCGTCCTCACCGTCGAGCGGGAAGCTGAGGACGTCGGTCGGCCCGGGTTCGTGGAGGTAGCGGACGTGGAGATCCTCGATCTCCGCTTCGTCCACGAAGCTGAGCGAGAGCTCACCCTCTGCGAGACCCTCGGCGAGCAGCGTCCGGCGAGCCAGCTCCACGAGGCCGTCGACGTCGACCGTCGCCGCTCCCTCGTAGCGGTCGCTCACGAGCACCGCAGGCGAAGGCGACGTGGTATGGCCGCCGGGGCTCGGGTCGTCGCTCATCCCAGCTCAGTCATCGGCAGACGGGCGCTGCTGTCCGTAGCGACCGTACGCCTCGACGATGTCCTGCACGATCTTGTGACGGACCACGTCCTTGCCGCCGAGGTGCACGAACGAGATGCCCTCGATCCCTTCCAAGATCTCCTCGACGACGAACAACCCCGAGAGCTGGCCTGTGGGCAGGTCGACCTGGGTCGCGTCGCCGTTCACCACGACGACCGAGCCCAGGCCCATCCGCGTGAGGAACATCTTCATCTGCTCGGGGGTCGTGTTCTGCGCCTCGTCCAGGATGATGAACGCGTTGTTCAGGGTGCGCCCGCGCAGGAACGCGAGGGGCGCCACCTCGACGACGCCGCGCTCCATCAGACGGGGCAGGGTGTCGGGGCCGGTCATCTCGTACAGCGCGTCGTAGAGCGGGCGCATGTACGGATCGATCTTCTCGTAGAGCGACCCGGGCAAGAAGCCGAGACGCTCGCCGGCCTCGACCGCGGGCCGCGTCAGGATCAGCCGCGAGACCTGGCGTTCCTGCAACGCGCGGACCGCGACGGCGACGGCGAGATACGTCTTGCCCGTGCCCGCGGGACCGATCGCGAAGGTCAGCGTCGAGTGCCTGATCGCATCGACGTAGCGCTTCTGTCCGAAGGTCTTGGGCGCGATCTTCTTCCCGCGCGCCGACAGCAGGTTGTCGCCCAGGACGTCGCTCGGTCGCGGCTCCTCCTCGCCCGGCTCGACGACGCCGCCGGTGACCATGCTGATTGTCTGACCGACCGAATCCTCCGTGAGGTCGTGACCCCGCTCGAGGAGCTCCAGGAGCTCTTCGAAGATCCGCCCGACGCGCTCGGCTTCGTCCGGGGGTCCCGAGATCGTGATCTCGTTCCCGCGCACGAGGATGTCGGCGCCGAACGCCCCTTCGATGAGCTTGAGGAAGGAGTCGCGCTGACCCAGGAGGGCGACCATCGACTGATGACCCGGGACCAGGATCTTCACTTGAGTGGTGGCGGTTGCCACGTGTTCGGACATCCGGGGCGGAGCCCCGTTCCCTCCTGTTCGACCGTGCGATGACCCTCGGCGGGCGGCCACCCCCATGCTACCCGCTGTCAGCCCGGGGGCCAGCCCATCCGGCGCCCGCCGAGCAGGTGGAAGTGCAGGTGGAAGACCGCTTGCCCCGCATCGGGCCCGACGTTGGAGACGAGCCTCCAGCCGCTCTCGTCGATCCCCTCGGTCCTGGCCAGGTGGGCGGCGGCCTGCACGATGTCGCTCAGGAGCGCGCCGTGCTCGTCACCGATGTTCGCGAGCGACTCGATGTGCTCCTTGGGGATCAGGAGGATGTGCGTCGGCGCCTTCGGATCGATGTCCCGGAAGGCGAGCACGCGATCCGACTCCCGCAGGACGTCCGCCGGGATCTCCCTGGCCACGATCCTGCAGAAGAGGCAGTGGGGATCCGACATGTGCGGGAGCCTACCCCGCCCTCAGAACTCGGGGCGGCGGAGCTCCGCCGCGCCGTGGCGCGGCTCGCCGCGGAGCTCCGCCAGCCGCGCGAGGAGCTCGCGCTCCTCGCGCGACAACCCGGTGGGCGTCGTCACGTGGAGCGTGACGAACAGGTCGCCGCGCCCGCGGCGGTTCAGGTTGGGCACGCCCTTGCCCTTGAGCCGCACGATCGTGCCGGACTCGGTCCCGGCGTCGATCCGGACGGTCTCGGTCCCGTCCACCCCGGCGAACGCCACCTCTCCCCCCAGCGCGGCCTGCGCCACCGTGATGTCGAGGACGGCGAACAAGTCCTGACCGCGCCGCTCGAACCGCCTCGCCTCCTCGACCTCGAGCCGGACGAACAGGTCTCCGGTCGAGCCGCCCGCGACGCCGGCGTGACCGTTGCCGGCGACCCGGAGCTCCATCCCGTCGGAGACGCCCGCGGGGATCTCGACCGTCACCGTCGCCGGGCGGCGGATCCGTCCCTGACCCATGCAGTCCTCGCACGGATCGGGGATCTCCTGGCCGGTCCCGTCGCACGTCGCGCACGCCGTCGCGGTCATCAACGTGCCGAAGACGCTCCGCCGGACGCTCTGCACCTCGCCGGTGCCGCCGCAGGTCCGGCACGCGACCGGCGTGGTCCCGGGCTCGGCGCCGTTGCCGAGGCACCGCCCGCACGTCTCGAGCCGGTCCACCTGGATCTCCCGGTGGACCCCGAACGCCGCCTCTTCGAACGTCAGCCGCGCGATCACGCCGACGTCTTCGCCGCGCCGCGTCCGGCCACGCGGACCCCGGCGTCGCGACCCGAACCCGCCGAACCCGCCCTGCCCGAAGAACATCTCGAAGATGTCCGAGATGTCGGCGAACGGCTGCCCGCCGGGTCCCGCCGTCCCGAAGGCGTCGTACCGCGCTCGCTTCTCGGGGTCCGAGAGGATCTCGTAGGCGCCCGCGACCTCCTTGAAGCGCTCCTCGGTCCGGGGGTTGGAGCTCACGTCGGGGTGCAGCTCGCGCGCGAGCCGCCGGTACGCCTTGCGGATGTCCTCGTCCGAGGCATCCCTCGGGACGCCCAGCACGTCGTAGAGATCGCGCGCGACGGCCATGCCTACTGGTCGAGCTCCGTCGCGACCTCGGAGAGCCGTTCCGCGACCGCCCGGACCGACGCCATCGCCGACAGGTAATCCATCCTGGTCGGGCCGACGATCCCGATCGTGCCCAGGTTGATGTCGCCGGTCTTAAACGGCGCGGTCACGATCGAGGCCTCCCACTCGCCGGTAGTGGGGTGCTCCGCGCCGATCGTCACGTTCACGTCGTCGCCCGTGGTCACGTCCTCGAGGACCTGGAGCATCTCCTGCTCGCGCTCGAGCGTCTCGAACAGGCGGCGGAGCGTCTCGCGGCGCCACGCCTGCGCCTCGTCGGCCAGGTTCGCCACGCCGCCGACCACCACGTGGCTGGCCCGGTCGCCCCGGGTCGCGAGCCGGAGCACGTCGGCGACCATCAGCAGGAGGTCGTGCTCGTCCGAACCGGCACCGGCGGCGAGCTCCAGCAGCTTCGCCTGGGCGCCCGAGTACGTATGCCCCTGCACGGTCTTCAGCCTGCGCTCCGCCGCGCGGAACGCGTCCGCGCTCCAGTGCTCCGGCCGGTCCATCACCTGCTTGTCCACGCGCCCGTGCTGGCCGACGGCCAAGACCATCAACGAAGGCCCCATGTCGATCAGCTCCAGGCGGACGAGCTGCTCGTCCGACGCCCCGGGCGGGACCGCGAGCCCCGCGTACTGGGTCAACCGGGAGAGCAGCACCACCGACCCCTTCAGGACTTCCTCGAGGTCCAGGATCGCCTCGGCGAAGTGCGTCGCGATCGCCCGGCGCTGGACCTCTTTCAGGCGTCCGCGTGCGGGGAGCGTGTCGACGTAGTGCCGGTAGCCGGTGTCGGTCGGGATCCGCCCGGCCGAAGTGTGCGGGTGGCTCAGGAAGCCGAGCTCCTCGAGCGCCGCCATCTCGTTGCGGATCGTTGCGCTCGAGACGCCGAGCCCGGCCCGCTCCGCGATCGTCTCGGACCCGACCGGCTCGCCCGTGCGGACGTACTCCTCGACGATGGCGTGCAGGACCGCCGCCTTTCGCTGGCCGAGCTCACCTGGATCCGTCATGCCTCGATGATAGATGGCACTCTCCCCCGGAGAGTGCTAACAGCCGTCAGGGCCTGTCTAGCAGGACACACCGAGGTTCGAGATCGCGTCCGCGAGCGCCGCTGCCTCGTCCGAATCGTCGCTCTGCGATGCGAGCGCGGCCCGGTAGGCCAGGATCGCCTCCCGGAGCTTCCGGACGTTCGCTGCCAGCGCCGCGTTGCCGGACGCCTCGATCGCGTCGGCGTCGATGGCGATCGACTGCGCGACGCGGGCGAGGGCGTCCACCCGAGCGGTCTGCAGGTCGCGCATGTGCAGGCAGAGCGCCTGGACGGCGTCCGGGGTTGGGCTCGGCGCCGGCTCCCCCCCGCCCCGGGTGAGCGCGAACGCCCCGATCAGGACGGCGGCGATCCCGACCACGGCGATCGAGCCGAGCCGGACCCGCCTCGCGGCCAGGGGGTCGGGACCTCGCACCTGTGGTTCGGGCGCCGCGTGCGCCGGCTGGGGCCGCTCCGGCTGGGGAGACGCGTGCTGGTATCCGCAGTTCGGACAGGTCCACTCGGTCGTCCCCGGCGGCATGTGGAACCGCGTCCCGCAGTTCTCGCAGGTGGCGAACGCCCACGCGGTCCCGCACCGCTGACACGTGTAGCCCTCGACGTCGGGCTCGATCTCTTGACGGGTGTGACAGCGGGGACAGGTGACCGACGGCATCCGGCGGTCACGATACCGGCCGCGGCTCCGGTCACCCGTGTCAACCCGTGGGACCCTTCGTGCGTCGAAGGGTCGTGGAGCGAGCACTGGTGAGCCGGGAACTGCCATCGGTCGACGAAGCCGCGATCCGCGAGTTCCTCACGGGCGCCTACCCCCGCGTCGTCGCGGCCGTCGCGCTCGTCGAGCAGAGCCGGGCGACGGCCGAGGACGCCGTCGCCGAGGCCCTCGCGCGGGCGTGGGAGCGCTCGGAACGGGGTGAACGGATCGACTCGCTGCCCGCGTGGGTCACGCGGGTGGCGCTCAACCTGTCCAAGAGCCGGCTCCGAAGGGTCCGCGCCGAGTCGCGCGCCCGCGAACGCGCGGACACAGCCGGCCCGCGGAGCGGATCGGCCGAGGATCGCCTCGACGTGGAGCGCGCGCTGGCGCAGCTCCCGCGGCGGCAGCGGCAGGCGACGGTGCTCCGGTACTACCTCGGGTTCGACGTCGCCGAGACCGCTCGCGCGCTCGGCGTCTCCGAGGGAACGATCAAGACGACCTTGCACCGCGCCCGTCATTCGATGGCCACGGCGCTCGGCGAAGAGGAGTGACGGGACATGCCTGGGATCGACGATCGACTCGAACGGGACC
>JBKOUM010000182.1:0-17249 GCA_046723385.1 Actinomycetota bacterium
CCGATGTATCGGGGCGCGCTCCGGAAGTACTCCAGTGCAAGGGTCGTCATCGCCCAGCCCCGGCTCGGTTCTCTACCATATGGCAGATTATGCCCCGGGCTGGGCCCGGTTGTCTACCGGTTGGTAGAGAAACCGGCTTGCCTCGGAACGCGGCGCTGGGGGAGACTCACGCGGGAGGGGATCGCGGTGCCGTCGGTCTGGGGACTGTCGAAAGAGCAGGCCAACTACCGGGACGCGCCGTCGCCCGCCGTCCAGTGCAAGGTCTGCAAGTTCATGTTCCCGCCCCTCGCGGTCGGGAGTTGCCGGTTCGTCCGCGGCGTGATCGAAGGCTCCAAGACGTGCGACGAGTTCGCACCCCGGAAGAGCGGGCCGTCGCAGTCCTGACCCATGTGATCGCGCGTCTCGCGCAGGGTGGGCCCACGTGGTGGAACTCAGTTCCGATATGCGGAACAAGCCGGAGCGGGGCGGCGGGATTCAGACCGACTCGGCCGGCGGGCTATCTCGCCGCCGCTCTGCGGAACCGGACCTTCGGCATGCCTTGGACATGGTCCACGTCTCGATCGGCCAACGGCGGCCCCGCGCGAACCGGTACAGCGATGACTCGGGCGACACCGCGACGGGTTCCCGTCGGTGCGGATCAGCCGCAGGTCCGAGTACGGATCGGCGAACGCGCATCAGCGCAGGGGGTTGATCCCCTCCTGTTGCGCGTACCGGCGGAGCCATTGTCGCGCGCGCCTCCCCCACGAGCGGCGGCTGCGACATGAACCCGGTGTAGCGCCCGTCGCGGATCCGACGCACGCGCGTCCGTAGGGCCGAAAGAACGTCCGAAGGAAGTCGCCGCCCGACTCCACGCTCCAGACACGAAGGAAGGCCCGGGCGCCTCGAAGAGGCGCCCGGGCCAACCCAGTTGTGTGAGAGGGGACGTCAACCCCTCAGCGATTGAACGACGCGACCGTTCTCTTCAGCCCCTCCTCGATATCGACCGACGGCTCGTAGCGGAACGACTCGCCCGCACGCGACACGTCGGCTTGGGTCATCCGGACGTCGCCGGGACGCGGAGGCTCGAACACGGGCTCGGGTGTCACGCCGCACATCGCTGCGATCAGTTCCAGCAACCGGTTCACGGAGGTCGGCACGCCGCCGCCGCCGATGTTGAAGGCGCCGCCGAACGCACGCTCCGGTGCGCGCGCCGCGCGGATGTTCGCCTCGACCACGTCGTCGATGAACGTGAAGTCGCGCGACTGCTCCCCGTCCCCGTGGATGACCGGTCGCGCGCCATCCAGACACGCCATCACGAACCGCGGGATCACCGCCGCGTACTCACTCAACGGGTCTTGGCCGGGCCCGTAAACGTTGAAGTACCGGAGCCACAGGGACGGGATCCCGTAGGCGAGATGGAGCGCGGCACCGTACTCCTCGCCCGCCAACTTCGAAACCGCGTAGGGCGAGCGCGGCCTCGGCGTCAGACCCTCGTGCAGCGGGAACCTCTTTTGATCGCCGTACACCGACGACGACGAGGCCGCAACCACGGTCGCTCCGACGTCGCGAGCGGCGAGCAACACGTTCAGCGTCCCCCCGACGTTCACCTCGGTCGTGAGCGCCGGCTGCTCCATCGACCGAAGCACCGATCGTTTCGCCGCCTGGTGGTAGATCACGCGACAGCCGCGTGCTGCCTCGGCCACCGCACCCGCGTCACGGATGTCCGCGTGCACGAACCGAACCTCCGGCACACCCCCGAGATCCTCGAGCCTGCCCTCGGACAGATCGTCCAGCGCCACCACGTCGCAGCCCTCGGCCACCAGGCCGCGACACAGGTGCGAGCCGATGAAGCCCGCCGCCCCCGTCACCATGACACGTTCATGCATGCCGCATCCTTTGTGGATCGAGCGGAGGTCTACGCACCCGTCTCAGGTTCCGAAAGCGGGTGCCTTCGCGCCTGCGAGCCTCGTCACATGGTCACCTTCAGCGGTTCGCGAGAAAAGGCTCCGCACGGCCAGGATAGCCTCGTCAAGATCCCCGATCGGTAGCTCGAAACACTCGGCGCCCGCGACGACATCGGCAAGCGTGCCGATCCCCGCCCTCCCGATCCGGGCACGGTTGAACGTCTGTTCTCCGAGGCGCATCAAGGCTTTGGCCCGCGAGACCGGTCGCACCTGGGTCGCCGATCTCGGGCGGTACGCAGGGAGCACGACGAAGCCGACGGGGCACGGAACGCCCGTCGAGTCCGGGCGGAGATCCTCGGCCGTCACCTGGTACCGGCGGTGGCGGAACCGCTCGCACTCAACAGGCAACTCGGCAAGCAACCCC
The DNA here is from genome assembly GCA_046723385.1 of Actinomycetota bacterium. Classification (GTDB taxonomy): domain Bacteria; phylum Actinomycetota; class UBA4738; order UBA4738; family HRBIN12; genus AC-51. Next base: position 2,308 of record JBKOUM010000182.1, read on the forward strand.
GTGAGGACAGCCATCGAGGGAGGCTCGATCAGCAAGGGACGCAGGAACGGATGAACCCATCCCGATGCGGTGTCGAGGAGGGCGACTTCATCGCCAAGGAAGCGGAACCCGCTTCGAGTGAGCCCTGCCCCGAGTGTCGTCTTTCCCGAGTCGGGCGCCGCAGGCATCACGACCGCCCGGTCGCCGTCGGACACGACCGCCGCGTGTACCGCAACGAATCGCTCGTTCGCGTCGATCGCCGCGCGCGTAGAGTCGATGATCACCCAATCGAGCATCGACCCCGGATCGCGAACCCTCTGGATGCTTGAAGCACCCTGGAAGAGCTCGTAGCGATTGACCCTACGCTCTCGTTGGGTGCCGGAGCTCCGCCGGCTGGTAAGCGTGTACGTCGTGACGACGTCATCGATCGCGTCCGCCCCATCCGCCCCATCCTCCCGGAAGGCGGCAAGCAGGCGCTCCAGGAACGGACCGACGTCTGGCAGGTCGCTCCGGACGCGGAACGTGTACGTGAGCGCGCGGAAGCGCCGTTCGAACGGCCAGTCCCGGCGATCGAGCTCGTCGTCGATCGCGTCCATCGCGTCTCCAACCCCAGGGCAGGAACGCGGAACCCGAGGACATACGGTCCTCGGGTTCCGCGGTGGATCGTCGGCGTCTAAGAGCAGAACGCCCCGTGTTGAGCACTGCCAGTAGGCCCGGTTTGGATGTCGCAGTCGGTGCCCATGCAGAACTCGGACTTGATCTCGGCCTGTCCCGGGAAGTCCTGGTTCTGACAGAAGGTGTCGCAGTCTCCCTCCGTAGCGAGCCCGAACGTGCCGGTCTCATTGGCTGGGTGGTCGTGGTTGCCGGTCCAGCAATAGCAGGCGGTACACGTCACGCTGCCGGGGCCTCTCACTTGCGCGAGTGCCTTCGGCGCCATGCTCTGGATCGCGGGGGCGACCCACACAAGGGCGCCGCCGATGACCGCTCCTCGTCGTATCAGATCGCGTCGGCTTATCCCGAGCTCGCTGTTGATGTCGATCCGTTTCTCCGGCTCATGCTCGTGCATCAGCGCACCTCCATGCGTCGCCGGTTGATGACGCTAGGCGCGGACGGATCTCCCGTCATGGGCTGGCAACCGTATCTTTCCTGCGCACGGGACCCGTAGATCACCTGCCGCCCGCCGATGCAGACGGTCCTGTTCGCTCACGCCCGGGAACTGGCTGCGAACGACCAACAAGGGCCCGAGCGCCCGGAAGACGCGGCGTTGCCTCTCATGACATATCCCGGTGGCGCGTGCCGACCGCGAAGTGATCGAACCCTGCCGCGCGCGCACACGCGGGGTCGATCATGTTGCGTCCGTCGACCAGCGTCCGGGCTGCCATCGCGGATCCGAGTCGCACCAGATCCAGATCGCGGAACTCGGGCCACTCCGTGGCGATCAACGCGCAATGCGCCCCCTCGGCCGCCGCGTATGGATCCGACGTCACCTCGAGCGCAGGGAGCGCGCGCCGTGCCCGGTCGCCGGCGAGCGGATCGAAGCCGACGACACGGGCGCCGTCCGCGAGCAGGCGCTCCGCGAGCGCGAGAGCCGGTGCTGCCCGAACGTCGTCGGTCCCGGGCTTGAACGCGAGACCGAGGAGCGCGACCGTCTTGCCTTCGAGGTTCCAAACCGCCTCTTCGACCTTGGCGTAGAGGGCCTCCAGGGCCTCGCGGTTCACGCGATCGGCCTCCCGCAGCATCCCGAAGTCGTAGCCGGCTCGCGCGGCCAGGCGCTCGAGCGTCGCCACATCTTTCGGGAGGCAGTACCCGCCGTAGCCGGCGCCCGCTTCGAGGAAAGCCGCACCGATCCGCTCGTCGGCACCCATGATCGCCGAGACGTCGTCAGCGTGGGCGCCCACGCGCTCCGACAATCGAGCGAGAGCGTTCGCGTACGAGACCTTGAGCGCGAGGAATGCGTTCGATGCCAGCTTCGCCAGCTCGGCGGACCGCGCATCGGTCTCGATCAGAACCGTCCCTCGCCGGAGCACATCCGCGTACGCCTCTTTGAGCGTGCGGTTCGCCCGAGAAGAGTCGCTGCCGATCACCACCCGGTCCGGGTGCAGCGTGTCCTCGATAGCGTGCCCTTCGCGGAGGAACTCGGGGCTCGCACACACGTCGAAGCGAAGCTCCGGACGTTCGCTCGCCATGACCTTCTGAACGCGGTCCGTCGTGCCGGGCGGGACGGTCGACTTCACGACGAGCACCACACCGTCGGACCCGGATCGGGCGATGGCCCGCACGGCTTCCTCCACGGCGCCGAGACTGCGATCCCCGTTGCCCACCGGCGGGCGGCCCACACAGACGAACGCCAGCTCGGCGTCATGCACCGCCTCCGCCACGCCGTCTGAGAACCTGATCCTTCCCTCGCGCAGGGTACGAGTGAGCAACGCGTCCAATCCGGGCTCGAAGAACGGTGCCTTCCCCCGCTGGAGGTCGCCTACCTTGCCCCGGTCGGCGTCGGTCGCAGCGACCCGATGACCGAGACTCGCCAGCGCGACGCCGGTGACGAGTCCGACATGTCCGGTTCCGATCACCGCGATGCGCATCGATCCTCCCCTGCAGCTCTCACGCCGGTACCAGAACCCGGCCATCCGTCTTGGGCACAAGCTGGGTCCGAGCTTCGGGTTCGTGAAGCGCGGAGCGATGACGGTCCTCAAGCACCAGTTCAGGGCCGTATCCGGCGGAACGCCTGGGCGACTCCCTCGACGTCGTGGTCGGTCATGCCCACCCACAAGGGCAGACTCAGGACGCGGTCGGAGGCCCAGGTGGTCACCCGAAGGTCGACGTCGGAAGTCACACCCGCGTATGCCCGCTGTTGGTGCACGGGGGGGCTGTAGTAGCGGCGGGTCTCCACCCCTTCATCCGCGAGGGCAACCGACACGTCATCGGCGGTGAGGCCGAAGCCGTCGGGGTCGATCAGCACGGTTAGGTCCTTGAACGTGCTCCGATCGCCTTCGGGCACCGCCGGGAACGACACGCCGGCCACTTCTCGGAAAGTCTCCCGATAGAGTCCCGCAAGTCGGGTACGCTCCGCGAGTCGTTCGTCGAGGTCGTCGAACGACGCCAGCGCGGTGGCCGCGTGCAGCTCGGACAAACGCGCGTTCAGGCCGACGAACCTGCAGTCGTAGTCGCCGGGGTTCCCGTAGTCACGTCCGATCCGGCAGCGCTCGGCGAGGAGGTCGTCGTTCGTGGTGATCAGACCACCCTCTGCCGCGACGACGACCTTCGTGGGGGACAGGCTGAACACCTCTGCATCCCCGAACCCACCGATCCGCATACCGCGATGCGCCGAGCCGAACGCGTGCGCAGCGTCGTAGACCAGCCGCACGCCGTAGCGGTCGGCGACTGTTTGCAGCTCCTCGACGCGGCACGGCGTGCCGTAGACGTGCGTCGCCACGATGACCGACGTGCGAACCCCGATCGCGCGCTCCGCGGCGTCCACCGATAGGGTGAGCGCCTGCGCTTCGATATCGGCCCATGCCGGCCGCAGGCCGTTCCACGCCGCCGCGTGCGCCGTCGCGGAGAAGGTGAAGGAGGGAATGACCGCATCGCCGGCTACATCCAGCGCCCGCAAGACGAGCATCAAGCCCGCTGTACAGGACGACACCGCGATCGCATGACGCACGCCCAGGTACGCCGCCGAGGAGTCTTCGAAGCGCCGCACGAATGGCCCGTTCGTGAACACGCCGCTCGCGAGGATCGCCTCGACGTCCGCGGCTACCTTGGCGGCGTCGCCCACCCGAGGACGGACGAGGGGTAACCCGTCGGGGAAGACGGGTCCCGGCGGGCTCGGCATGTCCTGGCGAAGCGGTCCAAACGTCATGACGTATCCCCCTGCGGAGCGAGTGGAAGCAGGCGAGCGTCGAGCGCTGCCACGACGAGCACAAGGCCGCCGATCAGCGCGAGCCCAGCAGCGACGGGTGCCCTCGCGACGGCCAAACCGATCGCGGCGGCGGCGACGCCCAGGGCGAACATCAGGACCGTCGACCGTGACCGGGACCCGAGCAGCCGTGTCAGACGGTCGTAGGTGTGTTCGCGGTCGCCCGTCGTTGACGCCACCGATGATCGCCGGCGGCGCAGCACGGTAGCGAACAATTCGTACGCGAACACCCCGAGGCAGCAACCAGCGGCGAGTAGCCCTGGCCAGCCTGCCGCGGAGACCTGCGCTGCGATCGCCACCAGCGTTACTCCCACGGCGTAGGCGCCGCCGTCCCCGAGGAACACGCTCGCGGTGGGCCGGTTCCAGACCAAGAAGCCCGCGAGCGCACCCGAGACTGCCAACGGAGCAACCGAGGCGATGCCAGATGCCGCCATGACCGCGGCCAGGCCGAGCGACGCGATCGCGGCGAGCCCGCCGGCCAACCCGTCCTGCCCATCCATCATGTTCATCGCGTTCGCGAGCGCCACCGTGGCCAGGACCAGCGCGGGACCGCCGAGAAGACCGAGCGGCTCGAGGCGGAGACCTCCGGCCACGAGCACGGCACCGCAGAGCGTCTGCGCCAGCACCCGCGCCAGCGGCGACAGCGAGCGCAGGTCGTCCACCGTGCCGATCACGAGCGCGATGCAGATCGCGAACGCGATCCCCGGGTCCGGCCGCCAGACCGCGAGTGAGGCGATCACCACTGCGATCCCGCCGGTCACGGGGACGGCCTCCGCGTGGATCTTCAAGGCGCCGGGCCGATCAACCAACGCCAGGCGTGGAGCGATCGCGATCGTCATTCGCGTCAGGACGCATGCGAGCGCGAGGGCGATCAGGAACGGCACTGCGCCACCCACACGTTGCTCGGCGAACCCGCGTGCACCGAGATCGCGGTGAGGGGACGGAACCCGACCCGTTCGTAGAAGCGGTTCGCTCCGTCGTTGTCGGCGCCGACCACGACCTTGCATTCAGCGACCCCTCGGCGAGCGAGGCCGTGGAGCGCGACTTCGGCGAGCGCTCGGCCGATGCCCTCGGCCCGAGCCTCGGGCTCCACGGCAACCGCGAGCAGCTCCGCGTCGGGGAGACCGTCCTTCGCACGCGGATACGAAGCCGTCTCGCGGACGCGGGCGCGCACGTCCGGATCGACGAACGCGGGTACGGCCGCGAGACCCGCGAGCACCCCCCGGCGCACGAGGAACCGCCGATAGGAGCCCGCGACCGACGGCGTGGCCGCCGCGAACCCGACCACGCGACCGGCGCGATGGGCGACGACGATCTCCGTCGAGGGGTCCGCGACGAGGCCTCGGTAGAGCTGGGTCATGAATCCCTCACCCAGGGTGGGAAGGAAGGCGGTGGGGAGGGCCTCGCGGTGCAGGCGCGCCATCGGGCGCGCATCGCGCGCGATGGCACGACGCACCATGGGCTTCGATGAACCCCGCCCGGTGAGCCTCATGGTCGCGTCGACCACGAGGCTCGCCACGCGCCGCTCGTCGAACCGCTTCTCTGCGCGGAGCCGGGCGGCGTGTCCTAGCCCGGCTCGGAGCTCCGGGTTCCGGAGGAGACCGATCAACGCGGCCGCGAGCGCAACCGGATCGCGCACCGGCACCAGGAAGCCTTCCCAGCCGTCGCGCATCACCTCGCGGCACCCGCGGATGTCGGAGAGGACCAGCGGCAGCCCGCTCGCCGCGGCTTCGATCGCGGAGCGCGGCATCCCCTCGCGCCACGACGGTAGACAGAAGACGTCCATCAGCGCCATGAGCTCGGGCACGTCCTCGCGCCACCCGGCGAAGATCACGTCATCGCGGACCGCCTCGATCGCGCCCGCGGCGATCGCGTCCGACTTGTCGGGGTCGGACGCGCCGAGCACCAGGAATCGCGTGCCGGGCATGCGCTCACGGACGATCCTGGCCGCGGCGAACAGCTCCTCGTACCCCTTCTCGCGAACCATCCGCCCAACCGTGCCGACGACCAGCTCGTCCACGCCGATCCCCAGCCGGGCACGGAGCTTCCGGATGCGTTCCTCGTCCCGGAGCCCAGGGTGGAAACCTTCGAGATCGGTCCCGTTGCCGAGGTGGGCCCACCGCCCAGGCCGGACCACACCGAGCCGGCGGGCCCACCTCAGGTCCTCCTCGCTCTGGTACAGCTCCAGGTCGCTGCACCGAGCGGCGACCCACTCCGCCGCGAGCACCGGCAGGCGCTTCGCGAGCCGATCCTCCGGCGTCGCCCACAGCCCGTGCACGGTGTTCACCACGTGGGGTACGCCCTCGAGCCGGGCCGCGATGCGCCCCATCACCCCCGGCTTCGGGTTGTGCGTGTGCACCATGTCGAAGCGCTCGCGGCGGAAGATCCCTCGGAGCTCGCGGAACGCTCGCAGATCGGCCCGCAGATCCCAGCCCCGCGTCGCGCTCGGCCACGGGGCGAAACGGATCCCCTCTGCCTCGAGGTCCCCCACCCATGGACCGGGCGCGCTGATCGCCGTCACGTCGAAGCCCGCGTCGCGGAGCGCCCGCAACTGAGGAAGCAGCAGGAACTTATGGGTCAGGTCGATCGTCGCGACGTGCGCGATGCGTACGGTCATGCATCCCTCCACGGTCCGCGCCCGAGCGCCCGGTAGAGCCAGCGCTCGCCATCCAGCTCGCCCCGCGCCTTCCTGCGGAAGAAGAACCCCCCGTCGCTCCGCAGCACGGGCACGCGCCCAAGACGATGCAGGTCCGTCCGACCGGCACGGTTCGTGCGCCAGGCGTCGAGAGCGGCAGAATCGAAGAGCTTGCGCGCCGCCCGGTCCGCCGGCTCCCCGGCCACGGCCCATGGGTAGGCGAAGTGGCGGCACGCGACGCCCAGTCGGTCCTCGATCAGATCCTTCGATCGACGCATCTCGTCCTCGGCTTCCGTCTCGAGAGCGCGTGCGAGGTTCAGATGGGTGTCGGTGTGGGAACCGACGCTCACCAGGCCGCTATCGACGCACTCGCGCAGGTGCGACCATCGCAGCCCGCCGTCGCCGATCCAGCTCGTCGCGAGGTACAGCGTCGCCGGCACGCCGTAACGGACGAGCAGGGGCAGGACGACGTCGTGGAGATCGCGCGTACCGTCGTCGAAGGTCACTACGACGCCGCCGCGGCCCTCGAGCGCCTGATCCAAGGACAGAACCGGCTCGTTGGCGACGAGCCACGCGATCTGACGCTCGAACGCCTCGGCCGGAAGCTCGATCTCGGATGGCTCGGGTCCTACCCTGTGGTACAGCAGGATGACGAGGTCATCCGGATGCCGGCGTCGCGGTAGCCCGAGCGGCAATGCGGCCGCCTTCGACGCTTTCCTCGCGATCGAGGTCAGGGACACCGACGATCCTCCTTGGCGCCGCCTGCGCAGCGCCGACGAGAGCGGCGGCGGCCAGCGGCACCGCCGGGAAGTGCCAGACGTAGTCGACGCTCGCATGGATGCCGAGCGCGGCGAGCGCCGCGGCGCCGAGCGCCACGTACGCGTCGGGGCGAGGGTGCACGGCCAAACGCACGAACCCCCAGGCGAACAGCAGGACCACCAGCGCCAACCCCGCCCAGCCGAGCTCGTCGCCCACCTGGAGGAACTCCTGGTGAGCCCACCTGGCGTCCTGGTCTCGGATCGCGGTGGGCGCCGTGGTCGCGAACCCGCCGACGCCGACGCCGCCGGGATGCTCCGCCAGGATGTCGAGCGCCTCGGACCACAGCACGAGTCGCCGCTCCGTGAGCGCTCGCGTCGCGATCGACTCGGAGTCCTGCCGATAGGTCGCACCGAGCGCCACCGTGCCGACGAGCACGACCGCGAGCGCAACCCCGCACGCGATCACCGCCAAGCGAGCCCCGCGCGGACCCGCGAGCGCGAACAGGCAGAGGGGTATCACGCTGAGCGAGAACACAGCCGCTGACGCGTTCCGCACCGCGAGCCACGCGAGCCACACCGCGACGATGGACCCGAGCATCGCGGCCACGACCCGCATCGCGCGGGCTCTGAACGCCACGGCCGCCATCCACGCGGCGACGGACGCCTGGGCCAGGAACGCCGCGGTCGCGTTCCGGTAGGCGAAGGGTCCTGAGAGTGGCCCACCGCCGCCGCTGGCCCCGGGCTGGAGCGCAACCCACACGCCCGCGGCCACGACCACGAGCGGCATCACGGACCGGTCCATCGCCGAGGCCAGCCGGCCGATCGCAAGGGCGCCCGCCGCCCCGGCGACGAGCCCGGCCACGGCCGCGCCGTCGCCCCCGGCTCGGAGCGCCACGAGCACCAGCGCAGCGGCGATCGCCGCGCCGGACGCGTCCACGACGACTCGGACCCGCATGCCGGTCACGCTCGCGTGGTCTCCGGCGACCGCCACACCGACGGTCGTCCCGCGACCGTGAACGCGGGAGGGATCGCGAGGAACACCAGGAAGAGCGGGTAGAGCTGCGTCCGCTCTCGTACCAGCAGCCCGAAGTTCGCGAACGACGAGAACGCCACGATGAACATGGCGCAATAGGCCATGGCGAACACGAGGTACGGCGTCCGCGGCGTGGCCTTCAGCGCCGCCCAGATCCAGCGGTACCTCAGGATGCAGATCAGCAGCAACACCGATCCCTCGAGCGCTGCGAGGAACGTCTGTCCGTTGTGCGCCTCGAACACGAACGGTCGGAACAAAACCGTCAGAGCCGCGAACGGCGCTCGTGCCGGCGAATCCACGATCGAAGGCTCGAACGAGGAACCTCCTTCGGACGTTCGGCCCTGCAAGTCTTGGAGCGTGGTGCCGACACCCCTTCCGGTGTCGATCCCCGACTCCTGCAGGAATCGGTCCGTGCGGACCACGAGCACCAGGGCGACCAGCGCGACCGCGAGGATCATCACGCTTTTCGCTACCGGCGCCAGCTCGCGCCACTTCTCTTTCGCGATCGGCCGGGTCACGGCCGCGAACACGAGCGCCACGCCGAACAGGCCGGCCATGTGCGGGCGCACCATGCCAGCCCCCCAGAGCCCCATCGCGCCGATCACGATGCCCCTGCGCACCTCTTCGGTGAGCACCAGCGCGATGCCGTACGCCGCGGTCCCCAGCGTGAACATCATCCACGACTCCTTGCCGATGCTCGAAGGCCAGAACAGCAGCGATGGCATGAAGAGGATGAAGTGCGCGTAGGAGCGCGGACGGCCGGACGGAACCGCGCGCACGAACGCGCGGTAGAACAGGAAGAGGCCCCAGAAGCCGAGCCACGAGAACACGAGGAATCCGCCGAGCTCGGTCACGCCTGTGATCGAATAGACAACCCCCGTGATCGTCCCGAGGAACTCCGTGCCGGTCGTCCTCCAGAGCGCCTCGAGGCCGTCCAGGTGCCGGAAGCCGGCGGCGAGCGTGATCCCCGCATCGTGGTACAGCTTCGCGTCCGCCTGACCCCCGTACAGCTCGGATGCCACGTAGAAGCGGACGAAGGCCCCGGCGAGCTTCAGCGCGAGCGCGAGCGCCAACAACCTGAAGAGCGTTGCGTCGCCCTCCCGGATCGCCTGGGCGCGCAAGGCCGGGAGCGCGAGCCCGAACATGACCGGCGCAATGATCATGGCGCTCCACACGTCGTAGCCAACGCCGCGGTTCATCATCGCGAACAGGGCGACGACGTACGCGACGGTGAGCGTCAGACCCGCGACCATCACGACCTCGGGAGCGAAGGCTTCTATCCCCTCGGCGCGCGCACGCATCTCAGAAGACCTCCACATCGCCCGTGGTGAGCGACCACGAGGCCAGGTCTGCAGGGTTCGGTTCGATCCCGACATGGAGCGGATTGCACACCAGCGTGACGCCGCCGGGCACTCGGAGACCGCCCACCCCTCGGGCAGCCGATCGCTCCACGGACCGCGGTGGGAACAGCATCGCCAGGTGATCGACCGGGCCCGTCCGCGCGACCGCACGTAGCAGGCGGCGCCCGACGGCTGCGCCGCCATCCCCGACGAGCAGCTCGGAGACCGTCGCTTCTCGCAGACCCCCTCGCGCCCGCACGCGGAACACGGCCATCGCCAGGAGCCGGCCCGCGCCATCGCGCTCGGTCACCGCCCGATAGTCGAGCAGCGGAGCATGCGCGTACCGCCAGCGTAGGTACTCGGGCGTCCTGACCGTGTGCAAGCGTAGCTCGCGCCGATCCGTGAGCAGCCTCGAGACATCAGGGTCCGCGAGCGCCTCGGCCGCAGTCGGGGCCTCGACCGGGCCGGTTGGTCGGGACTCCCCGCCTCGCCACCCGCGCAGAACGCGGATCGGGTGCCGTGGAGCCACGAGCACCGGCAACCGCCCCAAGGTCCGCCAGCCCATCTTCAGGTACCCGGGCAGGCTCTTCTCGTTCGGGGTGTTGAAGACGAGGTCCGCGTCACCACGTAACCGGTCCAGCGCTTCGAGCGTGAGCGTTCGGAAGATGCCACGACCCTGGTAGTCGGGATGCGTTGCGGTATCGACCGCGCGGACCGCCCGTATCACCTCGCCGCCACCGATGAACCGCCATCGCATGAAGGCCCGGAGGCCGACGATCCTCCCATCGCGCTCTGCCAACAACATGAGCGAGCGCCCGGACGGGTTGTCCACGTGCTTCCAGCGGAAGAGCTCGGGGGAACGCCTGCCGGTGGGACCCCCTCCCAGCGTCGATCCGAGGAGCGCAAGCACGACGGCTTCGTCCGCGTCCCGATACTCTCGGATGAGCAGCCCAGCTGGTGCCGTCGTGCTCACGCCAGCAACTCCCCGTAGACGGTCTCTATGCGACCAACCGCGGTGCGGATATCGAAGTCGAAAGCACGCACGCGTGCGTGCCTGCTCATCTCGTCACGCCGACGCGAGTCCTCCAAGATCCACAGGAGGGCATCGGCCAACCGGTCGGGACGCTGTGCCGGGACAACGAGTCCCTCGACGCCGTGTCTGACGACTTCGGACACACCTCCTGCGTCGGTGACGACAACCGGCTTGCCCACCGCCATCGCTTCGATCAGGGCGATCGAGAGACCCTCGTGGACGGATGACAGCGCGAACACATCGAAGGCGGTCACGATCCGAGGTGCGTCCTCGCGGAATCCCGTGAAGATCACGGAATCTTGGATCCCGGACGCGAGCACGTGCCGACGCAGTTGCGGCTCGAGCGCGCCTTGCCCCACCAGGACGAGCCGCATATCTGGAACCTCCACGAGCATCCTCGCCGCCGACGACACCAAGATGTCCAGCGCCTTCTCAGCCCGGAAGTTGGCGACGGTTCCGACGACAGGCACGCCCTCCGGGATGCCGAGTTCCGCTCGGACGCCGTCCTGAGCTTCCCAGCCGGCAACCTCGCCCATGTCGATCCCGTGGTAGAGGACCTCAACCCGTTGAACTTGGTGAAGCGGCAGCCAGTGCGGTCGGCGCATCGAATCCCGTACGTGACGGGAGACCGCGAAGACGTGGTCGCACGCACCGATCGTGAGGAGGTTGGCCCAATAGGTCGGTGGCCGATAGCACTCCCATTCGTTGTGCTCGGTGTACACCAGCGGGACGGTCAGGACAGCGAGTCGCGCGCCGATCCCTGTGTAGGGCAGATGGCTGTGGACGAGATCGATCGACTCTCGGCGAACCAGCCGACGCAACCGCATCGGCCAGAGTAGGTCGACGCCAAGGCATGTCGTTTCTATGCCCGCTTCACGGAGGGGCTTCACCAGATCGTCCTTCTCGGGGAGCAGGTACGCGGCTCGGTATTCGAAGCGTCCGCGATCCAGATACGGCGCCGCGGAGAGAAGGAGTCGCTCGGCTCCTCCGGGACCGAGTCCTTTGATGAGCAGCAGGATGCGCTTCTTCATGGGGCGATGGCCACGGGTGCATCGGCCGAGTCCAGCCACGACTCGAACATCAGGACGTCCCACAGTTGGTATTGGCGGTTCCTGCGGCCGCTCAGATGCTCTCTCCATGCGGCGGAGACGCCGTCGACGCGCAGGAACCCCTCGTCGGCGATCCGGTTCGGATGCAGAAGATCCTCCGCCCATCCGCGCAGCGGGCCTCGCAGCCAATCACCGATGGGCGCACCGAAGCCCATCTTCGGGCGCTCGAACAACTCGCGAGGCACGTACCGTTGCAACAATGCCCGAAGCGGGAGCTTGCTCCTGCCTCCTGCGAGCTTCATCGAGGTCGGGAGGCGCCAACCCAACTCCACCACCCGATGATCGAGATACGGCACGCGCGCTTCGAGGCTCACCGCCATGCTCGCGCGATCGACCTTCACAAGGATGTCATCGGGAAGGTAAGTCGTCGCATCGAGCCACATCGACCTGAGCGCCACATCCGCCACGTCCGCGGCCCTTCCGGGGTCGGTGAGCCCGGTGGGATGCTCCTGCGCCCCGATCACGAGATCGCTCGGGTCCGACCAGTGCGTGATCATCCGCAGGTAGAGGTCGTCGGGCCCGTCGGCGCGAAGGACCTGAACCACCTTCGCGAGCTTGTCGCCCGGCGTTCGGTGGCGGAAGCGCCGCGGCAGAACCGGTGTCGCGGTCCTCATGAGCCGCTCCCACGTGGCGGGCGTGAACATGTCGACCCCTGCGGCCGCGGCGAGTCGGACCGGTCGTGGAATCCGCCCCGCACCGCGAGCCAGCGAGGGGATCAACGCGTGCCGGTTGTAGCCGCCGAACACTTCGTCGCCGCCATCGCCGGAGAGCGCCACGGTCACGTGCTCCCGGGCGACGCGTGAGACCAGGAAGGTCGGTATCTGCGATGAGTCGGCGAACGGCTCGTCGTAGATGTGAGGCAGCGACGGGATCACGTCCATCGCGTCGCCGGGCGTCACCGTGATCGAGGTGTGATCGGTCCCGAGGCCTGATGCGATGGCTGCTGCCGAGGAGGATTCGTCGAACGCCGACTCGGCGAACCCGACGGTGAAGGTGCGGACGGGCACGGGACCGTGCTGTTGCATCATGAGCGCCGTGATGAGCGATGAGTCGATGCCGCCAGACAGTAGGGCACCCACGGGAACATCGGCGACCATCCGACGTCCGACCGAGTCGATCAACAACGGCTCCAAAACGTCGACCGCATCTTCGAAGGAACCGTCGAACGGGGCGGCCGCGGCATCTTCGACGATGACGCGAGGGTTCCAATAGAGCTCGGGCTCGGGAAGGACCCCTGCGACCCTCTCGCGAAGGCGGACGAAAGATCCTGGTGTCAGCTTCCGGATCCCGGAGTAGATCGACCAGGGCGCCGGCACGTACTTGTGTCGGAAGAACAACGCGAGAGAGCTTCGATCGATCTCGGCGTTGAACGCAGGATTCGCGCGGAGTGCCTTGAGCTCGGAGCCGAAGAGGAACGTCCCACCGCACCACCCGTAGTAGAGAGGCTTCTCACCCATGCGATCCCGGGCAAGCGACAGGACCCGCTCGGCGCGATCCCAGACGGCGAGGGCGAACATCCCATTGGACCGCTCCATCGCACGCCGCAGGCCCCACGCGGAGACGGCCTCCACCAGCGTCTCGGTATCTGAGCCGCCGCGGAACCCGATCCCCCGTCCCGCCAGGGTCCGCCGGATCTCCCGGTGGTTGTACAGCTCCCCGTTGAACACGAGGACGAAGCGGCCATCCGCCGACTGCATCGGCTGATGTCCGGTCGGTGATCGATCGAGGATCGCGAGGCGGCGACTACTCAGGGCTGCGCCCGCCGTGGCGTCCGTCCACTCACCCCCGTCGTCGGGGCCGCGGTGACGGAGCTGCTGCGCCATCGCACGCGCGAGCGACCGGAGCTGCTCGTCATCGATGCACGGTGGCTGCACGAAACCGGCTATCCCACACATCAGGCTCCACCCCGAGGGCGACGTGGTGTCTCCGAGGCTCGCGTTACATGACTCACGACGTCATTTCCCCTCAACGCGGATCGCCCTTCGACCCCCCAGCGCGGTCGAGCGCGGCCTCCTGTACGCGCCGCGCTCGTCCAGGAGCTGTTCGGCGCCGCCCTCCGAGTCCCTTGATCAGGAGGCGCACGCGCTTCATCCGGAGAGAATCTCCTCGTAGAGGCGCAGGTACCGCTGCGCGATCGGATCGATCGAAAACCGCTCGAAGCAGCGGGTTCGGGCGGCCTCGGCCATCGAGGGGCCCCGTTCGAAGAGCTCGAGCACAGCGTCGGCGAGCCCGTCGGCATCGCCCCACGGCACCAGGCGCCCAGTTACGCCGTCGGCGACGACCTCCGAGGCCCCGGCGACATCGAACCCCGCCACGGGAACCCCGGACATCCCCGCCTCGATCAAGACGCCGGGCATGCCCTCCATGCCGTCCGGGCGGCTCGCGAACAAGAGTACGTCTGCGGCGCCGAGGAGGTCGGCCACGTCGTCGCGCACGCCAAGGAACCGGATCCGGTCGGCTACCGGCGATGCAGCGGCCGTCGTTTCGGTGCTTTGCCGCAGCGGGCCGTCTCCGGCGATCAGGTGCAGAGCATCGGCCCTGTCACCGAGCACCCGCTTCGCGACCGCGAGGTGGGCGCTCGGATCCTTCTCCCACGTGAGCGCGCCGAGCGACAACACTACCCGCGAGGCCCGGGAGACCCCGAGCAGGTCCCGCGTGGCGCGTGGGTCACGTTCCGAGCGGAGCCGTGCGCCATCCACGGCGTTCGGGATCGTCACGACGCGATCGGGCGCGAGGCCGAACAGGCGCAGGGTCTCGTCGCGAACGGCGTCCGCCACAGCGACGACCCGCGCGGCGCGACGCATCAGGGCGGCATACGCCATGCGGCGGAGGCCCTCATGCAGGGTCGCTGGCGCGCCGCCGACGCGTCGGTAGACGAGCTTGGCATCATCGTGGGCGAACGCCGAGCGCTTCAGCGGCTCGCCGCCGTGCGCCTGCACGATGTCGGGGCGGAACGCACGAAGCATGTGGCGGAGCCTGCGCACCGGCCGACCCCCCTCAAGGATGAGTGTCGACTGCTCGACGTCGAGGCGAGTGAGGGCGCAGCGCAGGTCGTCGGCGAACATCTCCGCTCCCCGTCGTCGATCAGTCGCGACTACGTGAAGGACGCGCATCAGCCACCATGCCCGCAAGTTCG
>JBKOUM010000090.1:0-19165 GCA_046723385.1 Actinomycetota bacterium
GAACGATGGTGAGGCCGGGGCCCCACAGCAGAGTGGGTCCGCCGAAGCGTGTCGTCACGAGCGACCCGTCTGGCGTGAACGCCATCGCGAACGGAGAGACCGGCGCGCTGATCGTGGGGAACGTCGCATGGAGCCTGCCCGGCGTAGGGGCTTTCCGGCCGGCGGGCTCGAGCGAGTCGGCGTCGCGGGGTACGAGGAACTCCCGCAGGTCGGCGCCGTGTTCCGCCGTGAGGAGCCCGTCGCCGTTGGGGTCGAACGCGATCGCGTCGACGGAGGCCTTCGTTGGGACGCTGTCGCGCACGGTTCGGCCCGCGACGTCAACCGGAACGAGGCTGCCGGCCGAGGTCACGACCGCGAGCGTCTTCCCATCCGGGCTGAACGCCGCGCGTTCGGTTCCGGATCCCACGTCGACCGGGCCGACCGGCACCCGCCTCTCGGCATCGATGAACTCGACGGTCGACCCCGCATCGCCGATCGCGAGCGTGCTCCCGTCCGGAGAGATCGCGATCCATTGCCTCTCGCCTCCGACGGGTGAAGGGCCGCCGGGGGGATAGATCCGGTCGATGATCGCCGGCGTGCGTTCCAGCGCCGCGAACAACGCGCTCCGTGTCTCCGGCGAATCGTTGATGTTCACGGCTTCCCTCGCCATCAGCAGGGCCAGCTGCGGATCGGCTTCGAGACGCGAACGAGAGGCCAGGCGTCCGGCGTCCGCGAGCGTCAGCGCGTCGGTCGTTCGATCTCGTTGGGTGAGCGCCAGTTCGCCGATCACGAGCGACGCCGCGAGCAGCACCGCGACGCCGACGAGGAGTCCGCGCAGCCGGTGGTTCGTTCGACGCGCCCGAACGGCTTCCCCCTCCGATGCGGTGCGGCTCGCGCGGAGGAACTCTCGTTCTTGATCGTTCAGATCCGCATCATGCGGCTCGGCCCACTCCCACGCCGCCGTGAGTCGAGCGCCCCGGTAGAGATCGGCGGGGTCGCGCCCCCCCTCGTCCCACACGTGCGACGACTCCGTGACGTGACGATGGAGCTTGCGTCCCTCAGCATCGTCCTCGAGCCAGGTCCGAAGCCGCGGCCATTCATGGAGTAGCGCTTCGTGGGCGACCTCGGCCGTCCCTTCCGCGACCGTCACGAGGCGGGCGTCCGTGAAGACCACCATCGCGCGCGACGCGTCGGGGTCGCGGTCCAGGTCGAACTCCGACAGCGGCGCGCGACGTCGGACCACCTCCGCCCGTTCGCCGGGTGCCGCCAGGCGAAGCAGGATGCGCTTGGTCGCCGACTGCCCGTCGGCATCGAGCCGGCCGAAGGTTTCCTCCGCCGATCGTGCGACGGCCCCCTCGACGCCACCTGCGCGTCGGTAGTCGTCCGAACGAAGGGTTCGATCGCGACGGTGGGTCCAAAGCTCGAGCAGGGCTGTCGAGAGGAGGGGAAGGCCACCCGGCTGCCCCACGGTGTCTGACACGAGCGCGTCGACGAGCTCCTCCTCAACGGTCAGACCCGCTCGTTGCGCGGGAAGCTCGATCGCCCTCCGGAGCTCGTCCGCGTCCATCGGCCCGACCAGGATCTGGTGGGAGGCCAGCAGCGATGCGAGCCCGCGGTGCTCGGCGCAACGCCCGTAGAAGTCGGCTCGCATCGCGATGACGATCGTGGTGGCGCCCTCGGGCGATCCAGCGGCATCCGTGAGGGCGTCGAGGAACGCGGTCCGCTCGCCAACGTCGGAACAGGCCGTGAAGGTCTCTTCGAACTGGTCGACGGCGAGCATCGAGTGGTTCCGCTTCTCGTTCAGCGCATCACCCAACGCATCGAGTGGACGGTTGCCCGGTCGGAACACGGAATAGGCCCACCGATCGCTGCCCGGAAGCGCGCCCGCTCCGAGGGCATGCATGAGTCCGGCACGCAAGAGGGAGGACTTCCCACTTCCCGAGGGTCCGACGAGCGCGAGGAACCTTCCCCCGACGAGGTGACCGATCGCCTCTGCGACCACCTGCTCCCGACCGAAGAAGAACTCGGCATCCCCTGTCTCGAACCGTGCGAGCCCCTTGTACGGGCACACATCGGTTGGACGCACAGGCTCCGTACGCGCCGGCCGGCCGCGTTCAAGCGCGGGATCGTGAGAGAGGATCGCCGCCTGGAGTCGTTGCAGCTCGCGGCCCGGCTCGATCCCGAGCTCGCCGACCAGCACCTCTCGGGCGCGCGCGAAAGTATGGAGGGCCTCGGCCTGACGCCCGGCCCGGTACAGCGCGACCATCAACTGGCCCCACCGCCGCTCGCGAAGCGGCTCCTCTCGGACCATGGCTTCGAGCTCCGGGACGAGCTGGCCGGGATCCGCACCGGCGAGCCTCGAGTCGATGAGGTCCTCGGTGGCCGTTCGTCGAAGCTCGTCGAGCCTGTCGCCTTCGGCCGCTCCGAAGCCGGTGTACCGGTAGCCCTGGTACGCGGCACCTCGCCACAGACCGAGCGCCTCCTTGAGCACAGGATCGGCCTCTGCGGGCCGCCCGGTATCGAGCAGCTGGTGGCCCTCGATCGCGAGCTGCTCGAAGCTGATCGCGTCGATCTCGTGACCGTCGCTCTCGAGCGTGTAACCGTCCGCACGGAAGACGATGACGTCGACGTTCGAGCCGGCAGACCGATGCGACTGGAGCTCGCGACGGAGGCGCGAGACGTACGAGATGAGGGTCCTCTCCGGTGCCCGAGGCGGATGGTCGCCCCAGAGTTCTTCGATGAGATCGTCGACCGGCACGACCCGACCGGCGCGTGCGACGAGGCAGGCGAGGATCGTTCGTTCCTTCGATCCGGCGATCGGCAACGACTCCCCGCCTGCCTCGGCGACCTCGAGAGGTCCGAGGACGAGGAAACGCATACGCGCAGGCTAACGCTGGTAACCGATCCAAGCTAGACGTGGTCGGGGGGCCTGAGGTCGGACGCCGGTAGGTCCGACACCGCCGCTTGGTGCTTGAGGCGATGGTCCCGCTACCGGCCCGTCTCTCTACACACTAGCCGGGATGCCCCGGCGGGCTCTCGACGCGACCCTTACGTCGGTACAACAGCCGAGTGAGCAACGGGGCGCGCGGGATGAGCCGCGATGATCTGAAGGGTTCGGCGAGCTCCTCGACAGCGGGACGAGCGGGCTCGTGGTCGTCGACGTTGTGAGCAAGCGCCAGCCGCCTCTACGCCGCGGGCTTGATGTTCTGATTCACGTGGAAGAAATTGTCGGGATCGTACTCGGCCTTGATCGCGGCAAGCCGGTCGTAGTTCTGGCGGTACGCCGCTCGGACACGGTCCTCCCCTTCATCCATCATCATGTTCACGTACGCGCCGCCCGCAGAATATGGGTGCAGCTCTTCGAAGTAGTCGATGCTCCACCGCCGTATCGCATCGGCGTTGGCAGGGTCCGGGTCGACGCCGGCGAAGACCGAACCGAAATTCGCGTCGCGATAGGCCCAGGCGGTGTCGGTCGGGCCGATGTCGTGGGAGGCGCCGTCGAGCGGGTACATGTGCATCGTCGATTTCCAGGTCGGCATCTCGGGCCCGTAGCGGGCGTGGATCTTCACAGCCTCGTCGGGGATCTCGTTCACGAAGTCGGCTCGCCAATACCATTGGTCTCCCGGTGGGTACAGGCCGTCGAACGCCCCCTGCAGCATCGCGTGGGGCATCGCCTGCGGTCCGTGCAAGAGCGGCTCGGGCGTGGACGCCAGCATCGGTGCCATCGCAGTCGCGGCTGCCTCCTCCGGCCCCACGAAGCACCAAACCACCGCGCAGACCTTGCGCAGGTGCAGCTCCTCTGGGAACGGCGGCGCCGGCGGGACCGATGCGTATGCGAAGAACCCGTTCAGCTCGCGCGGCGCGCCCGAGATGAAGTCGCGATAGACCGAGAGGACCTCGGCGCTGTCGCTGATGTCCCAGAACGTCGGCCCCGCGATCACCGTACCGACCTCGTGCAGTCGGAACTGGAACGAGGTCACCACGCCGAAGTTGCCGCCGCCGCCGCGGATCGCCCAGTACAAGTCGGGGTGCTCGTCGGCACTCGCGCGCACGGACTTGCCGTTCGCGAGCACGACTTCGGCGTCGACGAGGTTGTCGATGGCGAGCCCGCACTTCCGCGTGAGGTGCCCGAGCCCGCCGCCAAGGGTGAGACCGCCCACGCCGGTGGTCGAGATGATCCCGCTCGGCGTGGCGAGGCCGTGCTCGCCTGTGGCGGCGTCGACCTCGCCCCAAAGGGCGCCCCCGGCCACGCGGGCCGTCCGCTTCTTCGGGTCGACCTCGACACCCTTCAACGGCGACAGGTCGATCACGACCCCGTCGTCGACCGTCCCGAGACCGGCGCCGTTGTGGCCGCCGCCTCGAACCGCCACCGCGAGTTCGTGCTTGCGGGCGAAGCCGATGACATCGGCGACCTCGCGGGCACTCGCGCACCTGGCGACCAGTGAGGGCCGCTTGTCGATCATCGCGTTGTAGACGGCGCGCGCCTCGTCGTACCCGGCGTCGTTGGGGCCGAACATGCGTCCGACGAGGCCGGAGAGCTCCTCGTTCGCGGCGCGCGTCACCGACTCGCTGGTGCTCATGACCCGTCCTTCCTCCCGTGTGTCGTTGCCCTCCAGGCGTGAATCGGGACGGAACGATCGTTCCGTCCCGACGATCAGCGTTGCCAGGTGGGGGCGGCCTCGGCAGGCGGGGCGTAGCAGCAGAGTCGGCCCGTGCGGACCGAGGCCTCGAGGTGGCGACCGAGCTCGGGGCAATCGGCCGCGATGACACGGACCGCGCCGCGGATGGCTTTCGTGACGCTGACGCGGGCTCGCTCGGCTGGGGACGGCATCCGCCGGTCCCGGCCGCCGAGGCCAGCGGCACTGGCGAGCTCCTGGGTGATCGCGTCGATCTCGGTCTCGATGGTGACTGCCCGTGCGAGGTCGTTCCGCGTCCTCGCCTCCTCGAGGTCGTCCTCGAGATCGAGAAGGCGCTGCCGGAACTCGGCCTTCGCCCGCGGATCGAGGATCGGCTCCTCGAGGCCGCCGTCAGTGGACGCGAGGTCGTCGCCGACCGGCGGCGCTGCAGCTGCTGTGACGCTGGGGTCCCCTGCGCGGAGCAGCTCGAGAACGTGCACCTCGCGGCCGGGCGCGGTGAGGAGTTCGCCCAGATACCGCATCCCCTTGCGATCCGGGAAGCGGCCGACGTCGCCTCGGTAGCGGACGGTCCAGTACCGGCCCTCGCGGCGGAAGAGCGCAGACCCGCCCACCGGATCAGTCGGAGCCCATGCTTCGTCGGGTTCGGTCGCGCGTCGGCTCATCCGCCCAAGGAGCAGCGAACGCGCCCGCTCGGCGATGCCCGGCAGGCCGAGCTCGTCCGAGATCGCCCGGCTCGCATCGAGCGCGGCGCGTGCACGATCGGCGTCGTCATGTTCGTCTCGCCCGAGGAGCATCCGGGCACGCTCGATGAGCAACATGGCCGTCACCGCGCGCGCCCCGAGCGCGTCGGACTGGTCGGCGGCGTCGTCGAGGTGGCGCTCCGCCTCGTCCCACCGACGGAGCAGCGCCGCGATCGACCCGAGGCGCATCGATACCGGCCCGAAGGCCAGTGTCGAGATCGAGATCGCCTGCCGGCCGGCGTAGGGGGCGAGCTGGTCGTACAACAACGCGGCGCGGCGCAGATCGCCGATCAGGACCGCGTCCTGCGCGAGCGCGCACGCGTGCAGGATCCATAGCCCGTCCCGCGGCAGGTCGGCGAACCCGCGCTGCGCGTGGCGCTCGACCTCGGCGCGGGCCGCGCGCTCGTCGCTGACCTCTGCGGCAAGCAGCGCGTTCCGCCAGCGCGCGACCTCGGGGTGGCGCTCGCCGTGTCGGCGGACGAGGTCGCGGACCTCCTCCAGGCGTCCCTGCGTCCAGCGGATCGCCAGGATCTGCGCTTCGTCGTGCATATAGCGCACGTACTCGCTCCGGCGTATCCGGCCGATCTCGAGCGCCTCGTCGGCGATGCGCTCGGCCTCCGCGGGACGGCCCTGGATGAGTGCGCGCATCGCGTGCAGACACGCAACATGCCACCGGTAGAACGGCTGCCGGATGCGGTCAGCGAGCTGCTCCATCGCCGCGACCTCGGCGTCCACGCCGGACATGTCGCCGAGCTCGAGGCGGCAGTGCACCCGCGCGTGGCGTGCGAGGAATGCCGCCTCCTCGTCGGCCGCGCCCGTCGCCACGAGCAGCATCTCCTGAGCATTCGCGAGTCGCTGCTCCGTGGAGTCGGGCGAAAGCGTCGCCCAGTGCCTGCCGTGGAGCGCCTCGACGAGCGCCTGTGGATCGCCGATCCGAAGCGCCATCTCGACTGCCTCGCGGGAGAGGGCGTCGCTGCGCTCGGTCTGATGGAGCGGGTAGAGCTCGGTGGCGAGCCGGGCCAGCGTGCGAGCACGGAGCGACGAGTCCTCGGGCGGAAGCGCGAGTTCGGCCTCCTCAAGCAGCGCGACGCTGCGAGTGCCCGAGCCGAAGATCGAGGTCACGATGAGCGCGCCAAGGCCGAGTCGCGCCGGCGTGGCGATCCTCTCGTGCGCGAGCGCGGCCCTGGCCAGGAGCTCCGGATCGCCCAGCTCGCGCGCGAGGGCCGCGAGTTGTTCGTAGCACGAGCGACCTCCTTGCGTGTCGCCGGCACCGGTTCGCGCGTCGCCCAGTCGCATGAGGAGCTCGGCGCGGCGTCGCTGTGTGTCGGTCGCGGCAGGGAGGAGCGACATCGCTCGCTCAAGCAGACCTGCCGCGTCCTCGTACGCGAACACGGCGGCGGCGCGATCGGCCGCGCGTAGCGCGTACTCGATGGCGGGATCGACGTCGCCGAGAGGCGCCGCTTGGGCGAAGTGATAGGCCATCGCCGCCAGGTGTGGGCCGAGATCGTCCCGGTAGACGTGCTCCAACACCCGCCCGACCCGCAGGTGGAGCTCCATGCGCGTGGCGGGCTGGAGATCCTCGTACAGCGTCTCGCGGACCAGATCGTGTGCGAACGCGTACTGGCCGGTCTCGTTCGGATCTCCCGACAGGACGCCGACGCGCACGGCCTCGTCCAGCACGTCGGCGATGCGCTCGAGGCTGAGCTCGGTGGCCTCGGTGAGGATGCGGAGGTTGAGGACCCGGCCGAGCACGGCGGCTACCCGAAGCATCGACACCGCATCGGGCGAGAGCGCGGCCAGGTGCTGACGGATGATGGCTCGGACTTCTTCGGGTAGCCGGGCCATGATCGCGTCGTCCGCCCCGCGCAGGTGTCCTTGCGCCACCAGCTCACGCACGATCTCTCCCAGGAAGAAGGGGTTACCGCCGGTGATGATCCGGACGCGATCGACGACCTCGTCGCTCGGCTCCTCACCGCTCACCTGGGTGACGAAGGAGGCGACCTCGGGCGTCGAGAGCCCGCGCAGCGGGATGCGCCAGCCCAGACGCGCAACCTCGCCGAAGAGCTCCGCTCGCTGCGAGCTTCCGAGCTCGCCCTCCCGGTACGCGCCGATGACGACGACGCGCCGGTCCTCGGCAGACGAGGCGATGAAGCGCAGCAGGTGCAGCGATGGCTCGTCGGCTGCTTGGAGGTCGTCGAGGAGCACGAGGACAGGCGTCGCACGCGCGCGTTCGTCGAGGAACCGAGCGACGGCGTCGAAGAGCCGGAACCGGACGGACTCGGGGTCCACCGGGTCGCTGGCGCTCTGCGGCACCGCCGCGAGCGTGTCGAGATCGCCTCCGGCCGCTCGTACGACCTGGACCCACGGCCAGTACGCGGGGGCGCCCCCTCCGTCCCAGCAGCGACCAGCCAGTACGGCCCAGCCGAGATCCTGAGCTCGAAGCGCCACGACCTCCATCAGGCGGCTCTTCCCGATGCCTGGCTCACCGCCGAGCAGGAAGACGCCGCCGCGGCCCGCGTCAGCCGCGGCGAGCGCTGCGCGCAGCTCCTCGAGCTCGCGCTCGCGGCCCACGAATGGTCGCGCATGTTCTCGGACGGCCACGATCGAGGGCCGCGGCGCACCGACGCGCGTGGACCGGGCACCCATAGGAGGTCCAGTGTGCGCCGAGCCCGGGCGCCCGTCGAGCCTTACCCTCGGCCCGGAACCTGCGAACCGCGACGCGGCCGCCCATCGCCGAACGGAAAGCCAAGGCCCCGCGCCGTGAGCGGTCCTGAGCAAGAAGTATTCCGCCCGTGATGCACAGGACAACCCCCGATCCTGTGCGAGAGGGGAGACTCGAACTCCCACGCCCTTTCGGGCACCGGATCCTAAGGTTGCTCGCGCTACGCACGGAGCTTCGTTCCACGTGTCGTCCCGTGCCGTCTGGTGTCGCCCGGTGCCCGCGGGTGTCGTCGTGTCGTGAGCAAGGTGTGAGCAGCCCGTTCGCGGGTGACCCGGCCGAGGGAGGCAGATGACGGAGGCTATTGCACATCGAAGGAGCGCTCGCGCGCCACGCGGTAGTGGAGGTAGACGAACCTGGAGCTGAAGGTGCGGGTCTCGACGAGGTCGAGATCCGTCCGGCGCTCGTTCCGGGCGAAGTAGGGGATGCCACCGCCGACCAGCACGGGGTGGACCATCACCTGGTACTCGTCGATCAGATCCAACGCTGCCGCTTCTGCGGCGAGCGTGGCGCCGCCGATCGCGATGTCACCCTCTCCCGGCTCGGCTCGCAACCGCTTGATCTCCTCCGCCAGGCCGCCGGAGGCGAGGCGGGCATTCCCCTCCACCGCCGACAACGTGGTGGAGAACACGACCTTGGGGAGCGGCTTCCAGAGCGCGGCCCACTCGAGCTCCGCGTCGCCGGGCGACGGGTCCTGGTCGGCGGTCTCCCAGTACAGCATCGTCTCGTACAGCCGCCGTCCCATCAGGTGGACGCCGACGCCGCGGATCTCATCGATCCAGAACCGGAAGACGTCCGGGTCCGGCGCCGTCCAGTCGAAGCCGCCGTCCGGCCCGACGATGTAGCCGTCGAGCGAAGTGCTCATCGAATAGGTCACGTTGCGCATCAGGAGTCCTCCTCGTACGGGGTCGACGGTACGACAGGCCCTACGCGCGACGTTCCGGGATCTTCGGTCCCTGCTCGTGGGAGAGCCACGTCGGCGCTCCGAGAGCGAGCACGAGACGCTGTCCCTCGGTCTCGCCGCCGCCGAACTCGCCGAACCACACGGCCACGTCGCCTCCCAGGACGTGCGTGCCGTCGCCGGTCTCGACGACGACCACCTGATGTCCATCCGTATGCCCGGGCGCCGGTAGCAGGCGGATCCCCGGGAGCACCTCGGCTTCGCCCTCGTGCTCTACGTACGTCGCGCCGTCGAAGTCGACCCACTCTCGGAACGTGTAGTTGTCGAGCGTACGCGCGTCGGCGAGCTCGCGTGCCTGGACGTGGATCGGCACGTCCGGAAAGAGCCGGTTGCCGCCGCAGTGGTCGTAATGCAGGTGGGTGTTGATGACGAGGTCCACGTCGCGCGGGATGTTCTCGGGGTGCGGCGTCGGGCCCATGTCGTCGACCTCGGGTCTCGTGTCGATCAGTCCGGTGTCGACGAGCACGAGCCCGGCCGGGTGATCGATCGTCCAGACGAACACGGGCATGGACTCGCCTTCGACGAGGAGCTCTGCCGCGAGGTGGGCGTTGATTTTGGATCCTGGCATGACTACCAACTCCTCCTTCAGATTCTTCAGAGACGCTGATCGACGAGCAGCCGTTCCACCTGGTCGACGGCTCTCCGTTGGACGATCGCCTGTTCCATGAGTCGCTCACGGTGCAGCTCCAGGTGGCGACGGATGACGCGTGGGTCTCGCGTCTGCAGCACGGCGCTGACGTCTCCTGGTGGCATCCCTTGGCGCGAGAGCACGGCCGCAGCGGAGAGCCGGTTCGACATCGAGCCGCCTTGGCGGCTCGGGCCTCCACCACTCGCTTCAGGGAGTCGACGTAGCTCGGCACCCCGCCAGCGAACGCGTCGCGATCGGCCTTGGACTCGATCTCGCTCAGCGTCAGGATGAACAGCGTCTTCCCGTCCTGATCCTCGAGGGTGATCGCCTCCGCGAACTCGACCGTCCTTTCCCACTGGGACACATACATCGAGCCCCGGTAGGCCAGGCGGACGGGTCGCTGGACCTCCGTGAAGACCTGCGTCACGACGTCGGCGGGCCCCTCTCCCTCGGGCGGACCGTACTCGTACCGCCAGGTCCCGCCCACGCGAAGGTCGATGTCCCACCGCCGCAGCGACCATCCCTCGACGATCCCGGTGTTGATCTCTTCCTGGGCAGACGGATCGACGATCGTGTCGAAGACGAGCTCCGGCGGTGCGTCGAGCAACCGTTCGATCTTGAGGTCGTAGCTCATCGCTTTTTCCCCTTCCTCTCCTCCAGGACCGCTTCGAGACGGTCCAGCCGACGCTCCCACTGCGCTCGATGCGCCTCGACCCAGGCAGTGACGTCGTCGAGCCGAGCCGGACCGAGCCGGCACTCACGGACCCGCCCGTTCTTCTTCGTGGTCACGAGCTCGGCCTCCTCCAGCAGTCGGACGTGCTTCATCACGCCGGGAAGCGTGATGTTCGCTATGGCCGCGAGGTCGCTGATCGAGGCGGGACCGAGCCGGAGATGTTCCAAGATCTCGCGCCGGGTTCCGTCCGAGAGGGCGGAGAGCGTTCGGTCGAGTGTCGGAAGCTTAACCATTTGGTAAACCTTACGGCCTTCCGAAGCACGTGTCAACGCCGATCGCGGCAACCCGTGGACAGCCGAACGGTTGACCGGCCGGTATCCATCCGCTTCGGCAGCCGTAGCCGTGCAGTCGATGTCATGCCGCGTGCGTGACGGAGGCTGAGTCCAACGTCGAGAGGAGGCAGAGATGCGAGCGAGCCAAGTCAGAATCTGGTCAAGCGGCACGACGGGCGCGCAATCGTCGACGGCGTCTCGTTCGCCGTCGACGTCGGAGAGATCTTCCGGATCTGTACGGGACGAGTTCAGAGCAAACAGCCAAAGTTCACAGGGGTGCGAGAGGGGAGACTCGAACTCCCACGGCCTCTCGGCCACCGGATCCTAAGTCCGGCGCGTCTGCCAGTTCCGCCACTCTCGCGTTCCCGGAGCGTAGTGCACGAGCCGCCGCGAGCCCGGTGTTGCGAGGTGGCACCGGTCAGGCCGCCTGCGAGCAGTCGCGTTCGTTCAGGACGAGCGGCGGGATCGGGTCCTGGTGGAAGTCGAACGCGTCGAGCAGATCGTTCGCGTCGGCGTCCCGCCGTCCGAGCGACGGCAGGCGGTTCACCTCCTCGATGAACCGCAGGACCGATGAGAAATCGCTCGTCTCGTGGAAGATGAACCCCCGCCGCGCGTACGGGCTGATCACGAGCAACGGGACGCGGGGCCCGTACCCGTAGATGTCCACGTGGGGCGGTGGGACGTGGTCGTAGAACCCCCCGTAGTCGTCCCACGTGAGGAAGATCGCGGTGTGCGCCCACTCGGGGCTCTGCATGATCGCGTTGATCGTGCGCACGGTCCAGTTCTCGCCGTTGCACAGTGTCCCGTAGTCGGGGTGGTCGGAGAGGTCCACGGGAGGCAGCAACCACGAGACGTCGGGCATCACGCCCGCCTGCAGGTCGGTGACGAACGCCTCCTCCCCCACGATGTTGTCCCACATCGGTC
Organism: Actinomycetota bacterium; assembly: GCA_046723385.1. Classification (GTDB taxonomy): domain Bacteria; phylum Actinomycetota; class UBA4738; order UBA4738; family HRBIN12; genus AC-51. The sequence goes on from JBKOUM010000090.1 coordinate 11,594, forward strand.
CGTACCGGATATGCGGGATCGTCCCCATCACGTCCCAGATCGGGATCTGCTGGAGGTAGTACTTCCACGAGATGCCGGCCTGCTCGAGCAGATCTGGAAGGACCTTGATGTCGTCACACGGCCACCGCGTGGTGATCCAATCGGCTTCGAGCTTGTCGATCTGGCTCCGCTCTTCGAGGCCGAAGACGGTGCGCTTCTCTTCATCCGAGAGGACGGGGAACGACTGGATCCGCTCCGTCCGGTCGTCGCAGTAGCCGCCCTTGATGTTGTCGTCACCCGCCTGATCCGGATGCTCGTTGCTCACGTACCGGTTCGTCGTGGAGGCAACGAGCCAGAAGTGCTCCACGAACGTCGGCCCGTACGCGCTCGAGAAGAATCGGTCGCCGAGCGTGAAGTGTTGCGCGTACGACCAGTAGTTGGGGATCTGGTCGCCGTGGTACTGGACGTAGGGAACCCCGCCCGCGCCGCCTTCCGCCTGGTCGAAGCAGTCCATCTTGCCGCCGTTGATCACCTGGATCCCCGACAGGAACGAATGCTTGGCACCGGGGGAGTTGTCGTGCGCTTGCACGAGCGGGACCGTCGAGCCGTCGCAGGTCTTGCCGGTCGTGGCTCCGTCGGCGCCCGGGTAAAGCCCGAACAAGGTGTCGAACGTCCTGTTCTCCTTGATGAGGAACACGATCTTGGTGATCTTCTCTCGGGCGAGCCGGAGCTGCGTCGCGTGATCCGGCAGCTTCGTCGGGTGCGTCGACGGTGAGCTCGTCGGCGGGCTCGATGTGGGCGAAGGCTCCGCCGTGTCCGACGTCGCGGTGCATGCCGCTGCGATCAGCGAGGCGATGACGGCGACGACCGCGATCAGCCGCAGACGAGCGGATCGTGTCCGGGAGGGAGGCATCGGCGCCGTATCCTCCCAGACCGAGCTGGCCGAGGCCCCCCCGCGGGATCGCTCAGGTAGCCTCCGGCGGATGTCGGACGATCCGGAGCCCTCGTCCCCCGAGCGGGCGGGCTCACCGGGACCGCGGCACGCGCGAGCGTTGACGGCGTTCGGCGCCTTCCTGATGTACCTCGCCGCATCGGTGCTGATCTGGGGCATCCCGGTCGTCGGTCATCTGCAGAGCCGGTACGTCGCGATCGGTCGAGTCGCCGATCCCGACTACTTCCGGTGGGCGCTCGGGTGGACGCCGTGGGCGCTCGCGCACGGTCATTCCCCGTTCCACACCGGGCACGTGTTCGCGCCCGAGGGGATCGACCTCACGTGGAGCACGCTCATCCCGGGGCCTGCGGCCGTGATGTGGCCGATCACGCGGACCTTCGGGACGCTGGCCTCCTACAACGTCCTGATGTTGGCCGCGCCGGCGTTGGCCGCCTGGGGCGCGTTCCTCGTCTGTCGTCGCGTGACGGATCGGTTCTGGCCTTCCGTCGTAGGTGGGTACCTCTTCGGATTCTCTTCGTACATGGCGGCGGGGATGTCGAGCCATCCCAACCTCGTACTGATCTTCCCGGCGCCGCTCGCCGTGTATCTCGTGATCCGGCGCGTCGAAGGGTCGTTGGGGGCGTGGGCGTTCGTCGGTCTCCTCGCGCTGACGTTGCTCGGCCTGTTCTCGATCTCACCGGAGCTCTTCGCGACGACCACCCTCTTCGGCGGGATCGCCTTCGTGGCCGCCTGGCTGGCGGCGGACGGTGGGCGGGGGGCGATCGTGAGGGCCGCCGCCTCGACGGCGGCGGCCCTCGCGATCGTCGCAGCCCTGGTCCTGGTGCCGTACGTGCTGCCCGCCCTGGGCACCACACCGTCGAACCTGGAACGTTCGGGCGCGTCGGCCGACCTGCTGGGCTTCGTGATCCCTCGGGACCAGACGCTCGTCGGCGGGGTCTGGTTGCGATCGGTCTCCGATCCGTTCACGGCCCGCGTGACCGGGGACGGGAGCTACCTGGGGATCGCGGGACTGGCGATCGTGGTCGGGTTCGCGATCACGGAACGCCGGCGGCGATCCACGTGGGCGCTGGTCGCCTTCGTCGTGGCGGGCATGGTGTTGTCGCTCGGGTCCGTGCTCCGGATCCGGGGGGTTCCGTCGGTCCCGATGCCCCATGCCCTCCTCGCGCACCTGCCGCTGATCGAACACGCGGCACCGGACCGCTTCCCCGCATACGTCTCGTTGGCCGTCGGGGTGATCGCGGCGATCTGGCTCGCTCGAGCCCACGGGAAGAGCGTGTGGGCCAGATGGTCCCTCGTCGTGGTCACGGCGGTGATGCTCCTGCCGAGCATCCGCACGCCGCCGTGGCACTTCACCGACCGAACACCGACGTTCTTCTCGTCGGGGGCTTCGTCGACCGTCCTGCGACCGGACGAGATCGTGGCCGTGATCGCCGAGGGCCGGGGCGAGAACATGTCGTGGCAGGCGAGCGCGGGGTTCACGTTCCGGATGCCGTGGGGCTACGTGGGCATCGCCGCGCTCGCTCCCCAAGGCGAATCGACGGGAGAAGATCTGTTCGCCAAGGAGGGCCGTGCGATCCCGGCGCCGAGGAGTTTCGCGCGAGCGCTCGCCCGACACCAGGTCACGGCCGTCGTGCTCGCCGATGCCGCGCTCCCAGCGTATGAAGCCGTCGTGCGTTCGGTGGGTTTGGAGGACGTCTACCGCGGCGAAGGCGTCTCCGTGTGGCGGTTCACGCCGGGATCATGACGCCTGCGAGCAGTCGCGCTCGTTCAGCACGAGCGGCGGGATCGGGTCCTGGTGGAAGTCGAACGCGTCGAGCAGATCGTTCGCGTCGGCGTCCCGCCGTCCGAGCGAGGGCAGGTGGTTCACCTCCTCGATGAACCGCAGGACCGATGAGAAATCGCTCGTCTCGTGGAAGATGAACCCCCCCCGCGCGTAGGGGCTGATCACGAGCAACGGGACGCGAGGCCCGTACCCGTAGATGTCCACGTGGGGCGGCGGGACGTGGTCGTAGAACCCGCCGTAGTCGTCCCACGTGAGGAAGATCGCGGTGTGCGACCACTCGGGGCTCTGCATGATCGCGTTGATCGTGCGGACGGTCCAGTTCTCGCCCGGGCAGAGCGGGCCGTAGTCGGGGTGATCGGATTCGACGATCGGCGGCAGCAGCCAGGAGACGTCGGGCATCGCGCCCGCCTGCAGATCGCTGACGAACGCCTCTTCCCCCACGATGTTGTCCCACATCGGTCCGTACCGGATGTGCGGGATCGTCCCCATCACGTCCCAGACCGGCTGCTGCTCCATGTAATACCTCCACGAGATCCCCGCCCCCTGGAGGAGATCCGGAAGGACGTGGATGTCGTGGCACGGCCAGCGGTCGATGATCCAGTCCGACAAGAGCGTGTCGACGTCGGCCCGCTCTTCAAGGTCGAACACCGTGCGGCTCTCCGACGGAGACAGCAGCGGGAAGCTGATCATGCGCTCCGTCGGATCGTCGCAGTAGCCGCCCCGGATGTTGTCGTCGCCGGCCTGATCGGGATGCTCGTTCCCGACGTAGCGGTTGGATGACGCCGCGACGATCCAGAAGTGCTCCACGAACGTCGGCCCGTACGAGCTCGAGAAGAAGCGGTCGCCGAGCGTGAAGTGCTGCGCGTACGACCAGTAGTTGGGGATCTGATCGCCGTGGTACTGCACGTACGGGACGGCACCTGCCTCTCCTTCGGATCGGTCGAAGCAGTCCATCTTGCCGCCGTTGATCACCTCGATCCCGGTCGTGAACGAGTGCTTCGCGCCGGGGGAGTCGTCGCGCGCCTGTGCGAGCGCGACCGTCGAGCCGTCACACGTCTTGCCGGTCGTGGCGCCGTCGGCGCCCGGGTAGAGCCCGAACAGCGTGTCGAACGTCCGGTTCTCCTTGACCAAGAACACGATCCTGGTGATCTTCTTCCTCGCGAGCCGGAGCTGGGTCGCGTGGTCCGGGAGCGGTCTGCCGTCCGCCGGCGACGGGCCGGACGCGATCGGGCCGGACGGTGACGGCTCGGCCGTGCCGGAGGTGCCCGTACACGCGACGGAGAGGATCCAGACGAACGCCGCCGCCACGGCCAGGAGAAGGGTCGAGGTGGACCGTCCGCTCATCGTTGCCATCGGGCGTGCCATCGGCGCCGTATCCTCCCAGACCCTCGGTCACCGCCTGCTCGGGCGGGTGCGAGGCCCCTGCTACCCTTCACCGCGTACATGGATCCCTCGATGCGCTCGCCGCGCGACGCGCCGACGGCGGTCACCGGATCCGAGCCCGACAGCGTCGTCATCCCCGACGCCGCGCCGACGGATGCACCAGCCGACGGTGGGGCTCGGGCGAGGTGGGATGCGCTTCGGCGGTGGGCCAGCGGTCTCCGGCCGGCCTGGAAGGGCTTCTTCGCCTTCCTGATCTACCAGGTGCTCGCGTTCACGATCTGGGTGATCCCGATCCTGCCACGGTTCGGGAGCCAGCACATCGGGGAGGGGCTCCAGGACTCACGACAGTTCCAGTGGTACCTGACGTGGACGCCGTGGGCGCTCCTGCACCACTTGAACCCGTTGCACTCCGACTACGTGTTCGCTCCGGGGGGCGCGAACCTCGCGTGGTTCGCGTTCATCCCCGGCCCCGCGATCGTTGCGTGGCCGATCACCAAGGTGTTCGGGCCGATGGCCGCCCTCAACACGGTGATGGCGGTGGCTCCCGCGCTCGCGGCCTGGGCGGCGTACCTCCTCTGTCATCGGATCACCGGGCGGTTCTGGCCGGCATTGATCGGCGGCTACCTCTTCGGCTTCTCCGCGTACATCGCCGCGAACATGATCGGGTTCATCAACCTGATCCTGATCTTCCCCGTCCCCCTGCTCGTCTACCTGGTGATCCGGCGGACCGAGGGCTCGTACGGGCCCGTCGCGTTCGTGGCGGCGTTCACCGCGTGTCTCGTCGCCCTGTTCTCGGCGTCCACTGAGCTCTTCGGGACCGCGACGATCTTCCTCGGGTTCGCGTTCGTGGTCGCCGTGATCTTCGCCGGCCGGATCCGTCGCGAGCTGCTCAAGACCGGCGCGCTCGTCGTGGTCGCAGGGGCGATCGCGGCCCTCGTGCTGCTGCCGTACGTGGCCGACGTGATCCGACATGCGCCCGACGCTCCGCTGAACCCACCGGAGCGCGCGAACGCGGCCGACCTGTGGACGTTCGTCCTGCCGTCGCCGATGCAGGCCGTCGGGGGTCGCGAGCTGTTGCCGTACACGATGAAGCACGTCCTCCTCCCGAAGCTCGACGGCTTCGCGTACATGGGGATCGGCGTCCTTCTTATGCTCATCGGGTTCGCGGTGACCGAGTGGCGTCGCCGCGAGACGTGGCTGCTGCTCGGCTTCGTCGCGATCGTGTCCCTGCTCACGCTCGGTCCGACCCTGCACGTCGGTACGCAGGTGCGCGGCAGCCTCCCGGGGAAGTTCCTCTTCGACCTCCCGCTGATCCAGTCGGCGATCCCCGTCCGCTTCGCGGCCTACTCGGCCCTCGCGATCGGGGTGATCGCCGCGCTCTGGCTGGCGCGCGCGTCGGGCCCGTTCGCGTGGGTGCGTTGGGCGATCGTCCTGCTCGCCGCTCTGTTGCTCCTGCCGATCTCGCCTCACCACTCGGAGCCCAACCAGATCCCCGCGTTCTTCACATCGGGGGCCGTGGATGGGCAGATCGGGCACGACGAGAACGTCTACGCGATCGGCGTGCAACGGGGGGACGAGCTGGTCTGGCAGGAGGCCTCGGGGTACTGGTTCAGGCTCGCGGAGGCGTATCTCGGCCCGCTCCCGCAGGAGCTTCGGACCGGGCCGCTGTCGCAGGGTCTCAACCTTCGCAAGAGCTCGGAGGTGCCTCCCGCTGGCATCGACGCGGCGCTTTGGATGCGGCAGCATGAGGTGAGCGCCGTGATCCTGGATGACACGGCCGCGAGCGTGTACGCACAGATGCTCCGCGACGCCGGGTCACAGCCCGTCTACCAGGGTGAGGGCGTGTCGGTGTGGCGCCCGACGAACGGGATCTGGACGATCCCCGTCGCCGGGTAGGTCCGTATGATGACCGGCGTGGCATCGCCCACCTACTCCCTCGTCATCCCGATCTACGACGAAGAGGATTGCCTTCCCGAGCTGCTCACGCGGCTGCGATCGCTCATGGATCGGCTCGATGGACCCGCCGAGGTCGTGTTCGTCGACGACGGGAGCCGGGACCGGAGCTACGGCCTGATCGTCGACGCCTGCCGAAGCGACGATCGGTTCCGCGCGATCCAGCTCTCGCGCAACTTCGGGCACCAGCTCGCGATCACCGCGGGCCTGGATCTCGCCGCGGGCGAGGCCGTGGTCGTGATGGACGCCGACCTGCAGGATCCGCCGGAGGTCGTGCTGGAGATGGCGGCCCGCTGGCGAGAGGGATGCCACGTCGTGCACGCCGTCCGCGAGCATCGTGAGGGCGAGTCCGCGTTCAAGACGACGACGGCGTCATGGTTCTACCGGTTCCTCGCAAGGATCGGCGACGTGAAGGTCGAGGGCAACGTCGGCGATTTCCGTCTGGTCGACCGCAAGGCGCTCGACGCATTCCTCCAGATGCGTGAGCGCAACCGATACGTCCGCGGGATGTTCGGGTGGGTCGGGTTCCGGCAGTGCACCGTGACGTACACCCGGTTGCCGCGGTTCGCCGGCACGACCAAGTACCCGTTGCGGAAGATGATCAAGTTCGCCTTCGACGGGATCATCAGCTTCTCGAACGCCCCCCTGCGACTGGCCCTCCGGGTCGGGGTGATCCTCTCCCTGGTGTCGATCGCCTACGGGCTGACCGCGATCGTGATCAAGCTCTCCGGGGCGTTCGAGGTTCCGGGATGGACCTCGATCATCTTCGCGGTGACGTTCCTCGGCGGCGTCCAGCTCCTGACGATCGGCGTGATGGGCGAGTACGTCTCGCGGATCCACGACGAGGTTCGCGGACGGCCCCTCTACCTCGTCCAGGAGACGATCGGCTTCGACGTACCCGCCTCGAGCGATGACCGGACCGTGCGCGTGACCGATCACGATCCCGGCGAACCCTCCATGCACGGACGATGACGGCCCGCTTCATCCGCCGGGGCCTGGTCGCCGGCGCCGCGGCGGTCCTGGCGGTGACCGCGGCGGTCGTCACGCGGAGCGCCGGCTCGACCTGCTCGCTCGACCAGGTTGCGGCCGCGTCGTCCGCGAGCGACACGATCCAGGCGATCGCGCCGTGGGGGGACGGGATCCTGGCCGTCGGGTCACGCTACGCCGGCTCGACGAGTGGAGCGCTCGAAACCACCGTGACGGCCGACGGCGGGTACGACGCGCGGTTGCTCGACATCTTCGAACGCCAGGTCGTCCAGCTCGACGATGTCGCCGTGGCGGGAGGGGAAGCCTGGGCGGTCGGAGCCGCGACGAACGTCGAGCCCGTCGCCGCGCACTTCGACGGCTCGACGTGGAGCGCGATGGCGATCGCCGATCCAGGACCGAACGAAGACGGGCTCGCCGGGGTCGCAGCCGTCTCGCCGAAGGTGATCTGGGCCGTCGGCAGGCATCAGGTCGGCAAGGACTTCGTGACGTTGATCGAGCGGAGCGACGGCCACACCTGGCGCGTGGTCCCCAGCCC
>JBKOUM010000206.1:0-5315 GCA_046723385.1 Actinomycetota bacterium
CTCCAAGAGCGCGCGCGCGAGTTCGCCGTCCTGGAATCGATGAACGGCGGCAAGCCGATCAAGGAGTCGCGCGACGTCGACCTCCCGCTCGCCGCCGCGCACTTCTTCTACTACGCGGGCTGGGCGGACAAGCTCGAGTACGCGTTCCCGGCCGCCACCCCGCGGCCGCTCGGCGTCGCCGGCCAGGTGATCCCGTGGAACTTCCCGTTGCTGATGGCGGCGTGGAAGCTCGCGCCCGCACTCGCCGCCGGCAACACGTCGGTGCTGAAGCCGGCCGAGACGACGCCGCTCACCGCCCTGCTCCTGGCCGATGTGATCCAGCAGGCCGAGCTGCCGCCGGGCGTGGTCAACATCGTCACCGGCGCGGGCGCGACCGGCGCCGCGGTCGTGGGACATCCCGACGTCGACAAGGTCGCGTTCACCGGCTCGACCGAGGTGGGCAAGATCATCCGGCGTTCCCTCGCGGGGACCGACAAGCGGCTGACCCTGGAGCTCGGCGGCAAAGCCGCGAACATCGTGTTCGAGGACGCGCCGATCGACCAGGCCGTCGAGGGCGTGGTGAACGGGATCTTCTTCAACCAGGGTCACGTCTGCTGCGCGGGCTCCCGGCTGCTCGTCGAGGAGCCGGTCTTCGAGGCGCTCGTCGAGAAGCTGAAGGTCCGCCTGGGCACGCTCCGCGTGGGCGACCCGCTCGACAAGAACACGGACGTCGGCGCGATCAACTCACGCGCGCAGCTCGACAAGATCGGGGAGCTCGTCGCGAGCGGCGTCGAGGAGGGCGCGTCGATCTACCAGCCGGAGTGCGTGCTGCCCGAGCGCGGGTTCTGGTTCGCGCCGACGCTGTTCACGGGCGTGTCGCAGTCGCATCGGATCGCGCGCGAAGAGATCTTCGGCCCGGTGCTCTCGATCCTCACGTTCCGGACGCCGGAGGAGGCGGTCGAGAAGGCGAACAACACTCCGTACGGGTTGAGCGCCGGGATCTGGACGGAGAAGGGCTCGCGGATCCTGTGGATGGCCGAGCGCATGCGCGCCGGTGTCGTGTGGGCGAACACCTTCAACCGCTTCGACCCCTCGTCGCCGTTCGGCGGCTACAAGGAGAGTGGGTTCGGTCGCGAGGGCGGGCTCCACGGGCTCGCGCCGTACGTGGAGCTGGGAGCGCCGGCGTGAGCTCCGAACAGCGCCTCCCCGTCAAGCGGACCGCGAAGCTCTTCGTCGCCGGGCAGTTCCCGCGGAGCGAGTCGGGTCGGTCCTACGAGGTCTGGTCGCACGACGGCCGGCTCCTCGCGCACGCCGCCCGCGCGTCGCGGAAGGACCTCCGCGACGCGATCGTCGCGGCTCGCGGCGCGTTCGCGGGCTGGGCCGGCAGGCCCGCCTCCAACCGGGGACAGATCCTCTATCGGGTCGCCGAGATCATCGAAGGGCGGCGCGCCCAGCTCGAGGACGAGGTCCGCGACGCCGGCTCGGCCGACCCGGCCCGCGAGGTGAGCGTCGCGATCGACCGCTGGGTCTGGTACGCGGGGTGGGCCGACAAGGTCCATCAGGTCGCCGGCGGCGCGAACCCCGTGGCCGGCCCCTACTTCAACTTCACGGTCCCCGAGCCGACCGGCGTCGTCGGGATCGTGGCGCCCGCCGACGCGCCGTTGCTCGGCCTCGTCAGCCGGGTCGCCCCCGCGATCGTGTCGGGCAACACGGTGGTCGCGATCGCGAGCGAACCGGCGCCGCTCCCGGCGGTGTCGCTCGCCGAGGCCCTCGCGACGTCCGACGTCCCCGGCGGCGTGATCAACCTGCTGACCGGGCACCCGAACGAGCTCGTCCCGTGGCTCGCCGAGCACATGGACGTGAACGGGATCGACCTGACCGGGTGCCCGCCGGAGATCGTCCCCGACGCCGAGCGGGCGGCCGCCGAGAACGTCAAGCGCGTGCATCGAGCCCAGGCCGCCGACGTGTTCTCGGCGGCCGCCCAACACCTCTCCGAGATCACGGCCTTCGTCGAGTTCAAGACCGTCTGGCATCCGATGGGCGCCTAGGGGGGTGTCGGGATGGAGCTCACGAGCACTGCTTTCGAGGAGGGAGACACGGTTCCCGTTCGATTCACCTGCACGGGCGACGATCTCTCCCCGCCGCTCGCGTGGTCCGACGTTCCCGAGGGCGCGTCGGAGCTCCGGATCAGCCTGACCGATCCCGATGCGCCGGGCGGGACCTTCGTCCATTGGCTGGTGACCGGGATCGATCCGTCCTCGGCGGGGGTAGGCCAGGGTGCGGTCCCGCCCGGTGGGACCGAACAGGAGAACGACTTCGGTGAGGCGAACTACCGCGGTCCCTGCCCGCCGCCGGGGGACTCACCGCATCGGTACGTGTTCACGGTCGAGGCGCTCGACGAGATCGGCGTCATTCTCGGGGCGGGGGAGGTCACGGCCAGCTTCGGGCGCTGACCAGGGCTGAACCGCCGCAACGAACGAGGGGCCGTGACCACCGTCCCTTGTTCGGCCGCAACGGAAACGTCACACCGCAGCTGGCATGCCGACACACCCCGCGGGCTACCATCCGCAGATGCCCCCCTACAAAGAGCAGGGGATCGTCCTGCGGTCGGTCAAGCTCGGCGAGGCCGACAAGATCGTCTCCATCCTCACCCAGGGGTCGGGCAAGGTCCGCGGCGTCGCGAAGGGCATCCGCAAGACCACCTCGCGCTTCGGCGGCCGCCTCGAGCCCTTCACGCACGTGAACCTGATGCTCTACCGTGGCCGCGGCGCCTTGGACACGATCACGCAGGTCGAGATCATCGCCCCCCACCGGAACATCCGCGACGACCTGGCGCTGTTCGCCGCCGGCGAAACCATGCTCGAGGCGGTCGACAAGGTCGCCGAAGAGCACGAGCGCAACGTCCGGCTCGCCCTGTTGCTGCTCTCGGGCCTCCGGGCCCTGGACGCGCGACCCGCGGACCCCGCCTCCGTCGCCGAGTCGTTCCTGCTGAAGCTGCTGTCCCTCTCCGGGTTCCATCCCGCGCTCACCGCCTGTGCCGTCTGCGGGTCCGCCGACGCCCGGCTCTGGTCCGCGGGACTGGGCGGGGCCGTCTGCCCCTCGTGCGCCGACAGCGAGGCCGCGGCGGTCGAGCCCGCCACGCTCGCCCTGCTCGCCCACCTGGCGACCGTCGACCTGTCCGACGCGGGGATCCCGCCGGCTTCGGACGAGCGCACCCGTCGCCGCGCGCGGTCGCTGCTGTTCGGGTTCGTGGAGTACCACCTGGAGCGCCGGATGAAGTCCGTCCCGATGCTCGTGAGGACCGCGCGGTGAGCAGCTACCTCCCCGACATCGATCGCACGCGGGTCCCCGACCACGTCGCGATCGTGATGGACGGCAACGGCCGGTGGGCGACCCAGCGCGGTCTCCCGCGGACCGAGGGCCACGGAGCAGGCGAGGACGCGCTGTGGGACACGGTCCAGGGAGCGGTCGAGGTCGGCGTCAAGTGGCTGACGGTCTTCGCGTTCTCCACCGAGAACTGGTCGCGTCCCCCGTCCGAGGTCCTCTACCTGATGAACTTCAACCGCGGGCTACTCCGCCGCCGGCGCGACGAGCTCAACCGGATGAACGTGCGGATCCGCTTCATCGGACGGCGCAACTGGCGCGTCCCGCGCTCCGTGCTCAAGGAGATCCGGATCGCGGAGGAGCTCACGTGCGCCAACACCGGGACGACGCTCACGATCGCATTCAACTACGGCGGGCGAGTCGAGATCGTCGACGCGGTCAAGCAGATCGCGCGCGACGTCAAGGCGGGGAAGCTGAATCCCGAGCGGATCGACCAGCAGGAGATCGCCGCGCGGCTCTACGCGGCGGACATGCCGGAGCCCGACCTGCTGATCCGGACCAGCGGCGAGACGCGGATCTCCAACTTCCTCCTGTGGGAGGTCGCGTACTCGGAGCTCTGGTTCACGCCGATCTTCTGGCCCGACTTCAACCGCGAGCACCTCTTCGAAGCGATCCGCGACTTCCAGAAGCGCGAGCGGCGCTTTGGCGGCGTGGCCGAGGACGCCTGACGCCTCAGGAGTCGAACGCGGTCCAGAACCACACGAGCAGCGCGATCTCGGACAGCCCCATCATTGCGGCCTTCACCTCGACCGGACCGTACGCGAACGCCGCCACCGCGATCACGCCGAGCGCCCATCGGGTCACGCGGATCGCCGAGATCGGGTCAGGGTCTGCCGGCTCGGGCCGAGACGGGGGCGGCTGCGCGACGGGCTTCTCACCGGGCTCGTCCGGGACGACCCAACCCTTCGCCCAGATCTCCCGGAGCACGACCGCGGCGAAGACCGGGAACGCAATCACGTAGACGATGCCCTTGAACGCGAGCGCCGGGAGCAGGGTCGACACTACGAGGACCGTTGTCACGATCCGCCCCCACGGACCGAAGGTCGTGGCGCTCTCCTCCCAGCGGGACCATCGGGGGACGTTCCCGCGCTCGTGGATCGGGCGGTCGACGAAGTCCCCCCGGTGGATCGGTGCGCGAGGGGCGTACTCCCGAGCGGGCTCGTAACAACGCGTGCACCATCGGACATCAGCCGGCAGATCGGCACCGCACCCACGACAGGTCCGGGGCGCCGTCATGACATGTATGTCGGCACGTTGGCCACGAGATGGACTCCGGGCGAAACCTTTTGCTGACATGACCGTTTTCACAACACTTCTACGCCGCGTGGGCCATTCGGGGGATGCGCCGGAGGGCTATTACCTACGACGATTCCTGCACTCGCCACGAGGAGAGGAGGTACTGGGCGCCCGAGGCGAGCGGGCGGGGTGATCATGTCGTTTTTCGCGGGGGCGCTTGACGGGGTGTCGTCATGGAGGGCGCGTCCACTCAGCTTCACCAATGAACAGGGGAGGGATTCATGAGTAAGGCATCGTTGCTGCGACGCTTTGGGAAAGTCCCGAGGCGTCGGATCCAATTCATGGCTGTGGGGGTATCTCGGGTGCTCCACGCCTGCCTGGCGGCTATTCCGGCGTTCGCGGTCCACGACCTCGGCGTCTTCGAGCTCGAAGGCAATGCAACGAACGACCCTGCAGTGGCAGGCGACGACTGGGACAACGTCTGTCATGAGGTCGTCGGCAGTGACTGCGGGACGACGAGCGACCCTAGCGGCGCCAACGCCGGGGCGTGGACGGCCGACGGGTCCCACAAAGCGACCATCTTCACCGGCGGCGGCTCCAAGGATCCACAAGACATCTCGGCCTGGAGGTGGAAGGACGGGGCCGGTGGACTGCCGGACAAGGACAACCTGGAGCACGCGTTCGCGGCCCGGTACACCGCGCCGGTCTCCGGTGAC
>JBKOUM010000094.1:0-13730 GCA_046723385.1 Actinomycetota bacterium
GTGCCGCGGCGCTCGGCGCGCCGCAGCACGACCTGCGCCGTCACGACGAGCGTGACCGTGATCGTGAGCATCGCGGTCGCGACGATGTTCGGCTCGGGCGTCAGCCCGAGCCGGAGCTGCGAGAACACCTTGAGCGGCAGCGTCGTCGATCCCGGCGCCGACACGAACGTCGACAGCACCACGTCGTCGAACGAGAACGTGAACGCGAGCAGCGCGCCCGCGACCACCGCCGGTGCCAGCTGGGGCAGAGTCACCCGGACGAACCGCTCGCGGGGGCCGGCGCCAAGATCGGCGCCCGCCTCCTCGAGCGACCGATCCATGCTCGCCAGCCGGGCCCGGCAGATCAGGAGCACGACCGAGGTGTTGAACACCGCGTGGGTGAGCACGATCGCCGTGGGCCCGAGCGGGAAGCCCACCGTCGTGAAGAACAGGAGCGACGCGATCGCGATCACGATCTCGGGGACGATCAGCGCCGCGTACATCGACACGTCGAACGCCGCCCGCGTCGGTCTCCCGACGTTCCGCAACCCGATCGCGGCCGCGGTCCCGAGCGCCGTCGCGATCGCCGCGTTCGCGGCCGCGGTCCACACGGACAGGATGAACGCCCGCCTGATCTCCGCGTCGTGCCACGTGGTCGACCAGTACGACAGGCCGAAGTGGTCCCAGACCTGGACCTCGCGTGATTCGTTGAAGGCGAAGATCACGACCACGACGATCGGTGCGTAGAGGAAGACGTACACGAGCCATCCGAAGGCGCCGAGGAGCACGTCGACGGCCCGGTCGGCCGCGAACCCCGACAGCCCGACGGTCCGCGACCCGACGCCGGCGATCGTCGCGCTCACAGCGCCGTCCCCAGGTTCTCCTCGGCCCGCCTGCCGACGGTCCGGAGGTACGCGAACACGACGACGAGCAGGACGCCGACCAAGACGAGCGACATCGCCGAACCGAACGGGTAGTCGATCGCGTTCAAGAACTGCCTCGCGACGATCGGGCCGAACAGCGCGCTCTTCCCGCCACCCAGGAGTGAGGGCACCACGTACTCGCCGGTCATCGGGATGAACACGAGCAGCGACCCGGTCGCGACGCCGGCGAGCGTCAGCGGGAACGTCAGGTGAACGAACGTCCGGATCCGCCCGAGCCCCAGATCCTTGGCCGCCTCGACGAGATGTCGGTCCACCCGCTCGATCGACACGTAGAGCGGGAACAGCATGAGCGGCAGGTAGTCGTAGACGAGGCCGATCCACACCGCCCGGTTCGTGTTCAGCACGTTGAGCGGCGCGCCGATCAGCCCGATCCTCTGGAGCAGCGACGAGAGCGGCCCGTTCCGCGACAGGAGCAGCGCCCACGCGAAGGTGCGGATCAGGATGCTCGTCCAGAACGGGACGACGACGAGCAACAGGAGCAGGGTGCGGTGCTTGTGCGGCCGCGTGGCCAACCAATAGGCGAACGGGTAGCCGACGAGCAAGCATCCGAGCGTGCCGACCGCCGCCATCCGGAAGGTCGACAGGAAGACCTTGACGTAGATCGGATCCCACAGGCGGCGGAAGTTCTCACCCGAGAGGCCGAACTGGATCGTGAAGTAGCCGACCCGGTGGCCGAACGCGTACGCCGCGACGATGCAGAGCGGGGCCACCAGAAGCGTCAGGTAGTACGCCCACGCGGGCACGATCAGCGCCCGCGATTCGCGGACGGTCTCGCCACGCTGCGACATCGCGGCTTCAGGCGGCCCCTCACGCCGACTGGAACTTGGTCCACGCGTCGTTGCGCGTCGACAGGAACTGGGGATCGGCGATCGCCGTCTCGAGCTTGGCGATCGTTTCGTCCGAGGGGTAGATCGCAGGGTCCGAGGCGACGACCTCGTCGACGCGTGCCTTCGCCGCGGGGACGCAGCTCGCGTAGTACGTGTAGCTCGACTCGGTCGCCTGGTGCTCCGGCGTGAGGATCCAGTTGAGGAACTCGTGCGCGATGTTCGGGTGCGCGGCCGTCGCGGGGATGCACCAGTTGTCGAGCCAGAACTCCGACCCCTCGGACGGGATCACGTACGTATGGGGCGGCTTCACGTAGAAGAAGTCGCCGTTCCAGCCGAGGGCGACGTACGTGTCCTCGCGCGACATCTCCTGGCGGTACTTGGACGACGTCACGTCGTAGATGTGCGGCTTGATCGAGATCAGTTTGTCGGTCGCTTCGTCGACCTGGCTCTGTTCGAGGGTGTTGTAGGAGTAGCCGAGCAGCTTCAGGGCCGAGCCGATCACCTCCGGCGCCGAGTCCAGGACGGTGTAGCGGCCGGTGTACTGCGCGGCCAGGTCGTAGAACTGCGCCCAGGTGGTGATGTCCTCCTTCACGAACTCCGTCAGGTAGCCGACGCCGGTCGTGCCCCAGTCCTTGGGCACCGAGTGCGCGTTCCCGGGATCGAACCCGGCGTTCAGGAACTGCGGGTCGGCGTTGGAGAGGTTCGGGATCCGGCTGAGGTCGAGCGGCATCAGCAGGTTGCCCGCGATCATGGCCTCCACGGCGTACCCGGTCGGGGCGATGACGTCGTACCCCTCGGCGCCGCCCTGCAGCTTCGCCATCATCTCCTCGTTGGACGCGTAGTTGTCCTCGGTGATCGTGACGCCGTACTCCTGCTCGAACGCCTTCTTGTTCTCCGGGCTGAAGTAGGCGGACCAGTTGTAGAGGTTGAGCCTGTCCTCGAGCTGAGGGCTCGCGGAGGACGTCGGGGCGGCGGTGGCCCCCGCGCCCGGCGCGACGTTCTTGGAGCACGCGGCCAACGCCGCCGCGGCGGTGCCGACGGCGGCGGACTGCAGGGCCGTCCGGCGGGAGAGCGGCCGGCGCAGGATCGCGTCGAGTCGGCGGTCGATGTCGGTTCGGGGGTGCGTCGGATCGTCCACGAGGTCCCCTCTCGTCTGAAGTGCACCTTCAGTCGGTGTGATTCTGCTTCAGGCTTGCGGACGACGCAAGGGAACCCGGAGCACGGCGCTGCCCTATCCTGTGGTTCCGCCGCACGCCAGCATCACGATCCTTCTCAGGGGGACGAGAGAACGGACGCCGGGCACCCGACCGACGAACTGGATCGACTCGGGCTGCTCCGGCACGCCGGTGAGGCGCTCTCCGTCGCGCTCGACATCGACGAAGCGCTGGGTCGGTTGGCGGAGGTGATCGTCCCCACCCTCGCGGACTGGTTCTCCGTCGACCTCGTCGAGGACGGCGCGATCACGAACGTCCTCGTGATGCATCCCGACCCGGGACGGGTCGAGCTCGCGAGGGAGCTACAGCGGAGGTTCCCCTCCGACCCCGACGCCCCGTCCGGCTCGCCGCACGTGATCCGGACCGGAGAACCGGAGCTCACCGAATCGATCACCGACGAGATGCTGCTGGCGCTCATCGACGATCCGGATCTGTTGAGGACGATCAGAGAGCTCGGGCTCCGGTGCGCCATGGTCGTCCCGCTCACCGCACGCGGCCGGACGATCGGCTCGATCACGATGATCGGCGCGGAGACGCACGAACGCTACGGCGCGTTCGACCTCCGCCTCGCGGAGGAGATCGCCGACCGTGCGGCGCTCGCGATCGACACGGCGCGCCTGTTCGCGGCGGAGAACGAGGCTCGCCTGGCCGCCTTGGACGAGGCCCATCGCAACGAGATCCTGAAGGACTCGACCGCAGCGTTCGGCGACGCGGCGTCGCTCGACGAGGTGGTGTCGGCGATGCTCGAACAGGGGATCCGACGATCGGGTGCCACCGGGGGCGCCGTCGGCATCCTGGAGGATGAGGATCGCGTCGTCCTTGCGGGTCTCACCGGCTACGAACCGCAGGACGAGCCGTACTGGCACGAGTTCCGACTGGACGACCCGCTCCCGATGTCCGATGCGATCCGGGATCGCCGGGTCGTCGTCCTGTCGACGACGCCCGAGCGCGACGCCCGCTATCCGGCGATCGCAGGTCGAGGCGAGCAGCGCGACCATGCGCTGGTCTGCGTGCCCCTGGTGCTGGGCGGCGGCGTGATCGGAGGGTTCTCGGCGTCGTACCCGCCCGGGATGGCGTTCGGGGACAGCGATCTCTCGCTCCTGCTCTCGATCGGTGAGCAGTGCGCGCAGGCGATCGATCGGGCCAGGGCTCGACAGGCCAGCCTCGCGGCGCGCGCGCGGCTGGATGCCGTCGCGGCCGCTTCGAAGGCGCTCGCACAGACGCTCGACGTCGACGTGACGGTCGCCACGGTGAAGCGGCTCGCGGCGGAGCACCTGGGCGCGTCGATCACGCTGCTGCGCTTCGGGCGCGGGGGAGCGGTCACGGTCGAAACGGAGGAGCCTGCGGTACCTCCGGCCGAGGACACCATCCCCGCCCTCGACGAGATCGTCGGGCTCGTCTCCGAGGCACGGGAGCGGGGCCGGCCCTACGCGGTCGCTCCTCGCCCCGGCGCTTCGGATCCATCGAAGGATCGGATCCTCGTGTTGCCGCTGGAGATCGCGGGACGGGTCGCGGGCGCGGTCGTGGTGGGGGAGCCCACGATCGACCTGGACGACGTCCAGGATCTCTCGTTCGCCGCCGAGATCGCGCGGCGCATGACCAGGGCGCTGGAGAACGCACGCTTGTACCGCGATCGTGACGAAGTCGCCAAGACGCTGCAGGCGGCGCTGCTGCCGCCGACGCTCCCGGACGTCCCCGGCCTCGAGCTCGAAACGCTCTTCGTCCCCGCCGAACGAGGGATGATCGGGGGCGATTTCTTCGACGTGTTCCCGACCAAGGGCGGCCGCTGGGCCGCCCTGGTCGGCGACGTGTGCGGGAAGGGCATCGAGGCGGCCACCCTGACGGCGATGGCGCGCCACACGCTGCGCGCGCTCGCGAACGTGCGACGTCCGAGCGAGGCGCTCGCCGCGTTGAACGACGCGTTGCTCCGCGAGGACCTCGACGGGCGGTTCTGCACCGTCGCCCTCGCGTTGATCGATCCGCAGACCGACGGCGGTCCGCGGATCGTCACCATCTCATCGGGTGGACATCCCTTGCCGCAGCACCTCTCGAGCGACGGCGTCGCGCGCCGCGTCGGCGAGCACGGCACGCTCCTCGGCATCGTGGAGGACGTCACCCTGACCGATGCCGTCGTGCCGCTCGAAGCCGGCGAGGCGTTGGTGATGTTCACCGACGGTCTCATCGCCAAGCGGGAGACCTCGGGCGACCAGCCCGACCGACTCCTGACGCGTCTCCGAGGTCGTCGATGGCCATCCGCTGCCGAGATCCGCGAACACGTCCGCGGCTACATCGAGGAACTGGGCGCCGACCGCTACGACGACATCGCGGTCCTGGTCCTGCGCGTCCCCGACTGACCGGGATCCGGGGTCAGCTCGCGCACTTCGTCATGCGGACGACCGTCCCGGACCCGGCCCCCGTTCCACGCCGGACCGAGAACTCGTCCACCATGGCGGCGATGATGGCGAACCCCCGGTGTCCCTCCAGGTCTCCGTCGACCGCCTCCAACGTCGTCTTGTAGACGCCGTCGTCCTCCACCTCGATCCTCACGCAGAGGCCCTCGCGTTCGACGGAGATCCGGATCTGGCCGGCGCCGCTGTGACGCACGGCGTTGGACGCTGCCTCGGTGACCGCGAGCTTCAGATCTTGGACGGACGACGCCGGGAGGTCCGGCTCCATCTGCGTTTCCACGAAGGTGCGGATCTCTCGCAGGACGCGCGGATCCGTCGCCCCGAACACGCGTCCGACGCCTTGGTCACTCATCGGCCGTCCGCACGATCTTGATCCCCAGATCGTCGAGCCCGGCAACCTCTAGGACCCGTTCCACATGCGGTTGCGGAGCGACGAGCACGAGATGCCCTCCCTCCGTTCGGGCCCGCTGGAGCTGGATGAAGAGACGGATCGCGCTGCTGTCGACGAACGTGACGCCGGACAGGTCGAGCTCGGCGTCGCCGCCGTCCGCGAAGAACGTCGTGAGCCTCGGCAGGAGCTCGTCGTAGGCGGCCAGATCGACGTCGCCGGAAAGCGTCGCCCTGCGAGCCCCATCGGACAGCGCCACGCCGTAGGTCCGCTCCATGGGTCGAACTGTAGGAACGCGGCAGGGCAAGGGCAACCGTGACGGCCAGGGATCCCCGGGGCGATCACCCCAGCATCCGAGCCAGGAGCTTGGCCGCGGCGGCCTTGTCCAACGGCTCGTTCCCGTTCCCGCACTTCGGCGACTGCACGCACGAGGGGCAGCCGTCGCGACAGGGACAGTCCCGGAGCCGCTCGAGCGTCGCCCGCAGCCACCGCTCGACGCTCCGGAACCCTCGCTCGGTGATGCCCGCGCCGCCGGCGTAGCCGTCGTACACGAAGATCGTGGTCAGGCCCGTGTCCTCGTGCAACGGCGTCGACACGCCGCCGATGTCCCACCGATCGCACGTCGCGACGAGCGGCAGGAGCCCGATCGCGCAGTGCTCCGCGGCGTGGATCCCACCGGGGAGGTCACGGGGAGCGACGCGGGCGCCGTCGATGAGCGGCGCCGGGAGGGTCCACCACGTGGCTCGGGTCTCCAGGGTGACCGGCGGGAGCGCGAGCACGTCGTCGCCGACGATCTCGCCCGTGGCGACCGACTTCCGTACGTAGCCGACGACCTCGTTCGTGACGTGGACGTCGCCGAAGGAGACCTCGGCCTCGCCGAGCGGCCGATGGTCGAGCAGATCGACGATCCGGATGTCCGTCACGTCCCGGGCCTGGGTGTAGTAGTCGGGGTCGGCCTCGTCGACCAAGGCGACCCGGCCGACCAGATCGAGCTCGCGCACGAGGTATTGCTCGCCCTGGTGCAGGTAGACGGCGCCCGGGTGCAAGGTCCCGAAGGCCCGGTGCTCGTCGGACGTGCCGAGCAGCTCGCCGGTCCCCGCGAGCACGATCCGATAGACGTGCCCCGAGCCGGCGCGGATATCCACCTCGCGGTGCGGCGACGTGCGCCCGACGTCGTGGATCAGGCCGGTCGGCCTCCGCGCCAGACCGCCGCGGGCGATCAGCTCCTCCACCGCGGGCCCGGCCGCGTCGCCGAAGAACGCCTTCGTTTCTTCGTCGGTCAGCGGACGCTCGCGCGCGGCGCACCGGAGATGAGGCCCGATCACGTACGGGTTCGTCGGATCGATCACCGCGTCCTCGGCGGGCCGCTCGAACAGTTCGGCCGGATGCTGCGCGAGGTACTGGTCGAGGGGATCGTCCTGCGCGATCAGCATCGAGAGCGACGACGCCTCGCGCCGGCCGGCGCGCCCGGCCTGCTGCCACATCGACGCGCGGGTCCCGGGATAGCCGGTCAGGACGGCGGCGTCGAGCGATCCGATGTCGATGCCGAGCTCGAGCGCGTTCGTGGAGGCGACCGCGAGCAGCTCGCCGTCCGCGAGCTGGCGCTCGATCCGGCGGCGATCCTCGGCCAGGTAGCCCGCGCGGTAGCTCTTGATCCTGGTGCGGGCCTGCGCGTCGTCCACGCCGCGCCGCGTGAACTCCGCGAGGAGTTCCGCGGCGCGGCGCGTCCGCGCGAACCCGATCGTGCGCGCTCCTTCGTCGACGAGCCCTGCCATGACCCATGCGGCCTCGCCGAGCGCGCTCCGCCGGGCGCCCGACTCCTCGTCGATCACGGGAGGGTTCCAGAGCGCGAAGAGCTTCCGGCCTCGCGGAGAGAGGTCCTCCTGCACGACGTCGACGTCCAGGCCGGTGAGGCGCGCGGCGAGCTCGCCGGGGTTCCCGACCGTCGCGGTGGCGAGGCACCAGCGGGGGTCGCCGCCCGCGGCCGCGACCAGCCGCCGGAGCCGCCGGAGGACCATCGAGACGTGCGAGCCGAAGACGCCGCGGAGCACGTGCGCCTCGTCGACGACGACGAGCGAGAGCCGGTGGAAGAACGTGGCCCAGCGTGGATGGTCGGGCAGGATCGACGCGTGGAGCATGTCCGGGTTCGTCAGCACGAGGTTCGCGTTCGCCCGGATCAGTGGACGCTCGCCCTGCGGCGTGTCGCCGTCGAAGACCGCCGCCTTGAGCTGGGGCAGCTTGAGGGCTCGCACGGCTCGGAGCTGGTCTCGCGCGAGCGCCTTCGTCGGGAACAGGAACAACGCGGTGGCCTTGGGGACCGTGAGGGCCTCGCGCGCGAAGGCGATCTGGTACACCAGCGACTTCCCGCTCGCGGTGCCGGTCGCGAGGACGACGTTGCGGCCGGCCGCGAGCGAGTCCAAGCCGTCCGTCTGATGCGGGTACAGCCCGTCGATCCCGAGCAGGCCGAGACGACCGGCCAGGATCTCGGGGAGGTCGTCGGGGAACGGTCGGACGACCGCCGCCCGCGCGGGCAGCTCCTCCACGTGCACGAGCGACCCGCCGGCGTCGGGTCCGGCCGCCATCCGGTCGAGGAACGACTTCGGGTCCACCGGGGAAGGCTACGGGCGCGCGCCGACGTCAGTCGGCGACCGTGAGGTCCGCGTACGGCGTCCGGAACCCGTCGCGCAGGAGGCGGCGCGCCTCGCCGCGCTGGCGCCAGAGCAGGGCGACGCCGGCGACCAGGTAGACGACCGACGTCACGAGCAACACCTCGTCGTGGTACCGCTCGCCGCCGATCAGGGACGCCAGGAACTGCGCCCAGAAGAGCACGAAGATCCAGCCGGCCTCGGCGAGCGACATCCTGAGGTTCACGAGCATCGCGACCGCGAAGAGGGATTGCGCCGCCGTCAGCAGGAGCTCGCCGGCCTGGGTCCCGGCGATCGGCAGGCCGTGAAGGCTCGCGGAGGAGATCGCGAACACGATCGGGAGAGAGCCGACCAGCAGGGTCCACTGGTTCACCTTCGAGCTGACGAGCGCGCCCAGGGCGAGTCCCGTCTGGAGACGCCAGGCGAACAGGCCCGCGATCACGAACTCGGGAGCCTCCGAGGCCAGGGGCGCGAGCCACTGGACCAGGAAGAACTCGGAGATCCCGTAGTCGCGTCCGGTCTCGACGAGCGCGTGCGCGAACTCCTCGGCGCAGAGGACGATCACGATCGCGGCCCACGCGGCGAGGGCCGAGATCGTGATCCTGCGGGCGACCGTCCCGAGCGAGCCGAGCCAGAGCGCGGGGCCGACCAGGTGCGGCTCTTGGGGCGGGGCCTTCGTGAGACGCAGCGTGTACACGACGAACAACGCCAGCAGCACGCCGCTGTCGATCAGCGTGATGCTCGACTTCAGCGGGAGCGTCAGCGAGTAGAGGGTCGCGGCGGCGAGGAACGCGATCTCGACCGTGTGGGTGCGGTCGAGGACGACGCCCGACCACGCGGGCGCGGGGGTCGGTCCCGCCCGTCGAGCCGCTCGCGTCCGGTACCACGCGATGAAGACGACGCTCGTCCACCCGATCCCGATCAGCAGGCGGTTCGCGCCCGTCATGTTGGCGAGCGCGAGCGAGCAGGGCGATGCGACGCCGGGCTCGCCGCTCGGGCACGATGAACCGTAGGCCTGGACGGATTCTCCGCCTTTCCACGCGAACACGAAGTCGACCGCGTACTCCGGGAGCACGGCGATCAGCGCGAGCCCGGCGATCGCGAGGCCGGCCGAGATGTCGAGCTGCGCCACCTCGGCCGCCCACGACAGGAGGAACGCGGCGCCGACGATCGCGAGACCGAACAGGAACGCCGCGAACGCGTGCGAGATGGCCGGGTCGGTGGAGCGGATCCAGAGGGCGGGCACCGCGGAGAGGAGCGCGAGACCGACGGCGAGGCGATACCGACCGGTCCGCGCGCCCGGGCTCTGTGCAGAAGCGGACGGGCCGCTCATCGGTTGCGAGACCCTAGCACCCCTGGGAGCATGGCCCGCCACATGGAGTGGGTCCTGCTCGTGCTCTCACTCCTCGTGATCCTGCTTGCGGCGGAGCTGTTCACGAACGGCGTCGAGTGGGTGGGCGAGGGCTTCGGGCTGTCGGAAGGCGTCGTCGGTTCCGTGCTCGCCGCGGTCGGGACGGCGCTGCCGGAGACGCTGTTGCCGCTCGTCGCGATCCTCTCCGGCCACGAGGCCGGCGAGGAGATCGGCATCGGCGCGATCCTGGGCGCGCCGTTCATGCTGACGACGCTCGCGATGGTGGTGATCGCGGTCACGGTGCTCATCACCGCGCGGGGCGGCGCGCGCAGCCTCGACCTGAACATCGACCGGCGAACGATCCAGCAGGACCTGGGGTACTTCCTGGTGATGTACGCGCTCGCGATGCTCGCGGGCCTGATCCACGTGAAGGCGCTGCACGTCGGCCTCGCGATCGTGCTGGTCGTCGGGTACGCGTACTACGTTCGGCGTCACTTCCAGGCGGAAGGGACCGACGACGGCCCCGAGCCTTCGGATCCCGATGCCGAGGAGATCCAGCCGCTCCGCCTGTGGGTGTGGTTCCGCGCGATCCGTCCGTCGATACCGGCGTGGTCGCCGGATCGGTCGGACGTCGCCCCGTTCGTTCAGACCGCCGTCGGGCTCGCGCTGATGGTGGGCGGCGCCAAGCTCTTCGTCAGCGCGGTCGGCGACCTGGGCAAGGCCGCGGGGCTCCCGCCGCTCGCGTTCTCGTTGCTCGTCGCACCGCTCGCGACGGAGCTCCCGGAGAAGTTCAACAGCGTGCTGTGGATCCGTCGCGGCAAGGACACGCTCGCGATGGGCAACATGACGGGCGCGATGGTGTTCCAGTCGTCGTTCCCGGTCACGATCGGGCTCCTGCTCACGCCGTGGGACCTGGCGCACGAAGCGCTCGTCGCGGCGTCGGTCGCGCTCGTGGCCGGCTCGGTCCTCTACGCGACGCTCCGGTTCCGGGGGCGCTTGTCGGCGCCGCTGCTCCTGTTCCAGGGCGTGTTCTACGTCGGCTACGTGGCCTACGTGGTGACGAAGCTCTAGCCGCCGACCGGCTGGTTCCTGCTCGGGCTCGGCGGGACGTTCTTCTTGGCGACGACGCCGTCCTGGCTCGCGTCGCTCACGATGGCAGTGGCGGCCGCGTCGTTGAGCGCGACCGCGGACACTCCGCCGATCATCTCTGCCGACCCAGGCAGCACGATGTTCTGTACCTTCTTCACGGGTTGCGCGGTCACCGTGTAGGCGAGCTGGACGACCTGATCGGCGGTGAGCGTCGTGGTCATGTTCGACAATCCGGCGCCGAGCCAGGTGAGCAGGGCGGTCGGGTCCTGCCCGTACTCCTTCTGGAACTGCGCGAGCGCGGCCAGGAGGAGCCGTCCCCCGTTCTCCTGCCGAGTGAAGTCGCCGGAGAGCATGCTGTGCCGGTCGCGCGCCATCGCGAGCGCCTGCTCTCCCGACAGCTCCTGCACGCCCGGCTGCAGGTCGGCCTCCGAATACGAGTCGAGCATCCGGAACGGGACGTTCACGGTCAGGCCGCCGATGTCGTCGATCATCGCCTTGAAGCCCCAGAAGGTCGTGATCGCCCAGTAGTCGATGTGCACGCCGAAGTGGGTCTCGATCGTCTGGACCATCAGGTCGGGGCCGCCCTGGACGAGCGCGCTGTTGATCTTGTTCGTTCCGTGGCCGGGGATGTCGACCCACGAGTCGCGCGGGATGCCCACCATCGCGATCGCGTGTTGGTCGGGGTTCAGGAAGATCAGGTGGAGGGAGTCCGAGAGCGAGTGGCTCACGTCGTCGCCGGGGCGCGCGCCGCTCCCGACGGCCAGGATCACGATGGGCTTCGACCCGGTGAGCGTGGGCGCGTAGTCGGCGTGGGCCTTCCCGATCAGGATGCCCGGGTCCGCGGCCGCAGCGGGCGTGCTCCCCAGCGAGCCCGCCACCGTTCCACCCACCCAGGTGGCGAGGACGAGCACGACCGCGAGGAACCGTCTGATCACGAAGCCTCCGAGGTGGGTGAGGAGCTGGGCGCCGGCGCCTCCGCGGGCTTCTCCGATCGGTTCAACGTGAAGGCCTCGATCTTCCAGGTGTCGCCGTCCTTCACGAAGATCGCGGTGCCGGTGACGGTGATCGCCGAGTACGTGCCGTCATCGTGGGTCGCGAGTCCCGTGAACGACAGACGTCCCGACGCGCGCACCGCGTTCCCCTTCGCGTCCGTCAGGACGCCCACCTTGAGCGTGCTCTTGCCGGGATCCACCGCGTCGTAGGTGTCGCCGGCGTTCTCGCCCAACGTGAGCGTGGATGCGTCGCTCGCGATCTGATCCTGCGCGCCGCCGACGAAGAGGTCCTCGATCTGGCCGGTGTCGCCCCAGGTGTCCGGATCGACGTAGGAGGCCTCGAACAGCGCGTCGAGCTGGAGGCGGACCTGGTCGGCGGTGGCGTGCGCCGTTTCCTTCTGCGCGTTCTGATCCCCTTGCAGCTGGGTGGGGATGAACGTCACATCCTTGAGCTTGAAGTCCACCTGGCCGGGGGGCTCGCCACCAGGGAGGATGCCGTCGCCGTCGCCGCGTGTGAAGAGGAAGATGCCGCCGAGCACGACGACGGCGCCGACCGCTCCAGCGATGATGCGGTTCCGCGAGACCTTGGACCGATCCGCGGTCTTCTTGGGTCGCTGCGGGCTGGAGGTGGCGGCGTCCTTGAGAGGGGTCTTGCCTTCGGTCGCCAAAACGCGAACGAGGCTACCAGGCCCCCTGTCGATGTCTCGCATCCGGACGTTGTGACTTCGTGGAGGCGGACCGTATCGGCTGCGGGGTACGATGCGGATGTTCCGAAGGCGCGCCGGGAAGACTGGTCGGCACAGAGACGACCATGACCGACACCCACCGTCCAGCGCTCCGGCCGCCGTGGTCCCGCTCCGACCGCGCGATCCCGCGCGCGCTGGTCCGGCCGCTCCAGGATTTCCTCCGCTCGACCACGGCGAGCGCGCTCCCGATGTTCGTCGCCGCGATCGGCGCCTTCGCGTGGGCGAACTCGCCGTGGTGGGAGAGCTACGACCGGCTCTGGGCCACGAACGTGACGGTCGGCGTCGGCCGCTGGGGGATCCACGAGGATCTGCGCTTCTGGGTCGGCGAGGGCCTGATGACGTTCTTCTTCCTCCTCGCGGGTCTCGAGATCAAGCGCGAGCTCACGTCGGGGGAGCTGCGCGGACGCGGTGCCGCGATCCTCCCGCTGGCCGCCGCGGCCGGCGGGATGCTCGTGCCTGCCCTGATCTACCTCGGTGCGACGCACGGGACCCGGGCGGCGGACGGCTGGGGCATGGCGATGCCGACCGACCTCGCCTTCGCGCTCGGGATCTTGATCCTGGCGTTCCGGTCGGCGCCGCCGGGGATCCGGCCGTTCCTGCTCACGCTGGCGATCATCGACGACCTGCTCACGATCGCCGTCGTCGCGATCGCGTACGCGAACGGCGTGGCGGTGCTGCCGCTGGCGCTCGGCGCTGCCTGCGTCGTCGCCATGATCGCGTGCGAGCGCGCGCACGTGCGGCACCTGCTGATCTACCTGGTGTTCGGGGGGCTCACGTGGCTGTTCGCGTATCACGCGGGCGTGCATCCCGCGCTCGTCGGCGCGATCCTCGGCCTGCTGGCCCCCGCCCATCCCTTCCAGCGACCGGCCGACGTCTCGGCCGAGGCCCACCGGATCGCCGACCTGACTTCGGACCACCCGGATCCGCCGGACTCGGACGCCGCGAGCTGGTTAGAGCTCGGGCGGTTGTCGCGCGAGGCGGTGTCGCCCCTCGCCCGGATCGAGCACGAGCTCCTGCCGTGGGTGAACCTGGCGGTGCTCCCGCTGTTCGCGCTCGCGAACGCGGGCGTCCGGCTGTCGGGGATCGTGTGGACGTCGGTGACGACCGCGCTCGTCGTCGGGTTGGTCGTGGCGCGGCTCGTCGGGAA
>JBKOUM010000200.1:0-21670 GCA_046723385.1 Actinomycetota bacterium
CTTGTAAACACCCCCCCCTTTGGGCTGGGGGTGGGGGGGCGCCCACGCGGGCGCGCGGGCGTGGGCGCGACGCATCCACTCTTCGTCAGTACGCATCGATCTCGAGCAGGCGTGCGTCGCTGATCCCGAAATGATGCGCGATCTCGTGGGCGACCGTGTGCGTGACGACCGCCCGCAGCCGTCGCTCGTCCCGGCCGGCCACGCCCATGATCGTCGCCCGGTACAGCGTGATCGTGTCGGGGAGCACGTTCGTATAGCCGCGCCCGCGTTCGGAGAGCGGGACGCCGTGATAGAGACCGAGCAGACCGGGCTGCCCCCGCGGCGGGAGATCCTCGACCTGCACGCTGACGTTGTCCATCGCCTCGACCACCCAGGCCGGGAGCTCGTCGAGCGCCTCACCCACCAGCTCCTCGAACCGCTCACGATCGATCGGCTCCATCAGTACGCCCCCAGGTCGAGGAGCTCCTCGTCGTCGATCCCGACGTAGTGCGCGAGCTCGTGGCGCACCACGCGCGCGACCGTCGCGCCGACCTCTTGCCCCGTCGGGTCGGCCTCGCGCTCGATCGGCCCCGCGAACAGCAGGATCCGATCGTGCGGCTCACAGTCGAGGTCCTCGTCCCGCTCCGGGAGCGGGACACCTTCGAACAGGCCCATGGTCTCGGGCGGTTCGGCTACGGGAGGCTCGTCGTCAACCGTGATGTCGAGCACGAACAGGCGGAACCGATCCTCGGTGATGTTCGGCACGCTGGCATGCTCCCACGTCGGCTACATTCGGCCCATGCCCGGCGGGCTGCTGACCGACCTCTACGAGCTCAACATGGCGGTCAGCTACCTGCGCCGCGAGATGACGGGTTCGGCCACCTTCAGCCTCTACGTTCGCAAGCTCCCGAAGCAGCGCGGCTTCCTCGTCGCGGCCGGGCTGGATGACTGCCTGACGTTCCTGGAGGGGTTCGGCTTCGACGACGACGACCTTCGGTACCTGGGCTCGATCGGCTTCGACGACCGAGCACTCGAAGACCTCGCACCGCTCCGCTTCGACGGCGCCGTGTGGGCGGTCCCCGAAGGCACGATCGTCCACGGCGAGGAGCCGATCCTGGAGATCACCGCGCCGATCGCGACCGCGCAGCTGGTCGAGACCATGTTGCTCAACAGGGTCACGCTGCACACCACGTTGGCGTCCAAGGCGGCCCGCTACCTCCTCGCCGCGGACGGCAGGGATCTGGTCGACTTCGCGTTCCGCCGGACCCAAGGCTCGGATGCAGCCATGGCCGCGGCCCGCGACTCCGCGATCGTGGGGTTCGTCGCCACGTCCAACGTGGCCGCGGCCGAGCGCTACGGGCTCCAGGTCGCCGGGACGATGGCCCATTCGTTCATCGAGGCGTTCCCGTCGGAGGAGGAGGCGTTCCGGTCGTTCGCGCAGGACCATCCGACGCGAACGACGTTCCTCGTCGACACGTACGACTCACTCAACGGCGTCTACACGGCGATCACGGTCGCCCGCGAACTCGGGATCACCGACCGGGTAGGCGTCCGGCTCGACAGCGGGAACCTGGACGAGCTCGCGCGGGGCGCGCGCGCGATCCTCGACGAGGAGGGCTTCCCGACCGCACGGATCTTCGCGAGCGGCGGCCTGGACGAGCACGAGGTCGCCGAGCTGGTCCGGGCCGAGGCGCCGGTGGACGCGTTCGGGATCGGGACGCAGATGGGCGTGTCCGCGGACGCGCCGTACCTGGACACGGTCTACAAGCTCGTCGAGTTCGACGGCCGTCCGGCGATGAAGCTCTCGGCGGCCAAGGCCACACCTCCTGGCGCGAAGCAGATCTGGCGGAGCGGCAGCGACGAAGGGGACATCCTGGGGCTCCGCACCGAGCAGCCGTCGTCCGGATGGGATCCGTTGCTCCAACCCGTGATGCGGGACGGAAGGCGGGTCGATCCCGCACCACCGCTCCGCCGGATGCAACACCGGTTCCAGGACGAACTCGTGCGACTCCCTTCGAAGGCGAAGCGCCTCTCGCATCCGGAGCACGTGCGGGTCGGCCATTCGCCCGCGCTCGCCGCGCTCACGGCCCAGACCCACGCCGACGCGCTGAGCCGTGCGGGGTTGAGCGAACCTCGCGGCAGCGACTGAGCGTTAGGCGGAGGGGAGCCAGTCGTCGCGGGAAGCTTCGTAGCGCGCGATGTCGTCGCCGAGGCGGAGCGTGAGCCCGATCTCGTCGAGCCCCTCCATGAGCCGCCACCGCGTGAAGTCGTCGATCGCGAAGGTCTCGTTCACGCCCGGCGCGCTCACGGTCCGAGCGTTGAGGTCCACGACGATCCGCGTGGTGGCGTCGTCGAGCACCGCGTCCATCAGGGCTCGGACCGACTCCTGCGGCAGCTCGACGGGCAGGAGCCCGATCTTGAGCGAGTTGTTCCGGAAGATGTCCGCGAAGCTCGGCGCGATCACCGCTCGGAACCCGTAGTCCTCGATCGCCCAGGGCGCGTGCTCGCGGCTGGAACCGGCGCCGAAGTTGGGGCCCGCCAGCAGGATCGTCGCACCTGAGTACCGCTCGTCGTTCAGGACGAAGCTCGGGTCCTTCCGCCATTCGTCGAACAAGAACGGGCCGAACCCGGTCCGCTCGATCCGCTTGAGGTGCACCGCGGGGATGATCTGGTCGGTGTCGACGTCGGCCCGGTCGAGCGGGAGGGCCGTTCCTTCGATCCGCGCGATCGGCTCCATCACAGGTCCTCCGGCGTCGTGAAGTGGCCGGCGATCGCGGTCGCGGCGGCGACGCGCGGGCTCACCAGGTGGGTCCGGCCGCCTTTGCCCTGGCGGCCCTCGAAGTTGCGGTTGCTGGTCGACGCGGATCGGTCACCGGGTCCCAGGATGTCCGGGTTCATGCCCAGGCACATCGAGCAACCGGCGCCGCGCCACTCGAAGCCAGCGGTCCGGAAGATCCGATCGAGGCCTTCGTGCTCGGCCTGGATCTTGACCGCAACGCTCCCGGGAACGACGAGGGCGCGCAGGCCGTCCATCACCTTCCGACCACGCACGACCTCGGCGGCCGCACGGAGGTCCTCGATCCGCGAGTTGGTGCAGGAACCGATGAAGATCGTGTCCGGTCGGATGTCGCGGATCGCGGTCCCGGGCTCGAGCGCCATGTAGGCGAGCGCGCGCTCAGCCTCGGGCGTCGCCGGCAAGGGGACCTCGCCGTCGATCGTCGTCGACTGGGCGGGGTTCGTCCCCCAGCTCACGTACGGACGCAGTCCGCCGGCGTCGAGCGTGACCTCCGCGTCGAAGGGGGCGCCGTCATCGCTCGGGAGCGAGAGCCAGTGGTCGAGGGCGCGCTCCCAGGCGGTGCCCTTGGGGGCGTGCGGTCGTCCCTCGACGTATGCGAATGTCGTGTCGTCCGGCGCGATCACGCCCGCGCGCGCGCCGGCCTCGATCGACATGTTGCACACGGTCATGCGACCCTCCATCGAGAGTTCGCGGATCGCCGGGCCGCGGTACTCGACGACGTGACCGACACCGCCTCCGGTCCCGATCGTGGCGATGATCGCGAGGATGATGTCCTTGGCCGCGCAGTCGGGCGGCAGGTCGCCGTCGACGTTGACCGCCATCCACTTCGGTTTGACTTGCGGCAACGTCTGGGTGGCCAGGACGTGCTCGACCTCGGAGGTGCCGATCCCGAACGCGAGCGCGCCGAACGCCCCGTGCGTCGAGGTGTGCGAGTCGCCGCACACGATCGTCAGGCCGGGCTGCGTGTAGCCCATCTCGGGGCCGATCACGTGGACGATGCCTTGTCCGGCCGAGCCCCAGGGGTACGACGTGATCCCGAACTCCTCCGTGTTCCGACGGAGCGCCTCCATCTGGCGAGCGCTGACCTCGTCGGTGACGGGGCCGCTCGTGGTCGGGACGTTGTGGTCCATGGTCGCGACGGTGAGCTCGGGGCGGCGGACGGCGCGGCCGTGCGATCGGAGCCCGTCGAACGCTTGGGGGCTGGTGACCTCGTGGACCAGGTGGAGGTCGATGTAGAGGAGATCGGGCTCACCCGGCTCGCTGCGGACGACATGACGGTCCCAGACCTTCTCCGCGAGCGTTCGTAGCGGCATCTACACTGACCTCCGGACCGCGAAACCTTCCCGAGGTGATCCAGGCGTTTGGCGGACCCAGTCGTCCTCTTGTTCCATATAATGGAACTCAGTTCCGATATCTGGAACCACAGGAGGATAGCACCCTGCCCCGGTCACGAAGCCCAGATGAGGCGGCGATGCGCGACGCGCGCTGGGCCCTCGGTGTCCGCGATCGCCGGCAGGTTGGCGCGGGCCGGCCCGTCGAACAGCATCGCGGCCCCGACACGCCGGTCGGCGTCCTCGACCGCGCCGTCTCCGTTCTCGACGCCGTCGAGAGCGGCTCCCGATCGTTCACGGCGATCGTGGAGGCGACCGGCCTCACGCGTCCGACCGCGCACCGCCTGCTCAGGTCGCTCGAGGACCACGGGTTCCTCTTCCAGGTCGGCGGGCTCGGGTACGCGCTCGGCCCACGTCTCCTGGGGCTCGCGAGCGCTGCGATGCGCGAGCTCCCCCTCAGGGAGCTCGCGCGTCCCGCGCTGGAGCGCCTCGCGCGCACCACCGGCGAAAGCACCCAGCTGTTCATCCGCGACGGTGATCGACGCATCTGCGTCGACGCCGTCGAGTCCCGCAGAGAGCTCCGCACGATCGTCGACGTCGGCGCGTCACTCCCGCTCACGAAGGGGTCCGCGGGGAAGGTCTTCCTCGCGTGGGGACCACCGCCTCAGGGCGAGCGCATCGACGATCGACTCGCGCAACAGATCGCGACCACGCGCCGGCGCGGCTGGGCCGACAGCGTGGGCGAGCGAGAGGCAGGCGTCGCGTCCGTGAGCGCACCGATCTTCGGGCCCACGGACGAGCTCCTCGCCGCGATCTCCGTGTCGGGACCGGCGAGCCGGCTGGCGGCCCTCCGCGCGACGACCTACGCGCCTGCGGTGATCGATGCCGCCGGCGAGGTCGCGGCGACCCTGCTCTGACCTACCAGGCGTACGCCTCGGGGGCGGGACCCCCCGGTCCCGGGAAGATCTCGTCGAGCTTGCCGAGCACCTCAGGCGACAGCTCGATCCCGAGCGCCCGCATCGACCCGAGCAGCTGATCCTCGGTGCGCGGCCCGATGACCGGAGCGGTCACCGCCGGCTGGTGCAGGAGCCACGCGAGCGCGACGTCCGCGGGACGGTGGCCGAGCTCCTTGCACAACGACTCCCACTGGTCGAGCCTCGGCCGGATCGCATCGATCTCGTCGACCATGTACCCCTGCGAACGCCGCCCCTCGGTCACCTTCTCGAGAGCCCCGGCGAGCAGACCGCCGGCGAGCGGGCTGTACGCGATCAACCCCATGCCGTACTCCTGCACCGCGGGGACAACCTCGAGCTCGATCGAGCGTTGCAACAGGTTGTACGGCGACTGCTCGGAGGCGAGGCCCAGCGTGTTCCGCCACCCCGCGATCTCGTTCGCCCGGGCGATGTGCCACCCTGCGAAGTTGGACGAGCCGACGTAGAGGACCTTGCCCTGCCGCTTGAGCTGCTCCATCGCCTCCCAGATCTCGTCCCACCACGACTGCCGATCGATGTGGTGCATCTGGTACAGGTCGATGCGATCGGTCCGCAGCCTCCGCAGGGACTCCTCGCACTGATGGACGATCGCGAGCTTCGACAGGCGGGACTCGTTGGGCCAGTCGCCCATCGTGCCGTAGACCTTCGTCGCGAGCACGACCTTGTCGCGGCGCTTGTCGCCCTTGGTGAACCATCGACCGATGATCTCTTCGGTCGCGCCGGCGCCCAGGTGGCGGCCGAAGACGTTGGCCGTGTCGAAGAAGTTGATGCCGTAGGCGACGGCCGAGTCCATGATCGTGTGCGAGTCCGCCTCCGGCGTGTGCGGGCCGAAGTTCATCGTTCCGAGGCAGAGGCGACTCACGACGAGACCGAGGTGGCCAACGTGCGTGTACTCCATCGGGCGAAGTCTACGACCGAGTCACGGAAGCCCCGACGAGCCGCCCGTCTCGTTCCGGTGCGAGCGCGCCAGGGATGAACATCGCGGCGATCGTCACCCCGGCGCCGAGCACGCCGGCGAGGATCAGCGTCCGGTCGGTGCCGATCCACTCGGCGAGCGGGCCGACCACCGCGAACGAGAGGGGGAGCCCGGCGATCGAGATCATCCAGTCCAGGCTCATCACGCGACCGAGGAACTGGTCCGGGACGAGCCGATGCAGCGCCGTGTACCAGATCACGATCAGGAGCGAGATCGACCCCTCGGTGACGAAGGCGACGAAGAGCCCCTGCCACACCGCGGTGATCAACCCGAACCCGGCGGTCATCAGCATCCCCAGGGCCCACGAGAGGTACATCACGGTGAGCGGCCGGCGGCCGACGGATCCGCGCTGGGCGGCGACGATGCCGACCAGCACGGATCCGAGACCGCCGGCCGCGAAGACGAGCGCCAGGTCAAGGCCGCTCCCGGACAGATCCCGGGTGATCACGAGCGGCATCAGCGTCTCCCACGGTCCCCAGACGCAGAACAGGCTCACCGTCGCCGAGAGGAGCGCGACGAAGATCCATCTCTCGCTCCGCACGTACGCGATCCCCTCCTTGATCTGGGGGATCAGCGGCTCATGCGGACCCTCGTCCGCCGGCTTCCGAGCGCGCATCATCCCGATGCACAGGGCGGACGCGCTGAACGTGAGCGCATCGAAGATGAACGCCCAGCCGGTCCCCAGCAGCAGGAGGAGGCCTCCGATGACCGGACCTACGATCGTCATCGCGAGCGGCCGGACGACCTGCCCGACCGAGTTCGCTTCGACGAGGACGTCTTCGGGAACGATCGAGGGGATGATCGAGGAGAACGCCGGCCCGAACAGCGCCTGACCGCTTCCGTAGAACAGGACGAGCCCGAGCAACAGCGGCATCGTGATCCGGTCGGTCAGCGTCAGCACGCAGATGATCAGGATGCTCACGAGGCGGAGCAGGTCGCCGGCGATCATCAGGTGCCGCCGGTCCATGCGGTCGGAGAGCGCGCCGCTCGCCAGCAACAGGACCAGCTGGGGGAGCGACCACGCGACACCGACCGCGGCGAACGCGGCCGCCGACCGGCCGAGGTCCTGATAGACGAGCCACGCGACGGCGACGTAGTACGTGCCGTCGCCGATCATCGAGACGGTCTGGCCGATCCATAGCAACCGGAAGTCCCGGTGGCGCATCGGCCGGAGCAACCCGATACGGCTCGTCAAGCCGCGCGGCTCGTCCACCGATGGAGCCTAGCGCGAGGTCGCCTGCGTCCGAACGGCGGAGCGTACGGTTGGGCGCCGGGCTACGGGCAGGTCGCGCCCGAACATCCACGGTCGGCGGCGAGCTGCGCCGACAGGCCGGCGGCCTCGGGATCGTTCGACGGGTCGGCGTCTCCCAGGAGATTGCGGAGCTCCCAGGGGTCGGCGACCAGGTCGTAGTACTCGCGGAAGACGACCGTCAGGCCATCCTCGGCGTAGTACTCGGTGTACTGAGAGGTCGGGGTGCGGAGCGCGGCCCAAGCCGGCGTGCTCGGCGCCATGGCATTCAGGAAGTACTCCATGAGCAGGCGTGTCCTCGTGGGCGGCGTCAGGAGCGATCGGCCATCCATCGGCACCGACGGATCCGGCGGGATGCCGGCGGCGCCGAGCACCGTGGGCGCGACGTCGACGAGCGACGCCAGGCGTGCGTCGCTCGTCCCGGCCGGGACGCGATTCTGCCAGCGCACCAACATCGGCACGCGGATCGACTGCTGGTACGGATAGGTTTTCCCGACGCCCAGCTTGTGCTCGTTCCACAGGAAGCCGTTGTCGGAGACGAAGAAGATCAGCGTGCGACGACGCTCCGACAGCGCGCCGAGCTCCCGGAGGATGTCGTCGACGAGATCGTCGACCGAACGGAGCGTGCGGAGCTGTCGGGAGCGGACGTCCTTCGCGTGGGCCAGCCCGCCGTTCTTCGCCCGCACGTACGGCGGCTTGTCCGAGCGATCGGACTCGGAGACCGCCGGGTTGCCGTTCCACGCGGGCACGAACGCGTCGAGGTACTGAGGCTCGACCGTGAAAGGGTCGTGGGGGGCACCGGTCGCGACGTAGAGGAACCACGGCCGGTCGTCGTCGGCCTCGAAGGCGCGGAGGTACTCGAGCGACCGGGTGGCCATGAAGTCCGTGGCGTAGTCGGCGACCGTCTGGATCGTGCCGTCGACGTCGAAGTCGCGCCCGAAGTAGCCGCCCTCGGAACATGGCGAGCAGATCGACCAGCGATCGAAGTAAGGAGGCGCTTGGCCGAGGGGCCACTCGTTCAGGAATTTGCCGACGATCGCGTTCTCGTAGCCCGCGTCGCCCAGGTAGCGCTCGATCGTCGTCGTGTGATCCAGAAGCGAGCCGTCATGGTTCGTGAGGACGCCGTGGTTGTGAACGTATCGGCCCGTGAGGATCGAGCTGCGCGCCGGACAGCAGATCGGGCTGCTCGTGAACCCGTTCGTGAACGTGCGTCCACCCGCCTGCATCCACCGGCGGGTCTTCGGCATCACGGCGAGGGTGCCGTCGAGGCGCTGATCGTCCGTCACGATGATGAGGACATTGGGGAGCGGCGGCGTCTGCGCATGTGCCGTGAGTGGGGACGGATGCCACCAGACCGGGGCGAGGGCCAAGACGAGTCCCACGCCGATGGATCGGCGCAGTCGTCGAGCGAAGGGGGTCGATCGGGGCATCGGGGTAGGTCCGGACCGTACCGACCGCGTCCGGCCAACGCAAGCGATGAACGGCGCGACGACCCGCCCGCGTCAGGCGGCGGCGATCAGCTGGATCGGTCCCCTCAGGCCGCTGGGACCGTTCGCCACGAGGAACGCGTTCGAGGAGCCGTACGGAACGACGGCGGCCGAGGCGCCCTGGCCGGCCGTAGCCCGCGGGATCGTCGCGGGGTGGAACGAGAACGTGCCGTCGTTGACGAACAGGAAGTCCGGCGGGTTCGGGTTCGAAAGGACGGACGCCCACGTCGTGACGTAGATCTCCGCCAGCCCGTCAGCCGTCGCGTCCCCGACGGCAACGGAACGGGCCCCGGGGGTCGGTGACGACCATGCCTTCGCGACGGACGCTGCACCGGTCCGCCGCCACACATCGGCGCGGCTCTTGGTCACGGTCACGAGATCGTCCATACCGTCCAGATCGAGGTCCGTCAATCGCGCTCCTTGAACGATGTTCCCGGGCCACCCGGCCGGCACGACCCGGTGAAAGGCCGTTCCCGGACCGCCTTCCTGGACCCAGAGCTGCGGTCCTGTCGTCGTCACGGCGAGGATCGCGATGTCCCCGTTCCACGTCGTCAGTTGGAGCTCCGGCACGATGCGAACGAGCGACCAGAATCCTCCGTCCAGTCCATACGACGGCGCGTCCACGAACGAGGTGCCCGTGTTGACGAACAGTCGGCTCGGCGCCCACGTCCCGTCCGTGCGCTTCACGTTGTAGACGAACAGGTCGGGCCGGGCATCGTCGTTCACGTCCAGGAACAGGGCGTCCCGGCCACGACCCGCCGGGTCGGCCACACCCCAGGACGACGCCCTGTTCGTGAACGAGCCGTCGGTGTTCTGGATCCAGAGGTAGTTCGTCTTGTTCGTCGTGCTCTGATGCGACGTGCCGACCGCGCAATACACGTCCAGCAGTCCGTCGCGGTTCACGTCCGCCGGACTGCAGAGGTGGAGGTCTTTGCTCGGCTTGCTGAACGATCCGAAGACGGCGCTCGCATCCGATGCGAAGGTGCCGTCCGCGTTCGCCACGTAGAGGGTCGGCGCTGCCTGGGCCTGGCGGTTCAGCAGGATGTCGGCTCTGCCGTCGCCGTTGAAATCGGCCACCGTCGCGCCGAGCGACTGGGTCGTCTGTGCGAGGCCGACCGCACTCGCGACGTCGGTGAACGTCTCGGGCGCCGCAACGGCGACCCCCGCGCACATCGCGACCGCCAACACGGCCACCCCGATGACGGACCAGCCCTTCATCGGCATCTCTGCCTC
Source organism: Actinomycetota bacterium (assembly GCA_046723385.1). Classification (GTDB taxonomy): domain Bacteria; phylum Actinomycetota; class UBA4738; order UBA4738; family HRBIN12; genus AC-51. Next base: position 10,045 of record JBKOUM010000200.1, read on the forward strand.
GTCCGTCGGATGATCGCGCCCCCTCCTCGTGTCCCTAACGCGCTTGCGGTAGACCGACAAGCGTACCCCCCCGATCGGGCGGAGCACACAGGACACCGATGAGCTTAGGACGTCGCGATCTGAGCAGCGAGCCGTCGTACGACCGGTCCGCACGAGGTTGACCCGTCCAGGGGGGTTGGCACCCGTCAAGGATGTCGAGCGTGAACGCGCGACGCCGACGATGCCGGTCCCCAGCTTGCGCGGCGGTTCACTTCCCGTTCGGCTGGAAAAAGGAGCGCACATGCTTCACGGACTCGCCCACGCACGAACCTGTCTGGCCATCCTGGGGCTCGCGTCTTTGGCCTCGTGTGTCGGACCCGCACGCACGTTCGATGTGTACGCGAGCCGGGCCGAGAACAGCGTCGAACAAGCCCGATCGGCTGTCCAGGCGACCCTCGCGGCGATCGACGTCGCGGTCGCGAAACAGGCATTCGCTCCGTTCGTCTCGATCACGATCCAGGACGCGAACGAGACGGTCGACGGCGCGGAGAGCGGGTTCGCGTCGATCCAACCGCCGGATGAGCAATCCGATGCGCTCCGACGAGAGGTCGTGCCGGTCCTGTCGGATGCGGCCGAGGCCGTCGCACAGGCACGGATCGCAGCCCGACGGGTGGATGTGGGCCGCCTTGCCGAGCTCCGGCCCCGGCTCACCGACCTGTCGCAGCAACTCGACCAGCTCGTGGAAGAACTCACGTGAAGCGGATCTTCGAGATCACGCTCGGGATCCTCACCGCGATCGGGGCGTTCGTCGACATCGGCGACTTCGTCGCGTCGGCGGCCACGGGCTCGCGGTTCAAGATGGGTGTGGCGTGGGTAGTCGTCCTCGGGACGATCACGATCGTCCTGTTCGCGGAGATGGCCGGGAGGATCGCAGCGCTCTCCAAGCGGGCGTCGTTCGACCTGGTCAGGGAACGATTCGGTCCGCGGCTCGGCGGGGTCAACCTCCTGGCGTCGTTCGCAGTGAACCTCCTCACGCTCGCCGCCGAGATCGGCGGCCTTGCCCTGGTGATCGAGGTCCTGACCGGACTCAACTACCTGTTCTGGGTCGTTCCACTAGGCGTCGCAGTGTGGTTCGTGATGTGGAGGGTGAAGTTCACATCGATGGAGCGGATCTTCGGGCTGACGGGTCTCGCCTTACTGGTCGTCGTCTTCGGGGTGTGGCAGGCAGGAGCCGACTGGCACGACCTCCTTCGTTCGGCGACACAGCCAGTCGTCCCTTCCACGGAGACCCACGCGGTCTACTGGTACTGGGTGGTGTCGATGTTCGGAGCGACGATCACCGTCTACGAGCCGTTCTTCTTCTCGTCGGGCGCGATCGAAGAGAAGTGGGGACGTCAGGACCTCGTCGTCAACCGGGTCAACACGTACTTCGGCTTCTCGTTGGGGGCGGTGATCTCGCTCGGACTGATGGCGCTCGCCGCGATCTACCTGTACCCGCGCGGCATCTCCGTGGACACGCTGTCACAAGCGAGTCTGCCGGTCTCGGCGATCGTCGGGAAGGGGGGTCTCGTTCTCCTGCTGGTCGGCGCGTTCGCCGCGTTCTTCGGGGCCGCCCTGGAGACGGGCCTGTCGGCGGGCTACATCGTCTGTCAGTACTTCGGCTGGGCGTGGGGCAAGATGTTCAAGCCGAAGGAAGCTCCGCGGTTCCAGCTCGTGGTGATCATCACGCTCGTGGGGGCCCTGATGTTGATGCAGTCGTCGATCAACCCGATCAAGCTCACCGAGTTCTCGATCGTGCTGGTGGCGGTCGCGGCGCCGCTCACGTACCTTCCGATCCTCTTGCTGGCGAACGATCCGCGGTATGTCGGCGACAAGACGAACTCTGGTGCAACGAACACGGCGGCCACGGTCCTGTTCGCCCTGATGGTCGTGGCCGCGATCGCAGCCATCCCACTGTTGTTGATCACGAAGGGCGGCGCATGATGGCGGATCGGCAACGCGAGCTGGACCTGTACCGCGACATCGCGGACCTGCCGGTCTTCGATCGCGAGATGCGTCCGATCGGCCGGGTCGACGACCTCGAGTTCGATGACGCCGATCCCCCGACGTTGACGGCCATCCTGGTCGGCGCTCCCGCGCTCGCGGGCCGCTTCTCGAGCAGGCTCCGGAGGTGGATCCGCGCCGCTTACGCGCGGCTCGACGAGGCTCGCGGGGGCGAGCCGATAAGGATCCCGATCGATGATGTTCTTGATGTGAACGGTCGAGTCGACGTCGGCGTGTCACGTGACGAAGTCGGCATCGGCCCGCTGGACCGCTGGATCGTCGTCGTGGCGATCGGGAAGATCCCGGGAGCGGATCATGCGCCTGAGTGAGCTGTGCGGGAGCGAGGTCCGAGACGGCCACGACCGCCCGATCGGGCAGGTGGTCGACGTCCGGGTCGTGCACGAGCTCGCGAACGCCGACGAAGGCCCCCACCCGTTCAGGGTCACTGGCATCATCGTGGCCTCCCGAAGGCAAGGGCGGATCGGACATCCCGACCAGCGGGGGCCGCTCCTGTTCAGGCTCGTCGACCGCCGGGCGGAGCAACGCCGGCGGTTCGTGCCCTGGCGTCAGGTCGAGTCTGCCAGTCCGGGCGTCGTGCGGGTTCGTCTAACGCCGTCGTGACGATCCTGACGGCGAGAGCTGCTCGACGAGCGTGTCGCTCAGCTTCTTGAGGTCCTTCTGGAGCTTCCTATGCTCTTTCATGCTGACCTCGAGTGCGTCTCCGACCTTGGGCGAGCTGGTGAGGATGCCCGCGTGATCGGCGAGCTGGAGCATCACGTCGAACGTTTGCACCGAGTACTGGGCCACGTCGCTCGCGGTCTTCGCCGCGACCAGATCCGTGACCTGCTTCGCTCGGCGCCCGCGACGGGCCATCGCCTCCTCTTCGAGGAAGCCCGCGATCGCAGGGGACGGCTCCTTGCTCGGTCGTTGATCGAGAAGGCCGAAGACCTCCTCGAGGCGCTTCGCCTGTTCGGAGGAAGCCGCACGAAGGTCGCCGACCAATTCCGCAAGCTGCGACTCAGCCGTTCGCTTCTCGATCCCTCTGAGGCTGCGTTCGAGTGGCTTGATCGCGCCGTACATCGAGCTGGCGAGGTGCAGGAACAGCTCTCGGGCGTTCTCCATCGTCGGTGGCTCCTACCCGGTCGCCGTCGCGCCGAACCGGCTTCATGGATCGCTCACACCCTCGGATCCAGGTGGCCGGCGAAACGCTCAGACAGGTTTCACCGCACGGCCCTCCTGGACATCAAAGTGCAGGAAAGGAGGCTGAGACATGCCGGGGAAGAAGACCGCCAGCATCAAGAACCGGAAGCAGTACGAGGGCCTGCGCAAGAGGGGGATGTCGAAAGAGCGGGCCGCCAAGATCGCGAACACGCCGGGTGCCTCCAAGAAGGGCGGCAAGAAGGCCGCGGCGAAGCGCAAGAAGAAGAGCTAGGCGGTCGGTGTAGGGATCGAGCTTCGCGCGACCGACGCCGGGGCCGCGCGACTATGGCGGCGTGTGGTGGTCCGGTGACAGCAACCGGAGCCACCGGAACCCGTACCCATCCATCTTGAGCTCGAGCGACTCCCCCTCGATCTCGGTGAGTGCGCCGCGTTCGTCCAGCAGGTCGTCCAACCTCGCGCCCTCGACGACGTCCCCCAGCCGCACCCGGACCACGCACGGCTGATCGCCTAAGTTGTGAGCGGCCACGATGGCCCGACCCTCCCAGTCGCACCGATGCGCGAGCACCTCGGGCACGTTCGTCCGCAGCACCTTCCAAGAGCCCCATCCGATCTCCGGGGTCTCGCGACGCCGCCTGATCAGCCTCTCCATCCAGCTCAGCAGCGACCCCGGGTCTCGGCGCTGGGTCGCGACGTTCACGCCCATCGGGCCGAACCGGCCCTCGACCACCGGACGCCGGAGCCGCGACCGGCGAGCCTTGGAGAACCCGCCGTTCTCCTCGTCGTTCCACTGCATCGGGGTGCGAACGGCCAGGCGGCCCGGGATGTCGAGGTTCTCCCCCATCCCGATCTCCTCACCGTAGAAGAGCACCGGCGTGCCGGGCAATGAGAACAGCAGGCTGTACGCCATCCTGATCCGCGCCGGGTCGCCGTCGAGCATCGACGGGAGCCGCCGCCGCAGTCCTCGACCGAACAACTGCATGTCCTCCTCAGGACCGAACGCTTGGAATACCTCCTGGCGCTCCTGGTCCGACAGCTTGTCCAGCGTCAGCTCGTCGTGGTTCCTGAGGAAGTTCGCGTACTGGCAGTCCTGGGAGACTGCGATCGTCTTCTCCAGCTCCTCCGCGATCGGCGCTGCGTCCTGCCGCGCCAGCGCCAACCACACCGCCTGCATCAGGTTGAAGTTGAAGAGCAGGTTGACCTCGTCCGCGTCCTTGCCGCCGAAGAAGTCGATCAGCTGCTCCGGGAGCAGGTTGACCTCGCCCAGCAGCATCCCGTCACCGCGCCGGCGGGAGATGAACGAACGCAGGTGCCGCAGGATCTCGTGGGGGTCCAAGTCGATGTCGCCGATCTGGCTCGTGTCGATGAGGAACGGCACCGCGTCGACCCGGAACCCGTCGACGCCCAGCTCCAGCCAGAAGCCGGCGATCTTGGCGATCTCATCGCGCACCTTCTGGTTGCCGATGTTCAGGTCCGGCTGATGCGAGTAGAACGCGTGCAGGTAATACTGCTCCGCCTTGTCGTCCCAGGCCCAGATGCTGTCCTCGGCGTCGGGGAACACGATCGACGCCTTCTTGGTCCGCGTCGGGCGGTCGCGCCAGACGTAGAAATCGCGGAAGCGGTTGTCGGGCGAGGAGCGCGCCTCGCGGAACCACGGGTGATCGGCCGACGTGTGGTTGACGACCAAGTCGATGATCACGCGCATCCCGCGGTCCTTGCACGTGTGGATCAGCGACACGAAGTCCCCGAGCGAGCCGAGTCGCGGGTCCACGCCGTAGAAGTCCGTGATGTCGTAGCCGTCGTCGCGGTTGGGCGAGGGCTGGAACGGCATCAACCACAGGCAGCTGATCCCGATGCCCGCCAGGTAGTCGACGCGCTCGGTGAGGCCGCGGAGGTCGCCGATGCCGTCGCCATCCCAGTCCAGGAACGTCTCGACGTCCAGGCAGTAGATGACGGCGTTCTTCCACCAGAGATCGCTCGTGCGCGCGGTCGTCATGTCATCACTTTCGGGAGGACGCGCTCGCCGAACGCTTCGATGAACGCGTTCTGCTCCTGGCCCACGTGGTGGATCGAGATCTCGTCGACCCCGAGCTCGGCGATCTCCTGGATCCACGCGACGTAGCGCTCGAGGTCGGAGGAGACGAGGACGACCTCGCGGACGTCCTCGGCGCGGACCGTCTTCGCGGCGGCGTCGAACTGGCTGGGCAGCTCCAGGTTCCAGGCGAGCTCGGAGCCGAACACGTTGGTCCGCCACTGATCGTGCGCGATCGCCAGCGCCTCATCGTCGGTCGAGGCCCACGAGACGTGGACCTGGACGCACGTGCGCTTGTCGCCCCCCCCGACGTCGTGGAAGGTGTCGAGGACCCGACGGAGCTCGTCGATCGGTCGGTAAACGGTCATCAGGCCGTCCGCCCAGCCGCCGACCTTGCGGGCGGTCTCCTCGCTGACGGCGGCGCCGAAGATCGGCGCTGGGGTCGATGGCAGGCTCCAGATACGTGCGCGGTCGACGATGACGAAGCCGTGGTGGGTGACCTCGTCGCCGCGAAGCAGCGCCCGGATCACGTGAACGCACTCGAGGAGGCGTCGGTCACGGATGTCCTTGTCCGGCCACTGCTCCCCGGTCACGTGCTCGTTGAGGGCCTCACCAGAGCCGAGGACCGGCCAGAAGCGGCCGGGGAAAAGCTCGGCGAGCGTGGCGATGGCTTGGGCGATGATCGCCGGGTGGTAACGCTGCCCGGGGGCGGTGACGACGCCGAACGGGACTGAGGTCGCGTGCATCGCGGCGCCGAGCCACGACCAGGCGTGGCCCGAGTTGCCCTGTCGTTCGCTCCAGGGAGCGAGGTGGTCGGAGGCGGTGACGCCCTGGAAGCCAGCGGACTCGGCCGCGATCGCGGCCTCGAGCAGCTCTGACGGGGACAGCTGCTCATGCGACGCATGGAAGGCAACGCTGGGCACGCCGTGTCCGTACCCGGGGTGGTGACCCGCCAATCGGCGCTCGAGGCATGGATCCTGACGCTACGACTTGCTCAACCGGGGACGCCTGAATCGGTGTGTGGTCTCGGGTGATGCGAGTGTGTTTCCGGGTCGGCCGGGACGACTAAGCGCCCGTGCCATCTCGTCGGCGCTCGCTCGAAGGTGACAGCTGAACGATTCCAAGAGTGGCCTGGATATCGCCGACCTCGCCTCGGGTGTCCGACTCACGTCGAGGGCGTTATCACCTGTCCTAGCGGTGCGCCCAGCCCCCGACCGCGTTCCCCTGCTCGCGCGCCGGGAGGGAGTCGAACCCCCAACCTTCTGATCCGTAGTCAGATGCTCTATCCATTGAGCTACCGGCGCGGAGCAGTCATGCTACCGCGCCGGTCCGACCGGCCGATCACCGCAGTCGCTGGCGGGCGAGCTCTTGCAGATCGAGCACGACGACGTCCGCGTCGACGTCGAGCGAGGAGCCGCCCTCGAGCGGCTGCGCGCCACCGTCCGCGATCCGCTCGAGCAGGTCGCTCCGGGGACGCCGCGTGAGGCCTTCGAGGCTGGTCCAGTTGATGTCCATCTTCTCTGCCCTTGCCTTCCTCAACCCTCTCCGACTATCTCGGTCGGTGAGCCCGTGGTGCGCAGGGGCCAAGGGTTCGGATATCCAAGGTTCGGAGGGGGAAGCGCCCGCCCCGGGAATGACTAGTCACGGGAACGCGTCCCAACGGCGAGGACGCATCTAGACCGGAGGGGTCCCGAAACGGTACGGTCCTGCCGAAGGAAGCCCCCCTGCCTTCGGAGAGGTGAGGTTGTGATGGGCCTGTTGCTGATCTTCCTCGGGCTGCTGACGGCCGGCGTCGTGGTGGACTTCATCGCCGAGAACCATCTGCTGAGCGCCTCGAACGAAACGTTCGTGATCTTCGGGATGCACGTCACCGTCTCTGGAGCCGCAGAGGTCGTTGCCGGGTTCCTCGCGGGCATGATCGCGCTCCTGCTGATCGTCCTCGGCGTCGGGCTCCTCCGGGGGAGCTGGGGACGGCGCCGCGCGCTGAAGCAGAGGATCGCGGAGCTCGAATGGCAGAACACGGAGCTCCGTTCCCGGCAACGACTCGAAGAGGTCGTCAACGCCACGCACGCGCAGAGCGTCGTCCAGGTGCCGGAGGTCGAGGTCGAGGCCGCGACCGAACCCGAACAGGTGTCGACGCCTGCGCCGCGAACCACCCATGAGGAGATCAGCACCTCGAGCTGAGCCTCCGTCAATGTTCGCGTCGGTGACACCGATGTTCGTGGTGATGCGAACCGTAACCTGGCGTCTGTCGCTCATCGGGCTGGCCGCCCTCACGCTTTGCTGCACGCCGTTCGGGGAAGGGGCGCTGGGGGGCGGCGGCTCGTCGTCCAGCTTCTCGTCGGTCGGCACTCCCGTCCCGGTGGGCTCGGGCGACCTCCGGGCGAAGGACCTCCTGATGAACGCCTCCGGCGAGGCGATCGTCGTCTCGATCGATGCCGGCACCTTCGCCGGTCTGGACCGGCGGGCGCTCACGCCGCTGGATCCCTCCGTGCGGTTGGCGGGAGACGCGCCCGCGCGGGTCGGCATCGTGAGCATCAACCTCGCGTCCCAGGACGGACTCGTGATGAGCACGAAGAGCCGGAGCGGGACGAGCTTCTGCGTCTCCGTGACCAGACTCGAGCTGGCGAGCTTCTCACCGCCGGAGGGCGGCACCGTGGATGCTCACGGTGCCACGTCCGCCGAGGACTGCACCGGCAAGAACTGGGTCTCGAACCCGTAGGTCCGCTCAGACCTCCGTCTCGGTGTGTTCGTGGTACTCGTACGCGGACATCGCCTGTCCGGTCGTGCTCTTCCAGGCTCGCTCGTCGGGCGGCAGCTTCCCGAGGACCTTGGCCATCGCACGCACGTGCTCGGCGACCGACCCGCAGCACGAGCCGATGTAGCGCACCCCTGCATCCCGGGCGTCCGCGGCGAACGCAGCGAGATCGCCGCGAGCCAGGGTGCGCGCGGAGAGCCCGTACGGGAAGTCCGACCACGACGTGAAGTCCGGGGACTCGTCGCTCGTGGTGAACGCGACCGGCTGGGCCGCCACCGGCGTCGCGCCACCGAGCGCCTCGACCATCTCGATCGCGATCGGGAGCTGCTGGGCGGGCCCGTTCAAACAGTTGACCCCGACGATGTCCGCGCCGGCGTCTGCCAGCTTCTTAGCGGCATCGCCGGGCGTGTCCCCTTCGTAGGACCGGGCCGGCAACGTCTCGAAGCTCATCGTGACCATCACCGGAAGTCCCGTCGACTTGGCCCGCTCCACGAACAGCAACGCCTCGCCGGTGAAGGAGAAGGTCTCGCCGATCCAGAAGTCGGGCGGCCCGGCGTCCAGCTGATCCTGGAGCTGGCGGTCGAACAACCCACGCACGTGGTCGGGGCTCGCGTCGTCGCTGGGGTCGTAGGCCCAAGTGAGCGAGAGGTTCCCGGCGACGGACGCGCCTCCCTCGGCGGCGACCTCGCGGGCGATCCGGACCGCCTCGCGATTGATCTCGTCGACCTTCCCCGCCATCCCCACCGTCGCGAGCTTGTCGTCGCTCGCGTAGAAGGTCATCGTCTGCAAGACCTCGGCGCCCGCGCGGAGGAACTCGCGATGGAGCTGCACGAGCGCCTCCGGGTGCTCGATCACGACCTCCGGCGTGAAGGGGCCCGCCTGCACGTAGCCGCGTTTCTCGAGCTCGAGCAGGTACCCCCCGTCGCCGAGGACGACGTTCTCCGCGAGCCGCTCCAAGATCCCTTCCGACATCGCCCCTCCTCCCGGTGGAGGTGGAGTCTAGACAGGGTCGCCGGTGGCAGAGATGACCGTTGGTTCCGGTCGATGTGGATCAGACGTCGATCACGATGCGCTGCTGACCGCCGCTCGCGTCCCAGTCTCGGAGCGCTTCGGCCGCCTTGATCAGGAGCGCCGCGCCGCCGATCAGCTCGAGCGTGCGGATCAGGGGGTGCCGGCGGAACACGGGGATCCGGAACAGGAGCGGAGCGGTGAGGATGACGCCTCCCGCGACGTATCGGCGGAAGAGGATGCCGGTCGGCGAGGCGAAGAACGCGCGGGCCTGCGCCGCCGACAGCTCGATCCGCCTGGTCGCGTTCTGCATCGTTCTTACGCTACCCCGCCCGTCGGCTCGATATCCCAGGTTCCCGTCTGATGCGGCGGACGGGTGCCGGGGGCAAGCGCCCCCGCCGCTTCCCGTTCATCCGACGTCAGGGCGCTTACGCGGACTCGGCCAGATCCATCGTGAATGCATCCGGGCCCCGCTCGCCGCAGAGCGCGATGAGGTCGCGATAGATCGGCGCGCCGTACGCCGCGGCGGTGCTCGCGAGCGGACCTGAAAGGGCGCGCGTCTGCGGCACGTAGAGCGCATCGACCCGCGCGTGCTCGGCGCGCCAGCCGTACTGGCCCAGGATGACGCGTCCGCTTCCTCGGACGACACCGAACACGAGCGCGACCGGCCCGCCCGAGAGCGAAGGGTTCAGCGGCCAGCAACCTGGGGAATCGACCCCGTCGGCGGGAGCTTGGAGCATCCCGTAGAAACCGCACGAACAATCGGACTCCGGGATGCCGCGATCGTGCGGGACGGCGTGCTGTTTCCAGTGGAGGAGCCAACGTCGCCCCAGGCAGGAGGCGACGTTGTCCTCACGCCGCCACCGGATGTCGCCTCGCCAGGGGGAGCTGAGCCAGGAACCGGCGAGGCGCCACCATCGGAAGCCCCGGACCGTCCCGACGAGCGGCTCGGCGCCTCCGGGGTCGAAGGGCATCAGCCCGGTCGCCGCCGATCTTGCGGCCCGGGCTCGGGCGTCGGCTGCGGGCCCGGCTGGGGCGGCATCGGCTCCGGCCCAGGCTCCGGGTTGGGGTTCGGCACCTTGCGACCGGTGCTCCGATCCATGTCCATCGCCTCCCTTGGCGCCTCCCTGGCGCTCTCCCTGGCGCCTCTGTGAGAGCCTGCCCGAGCGAGCGTCTCGGACCCTATGCGGCGGCCGAGGGCCGCTTCCGGGGCGCGCGAACGAAATACGGACGGCTCGGCGAGTGTTGCCAACAGGTCGTGCCCTGGTTGTACGCCGACAGGAGCGTGTCGCAGCTCGGCGCTTCACAGCGGCGGGTCGCTTCGATCCGCTGCAGCGAAGGGCCCGATGCCGTTCCCGCCAGGTGGCCTCGAACCGGGTATCCCTCTTCGGGAAGTCCCACCTTCATCCGCTGTACCTCCTCGATGCAGGACGGCACGGTCGTACCCGAGGACCGATGCAGCGAAACCGAACGGGAGCCGGTTGCCCGGGTCGGCGCCGGGGTATCTCCCTACCATGACGATCGTGGAGTCCCTGGAGTCAGTGGTGCGGGTCACGGTCCCCGCCAGGGCCGACATGCTGCACCTGCTCCGGTCCGTTGCGGCGAGCGTGGGCGCGCGGATGTCGATGCCGTTGGACGACGTGGAGGAGCTCAAGATCGCCGTCGACGAAGCGGCAACGCTCGTGCTCGACCGGTCGGGGGCGACGCCCGGCTCGCTGGAGCTGGATCTCACCGTCACGGACGGGTCGCTGCGCGTGGACCTCCGCCTGGAACCTACGAGCGCGCCGGCCGATCCGGACGCATCGGACGAGGAGCTCCTCGCATCCTGGCCATGGCGCGTGATCGCCGGGATGACGGAGGAAGCGTCGATCGAGCGCACCAAGACGGGGATCACGATCACCTTCATGAAGTCCGTCGTGGGATCCGATCGGTGAGGCAGGACCGACCGAGCCGAACCTCAGGGGGCGATCCGGACCCGGCGGAGCTCTTCGCGCGCCTGCCGGACCAGGCGGCCCGAGACGAACTCGTCAGGATGTTCCTCCCCCTGGCGGAGCATCTCGCACGCCGCTTCACCGGCCGAGGCGAGTCGATGGACGACCTGTTCCAGGTCGCGAGCCTCGGACTCGTGCAGGCGATCGATCGGTTCGACCCCGGCCGGGGGGTCCAATTCTCGACGTTCGCCACGGTGACCATCGTCGGCGAGCTGAAGCGGCACTTCCGCGACCGCGGGTGGTCGATCAGGGTCCCGAGGAACCTCCAGGAGACCACGCTGCTCGTGAACCGCACGATCGGCGAGCTGTGGCAGGAGCTCGGCCGCTCGCCGACCGCGCAGGACGTCGCGACTCGCGCACATCTGTCGATCGACGAGGTCCTCGAGGCGATGGAGGCGGCACATGCCTACTCGACCTCGTCGCTGGACGCGCCGATCGACGCGGAGGGCGTCGCGATGGGCGACACGCTGGGCGCACCCGACCCCGCGATGAGTGTCTCCGAGAGTTGGATGTCGATCGAGCCGGGGATCAAGAAGCTCCCGCACCGCGAGCAACGGATCCTGTTGCTGCGGTTCTTCAAGGGGATGACACAGGCGGAGATCGCCGAGGAGATCGGGATCTCACAGATGCACGTCTCGCGGCTGCTGTCGCGGACCC
>JBKOUM010000063.1:0-10151 GCA_046723385.1 Actinomycetota bacterium
GCGAACCGGCCCAGGATGCCGATCCCGACGATCGTGATGAGACCCCCGGACACGATCGAGGTAGAGGTGCTGGTGAGGGTCGCGACGACGCCGGACTCGACGTCGCCGAGCGCCGGTCCGGTCGCCCAGACCGCCATGCCGATCCCCTCCAGGCGGCCGCGGAACCGATCCTCGACCGCCGCCTGGATGATCGAGAGCCGGAAGATCCCGCTCACCATGTCACCGGCGCCGGCGATCGCGAGCATCGCGAGCGACAGCCAGAGCACGTGGGACAGACCGAACACGACGATCGCGGCGCCCCACACGACGATCGAGAGCATGATCGCCCTCCCCTGGCGCCGAACGTCCCTGGCCCTGCCGGAGAACACGGTCGCCAAGAACGCGCCGGCGGCGGGCGCCGCGAAGAGGAAGCCGAGGACCTGCGCCTGCCGTCCCGGGTCGAGCGTGAGCGCAACCGCGGGAAGCAGCGCCATCGGGAACCCGAAGATCATCGCGTTCAGGTCCGCGAGGAACACCGACTGGACGTTGCGCTTGCCCTTGAGGAACCGGAAGCCGTCCTTCACCGCCTCCCAGCTCACTTCGTTGCCCTCGTGGGCGGGTGGGGATGGGTGCATCATCCGCACCGCGACGATCACCACGAGGAACGTCACCACGTCGACGAGGTAGACGCCCCGAGGCTCGATCGCGACCAGCAGGAATCCGGCCGCGACCGGTCCCAGCATGCCCGCGAGCGTCCCGAACCCGGCGTCGAGCGCGTTCGACGACGGGAGCAACGACTTGTTCAGGAGCCGGGCCGGCCACGTGTCGAGGGCGGGACGGTTGAAGGTGTAGAGCCCGGCGGCGAGGAACGTGAACACGTACATCGGCCAGAGCAGCGGGTGCGGGAGCGCCGCATTGATGGCCATCAACCCCGACATCGCCGCCAGGATCGCGTGAGTCACGGTCACGAGCTTGCGCCGCTCCAGGGCATCGGCGAACGCCCCGCCGAGGATCGGGAACACGAACACGGGCACCAACGCGGCGAGCCCGAGGAGCCCGACCGCGAGCGTGGAACCGGTCAGCTGGAACACCTGGTATGGGATCGCGACCGCGACGATCTCGTCGCCGAAGTTCGACACGCTGTGGCCGAAGAAGAGCAGGCGGAATTCCCGCGAGACCCTGAGCGGCGTCAGGTCCATCAGGTGCCCGCGCGCGCGTTGGAGGATGCCCGCTCGGGGCGCCGGATCGGGACGCGGCGTCATCGGAAGCTGGTCCACGGCCGAGGACCGTAGCACCAGCGGTCGCGAGGCTCAGCGAAGCAACCGGTCGAGCCGCCTGTCGCTCAATCGCTTCCCGCCGGTCTGGCAGGTGGGGCAGTACGTGATCTCGTAGTCCTCGTACGACACGCGCCGGAGGTCGTCGCCGCAGCGGGGGCACGGCTCGCCCGAGCGGCTGTGGACGGTGAAGTGATCGCCGAGCTTGGTGGGGAGTCCCCCGCTGCGGCGCCGTTCCACCTCGAGCGCGGCCTCCAGGATCCTGTGCACCGAGGTCACGAGCCGTTCGCGCTGTTCCCCGTCGAGCTTCGCGAGCTGTGACGTCGGCGACAGCATCGCGTCGTGCAGGATGTCGTCCGAGTAGCCGCGGCCGATGCCGGCGATCGTGCGCTGGTCCCGGAGGATCGTGTGGACCCGGCGGTTATCGGAGGGATCCCGCAACAGCGCGTCGGCTTCGGAGGTCATCGCCTCCGGGCCGAGCTTCTCGAGCGGGCCGTCGTCGCCGGGCGCGAGCACCCACCACCCGGACTTCCGCTGCTTCCCGAACTCCTTGACGAGGATCGACGGGTGGTCCGCGAACCGCAGGCGGACGACCGATCCGCGGGGCTTCGTCGACTTGGGTGGAGCCTCGACGTCGACGCGGCCTCCCTGAGACGTGTGGATGACCAGGCGGCGGCCGTCCTCGAAGGTGATCAGCGTGTACTTGCCCAGGCTCGTGACGGCTTCGACGACGGCGCCGCGGAGCTCATCGGGGCGCGGCGCGTAGGTCTTGAGCGACGAGAACTGCAGCACGTCTGCTCGCTCGAACGGAGCTCCCGCGATCACGTCGTTCAGGCGCTCCGCGAGCGCACGGACCTCGGGGAGCTCGGGCAAGCCGGGTTCACCTCGCCAGGGGCGCGGCAGCCTCACGCACGATGTCGGCGCATTCGTCGACCCGGTCCGCATGGGTGCGATGCGAAACGATGCACGCACGGATCCAGTGCTGACCCCGGATCAACGTGCTCGAGAGGAAGACCCGCTTCGATGCGTTGATCCGCGCGAGCAGCTCGCGGTTCATCGACTCATCAGCACCGCGGAGCCGGAACGGCACGACGGTCAGCTGCGGCCGCCATCCCATCTGGAGCGCGGCGTCCTCCGAGAGGGCGGCGTGCAGCCGGGAGGTGAGGTCGAGCTTCTCGTCGAGGGCCTCCCGGAACGCCGACACGCCGTGGAGGACGAGCGGGAACCAGACGCGGAACCCTCGGTTGCCGCGTGAGAGCTCCGGTGAGTACTCGTTGTAATTGGGGAGGTCTCCCGTAGGCGGAAGATCCTGGAGGTAGGCGGCGCCCTCGTAGTGCGCGTCGCGGAGCGCCGCCCCGTCGCGCACCACGAGCCCGCCCGTCCCGTACGGCAGGAACAGACCCTTGTGCGGATCGACGGTGATGCTGTCGGCCCGTTCGATTCCGCGGAACCACCCCCGGCCCCGCTGGGTCAGCTGGAAGAAACCGCCGTACGCGGCGTCGACATGCATCCACAGGCCCTCGTCGGCCGCCACGTCCGCGACGTCGGCGAGCGGATCGATCGCGCCCGTGTTCGTGGTGCCGGCGGCCGGGACCACGAGGAAGGGACGGAGCCCGGCCCGGCGGTCCTCGAGGATCATCTCGCGGAGCGCCTGGGGATCCATCTGGAGCTCGTCGTCGGTCGGAACGAGGCGCAGGTTCCGCTGCGAGAACCCCGCGATCGTTCCGGCCTTCGTGTTGCTCGCGTGCGTCTGGTCGGTGCAGTAGTAGGTGCCGTCCAGGAAGTCCTCGCCGAGCTTGGCGTGACGCGCCGTCACGAAGGCGGATAGGTTGGCGAGCGAGCCGCCGGTCGTGAGCAACCCTTGCGAGGTCCCCTCCGGGAGCTCGAAGAGGGAACACATCCAGCGGGTGACGTTCTCCTCCAGCTGAACGATCGCCGGGCTCGGTTGCCACAGACCGTCGTATCGGTTCAGCCCCTGGGCCAGGAACTCGGCGAGCGCCGCGGTGTAGAGACCGCCGCCAGGGATGTAGGCGAGGTAGCCGGGTCCGCTGTACTCGAACGTGTGACGCGCCGCCCGCAGCGCGTCGTCCAGGAGCCCCGCGAAGTCGCGATCGCCCTGCTCCGGGGGCTGGGCCGCGAGCTTGGCCGCGACCTGGAGCGCATCCGCGGTGTTCTCCGCCGGGGCGTCGCTGAGGCCGCCGATCCAGTCGATGAGCTCGGCGAGGACCGCCTCGCCCATCGACCGCATCTCCTCGGGGGTCGGGTCGAGCGCGAACCCACGTGACGTCACGCGAGCTCCCGCGCGACCGCGTCGAGGAGCTCCCTCGAGGCCTCCGCGACCTCGTCGACCGCGCGGTCGAAGGCCTCGCGGTGGCGCGCGGACGGCTGACGGAACCCGCTCACCTTGCGGACGAACTGGAGCGCGGCGTCGTGGATCTCGTCGGGTGTCGCGATGTCTGCGCCTTCACGAAGGCGCTTGATGCTTCGGCACATCACGGGAGGTTACCGCGGGCCTCCGCGAAGCGAGGGCGCGGGCGCGCGCCCGCGCCACCTCGTCGGGTCCGGGCCGCGCATGCGCGGGGGCGTACCGGGCGCGCTCGAACGTCCGCACCACCACGGCGGCCGAGCGGACGAGCTCGCGCGCGGTCGCGAGATCCTCCTCGGCGGATCACCCCAGCCCCTGATCGCGCCCGGATCGGGCAGGTCAGCCCGTCGGGGGGGTCTCGATCACGGTGCCTTCGGCCTCGCCGAACGCCCACAGGTCGATGTCCGGCGGCTCGATCCCGAGGTTCGTGAGCGCCGTGCAGATCTGGCTCCGGTGATCGGTCCCGTGATGGACGACCTGGGCGAGCCGGATGCTCAGCGGCGCGCTCGTCTCCGACCCGTCGTCGCGGTGCCGCACGATCACGCGATCCGGATCCGGCTGGCTCGCGAGGAAGGTCGACCACGCCGGACCGAAGCTCGCCGTCGCCGCTCGGAGCTCCGTCAGGTCCATCGCGTCCTCGTCCTCGATCGGTGCGCCCTCCGCCGTGCACACGAACAGGTAGGACGAGTCCGCCGCAACCAGGTGCCGCATCGTGTCGAGGATCGAACCGTACGTCCCCGGGACCGAGGTCTGGAGGTCTCCAGCGCCGAGCGTCAGGCACGTATCGATCACCCGCAGCGTCGCCCAGGTGTGATGGGCGAAGGCGTCCTCCATGGCGTGCTTGCTCATCGCGCGACGGTAGCAAACGATGCGCGCCGGCCCGCCCTAGCGCCGCTTCGCGCCCAGCCCGCTGATCGCCTCCATCACTACCCGGTGAGCCAGGATCGCGGTGATCTCCGCGTGGTCGTACGGGGGCGAGACCTCGACGACGTCCATCCCGACCAGGTCGACCCTCTCGACGATCTGCCGCACCGCCCGCAGGAGCTCGCGGGCGAGCATCCCGCCGGCCTCCGGCGTCCCCGTGGCCGGCGCCATCCCGGGGTCGACGACGTCGATGTCGACCGACAGGTAGATGCCGTCGGGACCGTCGAGCGCTTCCGAGATCGCGTCGGCGATCACCGCCTCGCTCCCCCGCTCCTCGATCTCGAGCATCGGGTGCCACCGCATCCCCTGTTCACCCATCCATGCGAACGTGGCCTTGTCCGGCCAGTAGCCCCGCAGGCCGATCTGGACGAAGTTCCGTCCGGCGACCCACCCCTCCTCGATCAGGCGGCGCATCGGCTCCCCGTGCGCGTGGAGGTTCCCCCACTGGTCCGCGCCGGTGTCCGCGTGCGCGTCGAAGTGGATCACGCCGACCTTGCGAGGCCAGACATGGCGCGCGACGGCGGCCGCGCTCGGGTACGTGATCGAGTGGTCGCCGCCGAGGACGATCGGGACCGGCCCCGCGCTCGCGACGCGGAACACCTTCTCGTGGATCACCCGCAGCGCGCGCTCGAACCGGGTCGGGACGACCGGGGCGTCGCCCGCGTCGACGACCGTGAGCCGCGCGTAGGGCTCACTCTCCAGCTGGATCGACCACGCGTCTGCGGTTCCCCACGTGGTCGGGGCCATCCGGATCGCGCGCGGGCCGAACCGGGCGCCGGGCCGCGACGAGACCCCCTCATCGAACGGCGCGCCGACGATCGCCACGTCGGCTCCCGCGGCTCGGAGCGTGTCGTCGTCGAACGCCCACGGGAGCTTCTCGAACGAGCCGTGCCAGTCGGAGTAGTAGGGAAGATCCTCGCTCGCGAATTCGTCGAACTCGTTCTCGCTCCGCAGCTCGGAGTCCTCGAGTCTGAAGTCGGGTGCGTCGGTCATGGGCGGAGCATGCCACACCCCAACGAACACACCACCGGCGCTGGCTGCGGCGGATCATGCGGGAACGCTCTCGACCCGGTAGAGGTGCCAGCGGTCAGGGACTCCCTTCAGCTCGTGCTCGCCGAGGTCCTCGAAGACGAGTCCGGAGCCCCGCAACGAGGTCCTTCACCGTGGAGGAGACGAGCACCTCGTTCGGACCGGCGAGCTCTGCGACGCGAGCGCCGATATGTTCCGCGATCCCTCGTACCTCCCCCCCCCGGAAAGCTCGATCTCCCCGGTGTGACAGCCGGCGCGGATCTGCAGATCGAGCGAACGTACGGCCTCGCCGATCGCCTGCGCGCAGCGGACCGCTCGCGCGGGACCGTCGAAGGTCGCGAAGAAGCCGTCGCCCGCGGTATCGATCTCTGTCCCACGGAAGCGGTCGAGCTCGTCGCGTATCCGGTCGTTGTGATCTGCCAGGAGCACCTTCCATCGCCAGTCGCCAAGCTCCGCGGCTTTGCGGGTCGATCCGACGATGTCGGTGAACAGGACGGTCGCGAGCACCCGATCCGACCCCAACGCAGGGCGAACACCCGTGACGAACTCTTGTATTGAGTCGACGAGCGAGTCGATGTCACCGACGAACCACAAGTCGTCCTCACCGAACAGTTCGAGCAATCGCGCTCCCGGGATCAGGTCCGCGATGTACCTCGCGGTGGTGATCGGCTCGAGCCGGTCCCCTTGTCGGCCGAGCACCAACGTCGGGACGCGGATCGACGGCAGGATGGGTTGCACGTCGGTCTGCGCGTAGATGGCCGCGAGGGCGGCCGCGGCGCCGGGGCCCGATGCGAACTGGAGCGAGGCCACGTACCAGTCGAGGGTCCTTTGATCGTCCGAGACGGAAGGAGCCATGACGCTCAGGCCCCACGCCGGATCCCAGCGAGCGAACGAGCGCGTTCCCCATCCCTCGGCCACCCGCGCGAGGTACCCCTCCCGATCCCATGTCTTTCCCCAGGGCTGTTCACCGCCGGGGTTCATCGCGTAGAGGATCAGTCGGTCGACCCGGTCCGGCCGCGTCGCGGCGAAGACGGCGCACGTCTGGCCACCGGACCACACGCCGAGCAGCGAGGCCCGCTCGGACCCGGCGGCATCGAGGACCACTCCGAGTCGTCCGCCAACGTCTCCAATGCCGGGAGATCGTCCGGCGAGAGCCGGTCGGAGAGTCCCGAACCCCGACGATCGACCACGATGAGCCGGCAGAAGGAGCTCAGTCTCCGGAGGAAGTGCGCGTAGGAGGGAAGCTGCCAGTTCCACGTGAGGTTCGACCAAGCCCCGGGGACGAAGAGGAGGTCGGCTGGTCCTTCCCCGACGACCTGATACGCGATGTGGACGCCGTCCGCCGCCTCCGCGTACTGGACGTCGGGGTCTCCACGGCCCTATCGTCGACCGCTGCGATCTGCGTCGCAAGGTCTGCACGAACGGGGTCGGGAGGTTCCCCCCTTCGTTCCCGCGTTCGACGACCATGGTGCCTACGTCGTCCCGAGGAACTCTCAGACGGGGCGGGGCAGTTCCGGGATGAGATCACCGGTCGCGACGGTGTCGCGTCCCGATCGTGTGACGACGGCCACAGTCCCTGGGCCTTCCACGCGCCACGCTCCGTCCCAGAACACGGCGGCCGTTCGTTCGTCGATCCCGAGCAGGATCGCGTCGTGGGGCGCGGCCTCGAGCGCGGAAGGCACCCAGCGCTCGCCGAACGTTGACAGGTGTGGGATCACTGCCACCTTCGGGACGAGCCCGAGGGCGTCCCGGTACCTCCGACGATCGTCGCCCGGCATCCGGTCGCGGATCAGCGTCCACGAACCCAACGCCATCGCGCCCGCGGACGACCCGGCGAGCGCGGCGCCCTCTCGCCAGGCCTCGACGATCGCGCTCCAGACGAGCGAATCGGCCAGCACCTTCGGCACCAGGCCGGGGTCACCCCCGACGACGTAGAAGAAGCGACCCTCGCGCGCTCGGACGGCGACCTCGGCCGATGTCGCGTGCGACCGCTTCGTGAGCGGCAGTTCTTCGACATCGAGACCGAGCGTCCCGAACCATCGCTTCGCGCTCGCGACGGCGAGGTCAGGACGCTGGCGGGCCGCCGCGGTCGCGATCACGTACGCCGGGCCGCCGCCGGCGGCGGCGATGAGCAGCCGGTCCTGCGGCTCGTTCCCGGGGCCCAGCTCGTCGCCGCCGACGAGCGCGAGCGGTCCGGGCATCGTTCCCCGCCCTAGAGGTCTTTCAGGATCTTCTTCGCGGCGTTCGCTCCCGGCCCGCCGGTGATGCCGCCGCCCGGATGAGCTCCGGACCCGGCCAGGTACAGGCCATCGAAGAGGAACCGGTACCTCGCCGCGCCGAGCAGCGGCCGCCACGGGAAGAACTGGTCCAGGGCGGGCTCGGCGTGCTGGACGTGGCCACCCGTGAGCCCGTAGGTGGTTTCGAGATCCTCAGGCGTGACGACCTCCATCGCCTCGACGAGCTCGCCGAAACCAGGCGCGTACCGCTCGAGGGTCTTGACCGTGATCTCGCCGATGCGCTCGCGTTCGGTCTCCCACCGCCCCTCGCGCAACGAGAACGGCGCCGCCTGGAACGTCACGCTCATCACGTGCTTGCCCTCCGGCGCGAGCGAGGGGTCCGTGAGCGAGGGGATCGTTGCCTCGAGGATCGGCTCCTCGCTGAGGCGGCCGTACTTCACGGCGTCCATCGCGCGCTCGACGTCGTCGATCGACGGCCCGACCACGATCCTGCCCCGGAGCCGATCCTCGTCACCGCCGTGGAACGCCGGCAGACCCCCGAGCGCGAGACGCACGGACGCGGTCGCGCCAGGCTGGCGGATGTTCTCGCCTCGCCAGATCGTCGTCGGTCCCACGGCGACCGGGTCGAGCAACCGGATCGTGCGCTTGGGGTCGCAGGAGGAGACGACGATCGGCGCGTCGATCTCGGTCCCGTCGGAAAGGGTCACGCCGATCGCGTTCGTGCCTCTGGTGCGGATCGCGTCGACCTCGGTCCCCGTGCGGATCTGGACCCCAAGCGCCCGAACGGCCGCCTCGAGCGCGTCGGCCAGACCGTCCGTGCCCCCACGCGCGAACACCGCCGACCCTGCCGCGCCGCCGTCCGACCCGGCGGAGTCGTTGAGCAACACCTGGGCGGTACCGGTCGCCCAGGCTCCCATCGCCGTGTACAGCACCCCTCGCGTCGCGAGCGGACCCCGGACGGCCTCGTCATGGAACACCTCCTGGACCAGGTCGGCCACCGCCATCGGGAGCGCCCGGATCGCCTCACGGCCGGTCCTGCCGCCGAGCTCGCGGAACGCTCTCCCCAGTCGGAGGCCCATGATCGCGTCCGCGAGCGATGGGGACTTGGGGTCGGGCGGCATCGCGTCCTGCACGTAGGCGAGGAAGCTCGCGATCGAACGGATCTTCCGATCGAAGGCCACGAACGCGTCGGCGTCGTGCGCGTTCCGGCTCCGGAGCTCGTCGGCGGTCCTCGCGGGGTCGCCCCAGAAGGTCACCGACGATCCGTCGGGGAGCGGAGCGTGCATCCGGACCTCCGGCGTCACCGTCTCGAAGCCGAAGCGCGCGAGCTTGAGGTCCTTGATCACAGATGCGCGGAGGCGTCCGACGGTGGGGATCGGCCCCGGCGCGCGGAACCCGGGCGCGGGCTCGCTGCCGCGGAGGATCCCACCGGTGCGCTCGGAGCGCTCCAGCACGAGGACGTTCCGACCGCGCTTCGCCAGGTAGCCGGCCGCGACGAGCCCGTTGTGGCCGGCCCCGATCACGACCGTGTCGATCGTCCGCCGGGCCATCAGGCCGCCCTCCGGCCCTTCCGCTTCTGCTTCAGGTACTCGAGCGCGGAGATCCTTCCGGGCGCGCCCATGATGCCGCCGCCCGGATGCGTGGCGGACCCACACATCCACAGGTCCTTGACCGGAGTGCGGTACCGGGACCATCCCGGCACGGGACGGTTGAAGAACAGCTGCTCGAGCGAGAGCTCACCCTGGAAGATGTTGCCCTCAGAGAGGCCCGTGATGTCCTCGATGTCCTTCGGCGTCACGAACTGCTGCCCCACGATGTGGCGGCGGATGTCCGGGAACCGCTCCTCGATCGTGTCGATCACGTTCTGACCGAACGCCTCGCGCTTGGCGTCGTCCCAGACCTCGCCGTCCGCCAGGTGGTACGGCGCGTATTGCACGAAACAGCTCATCACATGCTTGCCCGGCGGCGCCATCGATGGGTCGACGAGCGTCGGGATGATCATGT
Organism: Actinomycetota bacterium; assembly: GCA_046723385.1. Taxonomy (GTDB): domain Bacteria; phylum Actinomycetota; class UBA4738; order UBA4738; family HRBIN12; genus AC-51. The sequence continues at coordinate 9,813 of JBKOUM010000063.1, forward strand.
CGACGTACGGACGCGCCGACGGACGTCCGTACTTGGCGTCGTCGTACGCGCGCTCGATGTAGTCGATCGACGGCGAGAAGCTGATCGCACCGCGGAGCCACTCGCCCTTCCCCGGCTTGCACGCGAGCTCGGGCAGCCCGTCGAGCGCCAGGTTCACCTTCCCCGACGACCCCCGGTACTTGTAGCGGAGGACCTCGTCCTTGAACCCCGGATCCAGGACGCCGTCCTCCAGGAGCTTGATGAACGTCACGCGGGAGTCGGCCGACGACATCACCACGCCCGCCTCGATCTCCTCGCCGGACTCGAGCACGACGCCGGTCGCGCGGTTCGCCTTCACGG
>JBKOUM010000132.1:0-5495 GCA_046723385.1 Actinomycetota bacterium
CCCGTCGGCGCGTACGTCATCAGCTTGAGGGTCATCGCGGAGCGGCTGACCGCCTCACGCCATCGACCGGTGTACGTCGAGCGACCGAGCCAGTCGCGCCAGAACCGGACCGTCTCGTTGAACCGGGAGAGGACGCCCTCCGCTCCGATCGGTGCCGCGGCCTCCCTGTCGACCCCTGATTCGAGGATCGCGCCGCCGACGTCGCCCGCTCGCATCGTCCATCGCGCACGCACGTCGCTCCCGTCCCGCTGGAGGTCGACCGTGGCGCGCAGTGCCAGGTCCATCTCGTCGGTCTCGAAGATGAAGCCGCCCCCCACCGAACGGAGTCGGTGCTCCGCCCTCCCGTAGTCGAAGCGCGGTTGGCACTCGAGCATGAACGTCATCTGTCCGCGGACGACGCGCAGGACCCGGATCAGCTGGTGACGGGCCGAGGCGTGGTAGGGATCGTCGACGGGCATGAAGTCCGCGACCTCGCCGACGCCGTCGGGTGACATGAAGCGCGTGATCAGGACGGCGGTATCCGGAAAGTACAGCTGCTTGGCGACGTAGTTCGTGCGCTGGGGCGCGATCCCGAACCGCCCGCCTCGATCGGCATCCAACAGGGATGCGAACACGCTCGGTGAGTCGAATCGGGGCAGGCACAGCCAGTCGACGGATCCTCCCGTGGAGACGAGCGCCGCGGTCTGCAGGTCGCCGATGAGGCCATGCTCGGAGATCAGGGGATAGCGATCCATGCCTCAGCCTCGCGATCGACGTCTGCCCACGGTCTCGTCCCTTTCTCGGAGCAGGATTGCACCGTACTCCTGTCCCTCGATGAGGTCATCGGGGGAGGCGATCCGGCTCCATGGTGCGATCCCGGGATGGCGGAGCGCTACTGAAGCACTGCGATACGAGACGGGAAGGGAGAGCGCTTCAGGAGGGATCGTCTTCCGGCACGCCGAAGCGATACCCCAGGGGGTAGAGCACGTGGGTGAGCAAGGCCCTGAACCAGGACGCATCCCCAGGCTGATATTCACCCTCGTCGTCGGAGCCTTCTTCATGGCCAACCCACGTGTACCTGAATGGCTTCCCTTCATAGGGACGGATAGTCCCTTCCAAACGGTCTCGCTCGTTCGCGTCCGGGACGTCGTCGAAGTCCACGGTCCCGCGCCAGAACGCGATACTGCCCAAAGGGCGCCCCTCCCTCGACAGCTCAACTCTCACATTTCGATACTTGCAGCTCACCTCCGTGACGTCAGGAGGAACTTCGTGTGATCCCCAGGGGCGATACGAGATCACCACCGGACGGGCGTCGCCGTGCTGCGGCCGTCGGGGCGGTCGTCTCGAGTGCCATCGGCGTCGCGGCGCTCGTGATCGGACTCGCCCCGGAGTTCATCCGCCTCCTCGTGAGCGCGCCGTTGCTGGCTCTCGCCGTCTTCGCGACGTGGTGCGCGTTGACGCGAGCGGGATGGCGTCGGTCCGTCGGTGCCGCCCTCGGCGTGGCCGCCTTGATCGGGATCGTGATCATCGCCGCGGTCGGAGAGCGGACGAGTTTCGTCCTCGCGGTCGTCAGCATCGCGCTGCTCGTCGTGGCGGCTGCGCTCGGACGTTGGGCTCTCGGTCGCGACGTTCGCACCCTGAAGGCTGAGCCGACCGCGGGTGCACCGGTCGCACCCGCCCGTCACCCGGTCCTGTTGATCAACCCACGTTCTGGCGGCGGGAAGGCGGAGCGCCTTGGGCTCGTCGGCGCATGCGCCGAACGAGACATCGAGCCGGTGGTCCTCTCGCCGGGCGACGACCTGCGGCAGCTCGCGCTCGACGCGATCGGTCGAGGCGCCGATGTGATCGGGATGGCTGGTGGTGACGGATCGCAGGCGATCGTTGCGTCGGTGGCTGCGGCTCGTGACGTCGGGATGGTCGTCGTGCCGGCCGGAACCCGGAACCACCTCGCGCTGGACCTCGGTCTCGATCGAAACGATCTGATCGGCGCGCTCGAGGCATTCGGGGAGGCCGTCGAGCGACCGATCGACCTCGGCGAGGTGAACGGGCGGGTCTTCGTCAACAACGTCTCGCTCGGACTCTACGCGTCGATCGTGCGTTCCCCCGAGTATCGCGACGCCAAGATCGACACGACGCTCTCGACGCTGCCGTCGGTGCTGGGTCCCGGATCGGCTCCGTTCGATCTCTCCTTCGTGGGTCCGGACGGGACGGGTCACGACGGCGCCAACGTGGTCCAGGTTTCGAACAACCCGTACGGACGGACGCCCATGATGCCCAGCCGGCCGCGGCTCGACACGCATCGGCTCGGCGTGATCACCCTCGAGATCGATGATGACCGGAGCGCCATGCGATTCCTGTCCGCCCTCGCCGAGGGTCACCCCGAGCGGTACCCCGGATTCGCCGCGTGGACCCCGGCGACGTTCGAGGTCTCCTCTTCGACGGCGGTCGACGTGGGGTTGGATGGGGAGTCACTCGCGATCGAACCGCCGCTCTCGTTCTCGATCCATCACGAACCGCTCCGCGTGCGGCTCCCTCTCCACGCGATCGGGGAATCGCCGGCGCGAAACGCCCTGACGCCGCGGTCGGCGGCCCGCGCCGTCTGGGATGTCGCTCGAGGGAAGACGGGGTGAGCGAGTGAACGATCGGCCGTTCGACCGGCCCGTTGCCGGACCCCCCGCCGAGCGACTCGCGCGCCGGCTCGAGACGCGCCCGGGGCCGCGGCCGACGATCGCCCGGGTGCTGCACGAGCTCGGACGTCTCGACCTCTCGGTCTATCGCGCGATCGCGGCGACACCGACGCCGACGCTCGACCAGCCCCTCCGCCGGCTCTCCGCGATCGCGACTCGGTCCAAGCTCTGGTTGGGCATCGCCGCCGTGATGGTCGTGTTCGGGGGCCAAAGGGGGAGACGCGCGGCGCTGACCGGCGTCGCTGCCCTCGCGATCGACTCGGGTGTGGTGAATCTCGCCGGCAAGTGGTCGTTCCACAGGGGTCGTCCCGACCCCGCCCAGGCAGGCGTGCCCGAGTCGCGCCGCATCGAGATGCCGTCGTCGCCGTCGTTCCCCTCCGGACACGCGGCGTCCGGATTCGCCTTCGCTGAGGCGGTGGCGGAGACGATGCCCAGCATGGCGATGCCGCTGCGGCTGCTGGCGGCGGTCGTCGCCTACTCGCGCGTGCACACCGGCGTCCACTACCCGGGAGACGTCATCGCCGGGTCGCTGATCGGCTCGTCGATCGGGGAAGGCGTCGGCCTCGTCGGGCGCGCGATCGACCTGCACCGGTGCTCGCTGCGCACGTGAGGGACGATCGCCTCAGCTACGTCAGCCCATCAGCCCGAGCAGCTTCGTCGTGGTGTTCCAGTTGCGGATCGTGATCCTTGGGTAGATCGGGGAGCCGGCGATCCTGCTGATCCGGCTCTGGGTCGCCTTGCTGGTCAGATACGTGAAGTAAAGGACGCCGGTGCCGGCATGCGCCTCATCGACGCCGGGCTTCGAGTCGATGCTTCTCATGGCGGTCTTCGCGGTCAGCGGCTCCTTCAAGAAGAACACGTTGTACCGGTACTTCGCGGGCTCCGCCCCAAAACCCTTCGGAGCTGCGTCGACGATGGCGCGCATCTGCGTTCGACCGCGCACCACCACGGTCGGAACGTAGTCGAACGCGTCGGCGAGCAACCTTTCGATCCGGCGGGTCAGCTCGGAGGAGCGGTGTCTTGATGAGGAGAACAGCACGTTCCCGCTCTGGATGTAGGTGCTCACCTGCTCGAAGCCGTCAGCCTCGAAGGCCGCCTTGAGCGCGGGCATCTTGATGAGGTTCTTCCCACCCACGTTGATACCGCGGAGCAGAGCGACGTGCGTGGCCATCAGAGATGTATAGCAGCCGGCCGGCCGCGATCACGCCGCCGAAGATGAGCAGAAGATCAGCAGGAACACTCGGGGCTGCTTCCTTCAACAACAGCGACCGGCGCGCATGAAAGTCTCTGCTCAGAACCGCCGGCCCAGAGCTTGGCAAAGGAATCGCATGAACGGGGTGGCCGCGGAGCAGGTTCGGGCGAACAAGGGAACGAAATCCCCTCGGGTTGCGGTCCGCTCGTCGTACATGCTATAGCGAAGTAGTCCACGCTCGCGGACGGAAGTCCGGCCGCGCCTCGATCAGCCGCGCGAGAACCGGATCCGCGTTCCGGAGGAACTCGCGCGCTTCTGAACGCGCGACGGGGGCCCGAGGCCCCTCAAGGGTGGACATACGAGGCGCAACCCTCGTCGAGTCGGATCGATTCCATCATGAGCCGAGGTTCGAGACAGGGATGGTCCGGATACCTTCAGTTTGGCCAGTGTGGCGCTCGTACTCGGCGAAACCCGGGTTGCGCCGGGCCCGCTCTGCGTAGATCCGATCGCGTTCATCGCCGACCACATCGCGGACGGTCACGTTGTACGTTTTCGTCCCCGTTCGACGCTGCCTTCACCCTCGGCGGTCAAGTTTTGTACAGTCCGGGTTGACGGGCGTTCCACCTCGAGTTGCGAACGCGTAGATGACGTTCGCATCGGCGTCGTGCATCAGATACAGCATCGGGGTGACGTACTCTTGCCCGCTCTTCACGCGAACACGAATGCCGAGCTCGTCGCGGCCGTTCGGGCGCAGATCGCCGAACCGCAAGCGCAGAAGCAACGCGGGTAGGCGATCGAAGCCCCCGGGCCCAGGTGGGTGACCACGCGCGCGTCGATGCAGGCGTTCACGCGTTCCGCCATCATGGGCGACTGGACCTATGTCGGTGGAGCTCACGATCGAGGACGTCGCCGGGCGCGCCGGCGTCGACGTCGTGTACGTCCGCAGGTTGATCGACCTGGGCGTGGTCGGGCCCGAGAAGGGCGGCTACCGCGAACGAGACGCGCACGTGACGGCCCTCTTGCACATCTGGGAGGAGGCAGGCCTCACCGCCGAGTCGATCCTGGCAGCCGCGGAGTCGGGGCAACTGACCCTCGACTTCCTCGAATCGCCTGGATGGGAGCTCCCGCCTCAGCTCGACCGGACCTACCGTCAGCTCGCGGAGGAGCGGAACATGCCGGTGGATCTCCTGCAGGCGATCCACCGATCCATGGGATTCATCCCGCCCGACGCCGACGAACGAGCGAACCCTGACGACGTCGTCGTCGCGGACCTCGCTCGGATGCTCCTCGACATCGGGGGTTCGCACGACGCGATCGGGCGTCTCTTCCGCGTCTACGCGGATAACCTGCGGCGGTTGGCGCTCGCAGAGGCCGACCTCTACGTGGAGCAGATCGAACGTCCAAGCAGAAGCGCGGGCACGAGCGAGCCTGAGCTGATGCGGCGAGGAGCGGGGGTCGGACGTGACATCGCGCCGCTCGTCAAGGCCGCGCTGGCCGCGATCTACGAGCGGCACCGCCAGCACGTGTGGGCGCAGCACTCGGTCGAGACGGCCGAGGCGGTCCTCGAGGGAGCCGGTCTGTACCAGCGGGTCGAGCGGACCCCGGCGATCTGCTTCGTCGATCTCACGGGCTACACG
>JBKOUM010000159.1:0-4740 GCA_046723385.1 Actinomycetota bacterium
GGGGGGGGGGGGGGGCCGCGGGGCGGCCGCCCCCACCCGACGTTCCCGAGTTCCGGCCTGGGTTGCCGCGCGCGCAACGGAGACGTTGGCGCTGCAACCGCCACCATTAGCATCGTCGGCATCCGATGAAGGACCGCGCGGAGACCGTGATCGTGGGCGCCGGCATCGTCGGCGCCTCGGCCGCGTGCCACCTGGCGGAGCTCGGCGCGAGCGACGTCCTGGTGATCGACCAGGGTCCGCTCTTCGAAACCGGCGGCTCGACCTCCCACGCTCCGGGCCTGGTCTTCCAGACGAACCCGTCGCGGACGATGTGCCGGATCGCGCAGGACTCCGTCCGGCTCTATTCGGACCTCGCCGTCGACGGTGAGCCCGCCTGGTACGGCGTGGGCGGGATCGAGGTCGCGACCACCCAGGAGCGCCTCGCGGAGCTGCACCGCCGCCGCGGGTGGGCGCGCTCCTACGGGATCGACGACACCGCCCTCCTGACCCCGGAGCAGACGGCGGAGCTGATCCCGCTCCTCGATCCGTCGACGATCCTCGGCGCCTACCTCGTCCCGACGGACGGGATCGCGAAAGGCGTTCGGATCGTGACGGCTCTCGCGCGGCGCGCAGAGGCCAGGGGCGTCGCCTTCGAAGGCGGCGTCACCGTGACCGGTTTCGACGCGCGTGGCGGGCGCGTCCACGCCGTCGAGACCGACCGGGGTCGGATCGAGTGCGACCGCGTGCTGATCTGCGCGGGCATCTGGGGCCCGACGGTCGGCGCCATGGCGGGCGTTCCGATCCCGCTCGTCGCGGTCCAGCACCAGCTCGTGTGGACGGATCCGATCGACGAGCTCGCCGGGGAGACCCGCGAGGTCGCCCATCCGATCCTGCGCCATCAGGACGTCGCGATGTACTTCCGTCACCGCGAAGATCATTACGGCGTCGGCAGCTACCACCACGAACCGATCGCGACCCCGCAGGGCGACCTGCGCCCTCCGGGGAGCGCGATGCAACCCTCGCTGATGCCGTTCACGCCCGCCGACTTCGACCCGGCTGAAGCCGAAGCCGCCCGGCTGCTCCCGGCACTCCGGGGCCGGATGCGACCGGCCGACCCGTCGCGGTCGTTGAACGGGATGTTCTCGTTCACGCCCGACGCCGGCTCGATCGTCGGTGAGAGCGCGGTGACCCGCGGGGTCTGGGTATGCGAGGCGGTCTGGGTCACGCACGCGGGCGGGATGGGGGAGCAGGTCGCACGTTGGATGGCGACGGGCGAGCCCGGCTACGACCTGGCCGAGGCCGACGCGAACCGCTTCTACGGCTTCCAGACGACGGCGCCGTACGTCGTGGAGCGCGGGAAGCAGCAGTACCGCGAGGTCTACGACATCCTCCATCCCCTCCAGCAGATGGCCCGACCGCGCGGCCTGCGGATCACGCCCTTCTTCGAGCGGCACCAGGTGCTCGGGGCGCAGTTCTTCATCGGCGCGGGATGGGAGCGGCCGCAGTGGTTCGACGCGAACAAGGTGCTGACCGGCGCAGGGTGGGAGTCGCGGACGGGGTGGGCCGCGCAGAATTGGTCGCCGGCGGTCGGCGCGGAACACCTCGCGACGCGCGAACGTGCCGCTCTGTTCGACATCACGCCGTACGTGAAGCTCGATGTGGAAGGGCCCGATGCGCTCGCGTTCCTGGAACGGGTGTGCGCGAACCGGATCGACCGGCCGGTCGGAACGCTGATCTACACGGCGATGCCCACGCCGAGCGGCGGGATCCGATGCGATCTGACCGTCACGCGGGGCGGCGAGGATGCGTTCACGGTCGTCACGGGCGGTGGATCCGGGATGCACGACCTGGCCTGGCTGCGGTCGCAGGTCCGCGACGAGGAACGCGTGTCGATCGCGAACATGACTGACCATCGATTCTGCCTCGGCCTGTGGGGACCGCGGGCCCGGGACGTGATCGAGCTCGTCACGGACGCGGACGTCTCGAACGGGGCTTTCCCGTACATGACGATGCGCAGGCTGGCCGTCGGCGAGGTCCCGTGCGTCGCGCAACGGATCAGCTATGTAGGCGAGCTCGGGTGGGAGCTGTACGGCCCGATCGAGATGGGGGCGAGGGTCTGGGACCTGCTGTGGGAGGCCGGCCGCGATCACGGAGTGATCGCGGCCGGCCTGGGCGCCTTCGACTCCCTCCGCCTGGAGAAGGGGTACCGACTGTGGGGCCAGGACATCACCACCGAGCGCGATCCGTTCGAGGCTGGCCTCGGGTTCGCGGTGAAGCTGGACAAGGACTTCCAGGGTCGGGACGCGCTCCAGGCGAAGCACGAGCGCGGCCTCACGGAGAAGCTCACGTGCATGACCCTCGACGATCCGGACGGCGTCGTGATGGGCAAGGAGCCGATCTGGGCGGACGGCCGGGTCGTGAACTACGTGACGAGCGCAGCCTACGGCTACTCGATCGGTCGCGGGATCGTCTACGGCTACCTGCCCGTCGACCTGGCGACGGTGGGGACGCCGGTAGAGGTGGAGTACTTCGGAGATCGGTTCGCGGCGACCGTCGCCGCGGAGCCGGTGTGGGATCCCGCGGGCGAGCGCCTGCGGGTATGAGGCCGAACGGAAGGAGAGCACCGGAGATGGCAGTGAACGAGAACCCCGGGATCCTGCTCTACACGCGGGTCCGCAAGTCGCCGTACTTCTACGCGTCGCGCCGTCACGGCGTCGCGCGCTACAGCGTCTACAACCACACGTACCACCCACGTCACTACGGCGACCCGGTCGCCGAGTACTGGAACCTCGTGAACGGCGTGACGCTCTGGGACGTCGGGGTCGAGAAGCAGATCCAGATCAAGGGCAAGGACGCGTTCGACCTCACGAACATGCTCGTCCCGAGAGACCTGCATAGATGTGCGGTCGACCAGGCCAAGTACGTCTTCATCACCGCTCCGGACGGCGGGATCCTGAACGACCCCGTGTTGCTCCGCGTCCAGGAGGACGAGTTCTGGCTCTCGCTCGCCGACTCCGACGTGAACCTCTACGCGATGGGGATCGCCGCCGCCAAGGGGATGGACGTCACGATCCGGGAGATCGACGTCGCGCCGGTGCAGATCCAGGGCCCGAACGCGAAGAAGGTCCTGACCGAGCTCTTCGGCGACCGGATCCTCGACGTCCCGTACTACGGCCTGATGAAGGCCGACCTCGACGGGATGTCCGTCGTCGTGTCGCGCACCGGGTACACGGGCGAGGTCGGGTACGAGATCTACCTCCGCGACGCGTCCGAACACGGCGTCAAGCTGTGGGACACCGTGCTCGAAGCCGGGAAGCCGCACGGCCTCGAGGTGATCGGCCCATGCCACATCCGGCGGATCGAGGGCGGCATCCTCGCCTTCGGTGCGGACATGTGGTACGAGAACAACCCCTTCGAGGTCGGCTACCACTACACGTGGATGGTCGACCTGGACCAGGAGGCCGATTTCATGGGCAAGGACGCCCTCAAGCGGATCAAGGCCGAAGGCGTGTCGCAGAAGCTGGTGGGCGTCGACATCGACGGAGAGCAGCTCGGTACCTACATCGACAACGAGATGCCGGACTTCTTCCCGGTGTCGGTCGGGGGCGCGGAGGTCGGGCGCGTGACGTCCGCCTGCTACTCGCCGCGTCTGGAGAGGAACATCGGCTTCGCGATGCTGCCGATCGAGCACAGCGAGCTGGGGACGTCGCTCGAGGTCCAGACGCCGAAGGCGAAGGTCGCCGCGACCGTCGTCCAGATGCCGCACTGGGATCCGACGAAGGAGATCCCCAAGGGCTGATCGCCGTTCAGGGCCGGTCTGGGCACGGTTCACGCTGTGACCGCCGGTTCAGTCATGCTCTCGACCCGCCGATGGGGCTCCGGGCATGATGCAGCGGCCCGACGACGTGGACCGGGAGAGCGGACGAGCGATGGGGTGGCGGTTCTGGAGACGACGGCGGTCGTCGGGCCTGACCGAGGAGCAACGAGCGGCGCTGAAGTCGCTCGTCGCCGACGCCAAGTACGAGCTGATCCCGCTCTCGTCGGCGCGCGAGCAGGCGACCGCGCTGCCACCCGGGTCCCAGGTCACCGTGACGGCTTCGCCCTCGCATGGGATCGAGGCGACGTTCGATCTGGCCGAAGCCGTCGCGGCTCTGGGTCACGACGTGACGCCGCACATCTCGGCGCACATGCTCCGCGACCGGGCGCACCTGGCGGAGCTGCTCGAACGTTCGCGGCGAAGTGGCATCCGCCGGATCTTCGTCGTCGGTGGTGACGCCCGCGATCGGGGCGAGATCCACGACGGCCTGATGCTCCTGCGTGCGATGCGGGAGCTCAGCCACCCGTTCGAGGAGGTCGGCGTCCCGTGCTATCCGGAGGGGCACCCGGACATCGCGGACGATCGGCTGCTGGAGGTCCTTCGTGAGAAGCAGCGGTACGCGAACGTGATGACGTCGCAGATGAGCTTCAACCCGGGGGCCGTCTCGACGTGGCTCACCCGGATCCGGCGCGAGGGGATCACCCTGCCCCTGCATCTCGGCGTTCCCGGCGTGGCCGATCTCACCAAACTGATGCGCGTCGCAACGAGGATCGGGGTCGCCGACTCCGCCCGGTACCTGAAGAAGAACAAGCAGCTGATCGGGCACATCGTGCGCGGCGGATCCTTCGGCCCCGACACGTTCCTCGAGCACCTGGCGCCCACGCTGGCGGACGACGCGGCCGACGTCCGCGCGCTCCACGTGTTCACGTTCAACCAGGTCGAGC
>JBKOUM010000018.1:0-9584 GCA_046723385.1 Actinomycetota bacterium
CGACCAGCTGATCCTCACGGAGCGGGCCGGCGACGGCCCGCTCCATCGCACGTCTGCGTCGCGCGCGGAGATCCGGGAACGCGGCTGGAGCGCGTTTGTCGAACGCGGGGGTGCCGACCTAGGGTGGTCGCGAGGTCGGCCGGCGGCGATCTCCCCGCGGGTCTCCGCTCATCGGCACCGAGTCCCCGGCGAGCCCGGCGAAGAAGGGGGAAGTCATGGCGAAGAAGCTGCCCTCCGTGATCACGCAACATGAGGCCAAGCAGATCAAGCGTGCGAACGCTGCGGGGACCATGCCGGTCGTGTTCGTCCATGGCCTGTGGCTGTTGCCGAGCAGCTGGGATCGTTGGGCGAAGCTCTTCGAGAAGAATGGCTACACGGCGCTCACCCCCGGGTGGCCGAACGACCCCGAGACGGTCGAGGAGGCCAACGCCAACCCGGAGCTCCTCGCCAACAAGTCGGTCGGACAGGTGGCGGATCACTTCGAGCACGTGATCATGGAGCTGGACCGGCAACCTGCCGTCATCGGCCACTCCTTCGGCGGTTTGCTCACACAGATCCTTGCCGGTCGCGGCCTGTCGGCGGTCTCGGTGGCGATCGACCCTGCGCCGTTCCGGGGAGTCCTCCCGTTGCCGATCTCGTCCCTTCGGTCGGCATCGCCGGTCCTCAAGAACCCCGCGAACGTGCACCGAGCCGTGCCGTTGACGTACGAGCAGTTCCGGTACTCGTTCGCGAACGCGGTGAGCGAGGATGAGGCCAAGGAGCTGTACGAGAAGTACGCGGTGCCCACACCCGGAGAACCGCTCTTCCAGGCCGCGTCGGCCAACCTGAACCCGTGGACCGAGGCGAAGGTCGACACGAAGAACCCCCGGCGCGGTCCGCTCATGATCATGGACGGCGAGAGGGACCACGTGGTGCCGTGGGCGATCGCGAACGCCTCGTACAAGCGCCAGGAGAAGAACGTGGGCGTGACGGAGATCGTGAAGATCCCCGACCGCGGACACGCGCTCACGATCGACAAGGGTTGGCGCATCGTGGCCGACACGGCGCTCGCGTTCGTCCAGAAGTACGGTCCGGACCCGGCCCCCAAGTGACACGCGGCCGTTCCCTCGAGCAGACCGAGCCCGTGTCGCAGCCCAGCCGACGGAAGGAGCTCTTGGCCGAGGAGGACCGGCTCTGGACGGAGCTGGACGGCCTCGTCGATTCGCTTCCCGCCGAGAAGGTCGATGAACCGGGGTACTTCATCGAAGGGTGGACGGCGAAGGATCTGGTCGCGCACATCGGGAGCTGGCTCGCGGAGGCGGGTGTGGTGCTCGAGCAGATCCGGGTCGGCACGTATCGGCCGCATGAGATCGACGTCGATGCGATGAACGCCAGGTTCTACGAATCGATGCACGACGTCGCGTTCCAGGATGTGCGTGCCCAGGGGGTGGCCTCTCGCAACCGGATGCTCCGCGCCTGGCGATCCCTGCCCGAGCCGTCGGCCGAAGCGGACCGGTGGATCAGCAAGTCCGGCCCGGAGCACTACGCCGAGCATCTGCCGCGCCTCCGGGAGTGGGTCCGGCAGCTCTCTCGCTCGGAGGCTCGGCCGGACCCCTCACGAGCACCGGACATCGTGACGTAGGCTTGCGCCATGGCGGAAGAGCTGCACATCTGCCAGCCGCCGATGGAGCTGCGGGTCGCATCGGCGCCGACCGAGTGGCGGTGCCCGGAGTGCGGGTCGTGGTGGGACGTCGAACCCGCGGCTCCGCCCGAGGTCGCTCCCGCGTACGACTTCCTCACGCACCAAGGAACCGTGCCCGCTAAGTGGGTCCGCCGAGACGACCGGGAGCTGCCGGGAGCTGATTGACCCCGCCGGGTGTCGAGCCTACCCTCAGGCTCGCTCGCCCGGAGAGGGGACCATGATCGGTGTGTCGTGCTGCCGGAAGGCAGCGGCGAGGCCTGGCAGGACCGTACTCGCGTCGATGGCGTGGCTCGTGCTCGTCACGGGTCCCGCATCGGCTGGCGCGGGCGACTGGCCGATGTACGCGGATGGACCGGCACACAACGGGGTCAACCGTGCCGAGGCCGTGCTCGGCCCGGCCAACGCGGGCGATCTAGGGGTGATCGCCTCCTACGGCGGCTGGCGGGTCCTGCCCGCGTTCCCCTACCAGATCGTGGTCGGCGGCCGGGGATACGGCGTCGCCCCGGGAGGCGGGAGCGCCAGCACCTACCTCACGGCCTTCGACCTTGCGTCGGGAACGGTCGCGTGGCGCCGGAGGATCTCGACGAACGGATGCACGTGGCACTTCGTCCCCGCGGTCAGCAATGGGACCGTGTTCGTCGGAGGGAGCAACGCCGTGTATGCGTTCGACGCGATGACCGGCGACAGGTTGTGGGTGCGATGGGTGCCCTTCTGCTCGGAGTTCAACGCGATCACGGTGAAGGGGGACGACGTCTACGCGTCGACGTACAGGACCGAGAGGATCTACGACTTGGACGCCGGCACGGGCGCCGTGAGGTGGGTGCGTCACCCGGTGGAGCCGTACGTGCAGGGGCCGGTGAGTGTTTCGGGCGGCCTCGCGTACGTGTTGGACGACGCGCTCTACGCCTACGACGCGGCCACAGGCGCGCTCGTGTTCAAGGCGGGAACGGGCTCTTTCGCAGGCACGCCGGTCGTGAGCGGCGGCCTCGTCTACATCCAGACCGCGAACAGCCTGGTGGCGCGTGACGCTTCCGACGGGTCGCCCGTGTGGTCGGTTCCGCTGGACTCCTGGGGAGGCTATCTGACGCCGGTGGTCGACGGGGACACGGTGGTCGCGGCGACGGCCCGATACCTGCGAGCGTTCGACGCGACCAGCGGAGCGGCCCGATGGACGACGGACGGTGGTCCGAGCGCGTACTACGGAACCCCGGCGCTCGCGAACGGTGTCGTGTACGCGGGCTCGTTGGAGAACGGCCTGCAGGCGGTGGACGAGGCGACGGGGCAGGTCCTCTACTCGAGCCGAGCCGACGCGTTGTGGTCGTGCGACAACCCGGTCGTCAGTCAGGGGGCCGTGTACGTGCCCTGCGACCTCGGCGGTTTGGTGCACCAGATGAGCGTCTTCGGCCTGTAGGACCGACGCGGCCGCTCACCGCTCGAGCACCTTGCGGACAGGCGTGGGCTTGCCGGGCGGGCCGCCGACCGCCGATCGGTACTCGGGGACGCCGACGCAGGTCAACAGGAGGGCGTCCCACGATCCGCCGAGCAGCGCGGGCATCTCGCTGTCGAGGAACGTCATCCCGGTCGCGCTCGCGCCGAGCGCGACCGCCAGGAGGTGCAGCCGGCCTTCGACCAAACCTGCGGCGAGGTGCGCCTCGCGGTACTCCCGATCGTCGAGCGCGCCCACATCCGTCGCGCCGATCACGACGAACGCGGCATCGCGGGGGAGCCCTTGCTCGAGGGATACGCGGAACAGCTCGTCGCGCAGCGAGCCGCGCCGCACCGGGGCCGACAGGTCGGGCCAGCGGTAGACGCCCGGCGTGAGCGTCTCGACGTCATGGACCACCACGAAGTGCGGGACGTCGATGCCGCGCATCGCTGCGAGCATCGACGTCCGCAGGACGTTCTCGGGAAGGCCGCGCTCCGGATCCATGCGGCGCTGCGAGCCTCGTGCGAGCACGACGGTCTCGATCGGGTCGGAGCTCGTGATCGGCACCCGGACCGGGGCGCCGGGCTCCCAGGGGGGCCGAGCGTTTCGAGGTCCCCGGCCGTCTGTGCTGCCGTGACGAGCGGGAACTCGAGCGGCGCCGCGTCCACCTCGCCTCGTTCTGCAGGACCGGACGCCTCGAGCGCGGGCGTGTCCTCCGCGAGGGAGACGACGGCCACGGGCCACTCGTGCGCCCCGTCGGCGCCGACGAGCGCGGTCACCGCCGCGTCCGGGAACCGGCTGTGCAGCCGTGCGGGCACCCCGCCGGAGTCGGCCGCGGCCAGCAGCTGGGAGAGCATCGTTCCGGCGTCCCAGTAGATGTGCCGGAAACCGCGCTCCCGGTAGCGCCAGCCGGTCCGCCACGGGACCCCGGTGACGACGATCGCGGGCGATCCTCGGAGCGCGGGCGGCCCGACCCGAACGAGCGCGTGATCGTGCGGGTCGTAGTGATGCACGCCCGCGGGCAGGGACGTGCCGTCGGGAACGGCGACGTACACCTCCAGCGGGAAGCGGCCACCGGCGGACCCCGCGGCCCGGAACAGCCAGGTCGCGTAGGGCCGATCCATGGTTCGCACGACCCCGGCGGAGAGGTGGAGCAGCCGCGAGAGCTGTGGTACGTCGGGTCGGGTGATGGCGACGTCCGCAGTGCCCGCCATCACGGCGAGGGCCGCAGCCGTCGTGCGAGGCAGTTCTCGCGGAAGCTGCAGACGGGGGAGCGACGGTTCGTATCGCTTGTAGAACCAGGGGAATCGAGCGAGATCGTTCACCTCGAGGTCCGGCACGATCCGGGGGTCGTCGATCGGCGCATCCCACTCCTGGCCCGGCTCGTACGAGGTGAGCCGATGAAGGGTTCCCGTTGCGGTCTCGACCGCACCGCCCCCGGCCGTCGCCCCCGAAGCCTGCCTCGCCACGGCGCGCAGGGTAGCGGACGGTCCTCTCAGGCTCCGCGCTAGCCTGGATACGTGGCCGAAGGCGACACGATCCGCATCGCGGCGACGCGCCTCCAGACCGCGTTCCGCGATGACCCGCTCACCCGGTTCGAGGCGCCGCGGCTGCCGCTTCCACACCCGGAGCCGGGACGTCGTCTGTCCGTCGCGAGCAAGGGCAAGCACCTCCTCGTAGGCTTCGACGGCGGGCTCACGCTGCACACGCATCTCGGCATGGACGGCTGGTGGCGCCTCGAGCGATCGCCGGACCGTCCGATCGCGAGACGTGGACCACCCGGGAGGGGGATGCAGGTCCGCCTCGCGACGGCGACGGTCTCCGCCGTGGTCGGTGATGCGCCCGTCGTCGAGCTGCTCGACCTCCCGAGCCTCCGACGGCATCCGGTGCTGAGAGCGCTCGGGCCGGATCTCTGCGACGAGCATCCCGACCTCGACGAGACGCTTCGGCGTCTCGAGCTCATCGATCGGGCGACGCCGATCGGCGTCGTGCTCTTGGATCAGCGGCCGGCGTGCGGGATCGGGAACGTCTATCGCTCCGAGGTCCTGTGGGCGGAGCGCGTGGCACCGCGCACACCGCTCGGCAGGCTCGACGCCGAGGACCGGCGACGTCTGTACGGGGCCGCCCACCGATCGTTGCGAGCGAACCTAGAGCGGCGGCCTCGTCGGACCATGCCGGCGGGACTCGCTGTGTATCGGCGCGCCGGACGGGCGTGCCTCAGATGCGGGACGGTCATCAGTTCCGAGCGGCTCGGTGAGCACGCGCGGACCGTGTGGTGGTGCCCGTCGTGCCAGCCCGACCCCTGATCCGCCCCCTGGCGGGGCGGCTGGCCGCCACATAGGGTGGTGCATCCCGCGGGCCCGCACGCGCCGTCGCCGGAAGGGAGACGCGTGTCCCAGGAAGGTCGGGCCGGGAAGGTCCTCGTGACCGTCTCGGCCGGCGCCGTCATCGGCGTCGTGGAGGTCGTCCTCGCGATCTCGTTCGCCGCGCTCGTGTTCGGTGGCTACCTGGAGGACACGCTCGCGGCGGGGATCGGCATCTACCTCGTCGCCGCGACGGTAACCCTTGCGATCCTCGCATGGCGAGGAGGCGTCCGAGGCATCGTCGGGAGCGTGCAGGACGCCGCGGCGGCCGTGCTCGCGATCGTCGCGGCGACGGCCGCTCTCGACACGAAGGGAGGGGTCAACCAGTCCTTCCTCACGGTCGTCGCCGCGACGATGGTCGTGACGCTGCTCACGGCGCTGACCTTCCTGCTGTTGGGGACGTTTCGCCTGGGGAACCTCGCGCGATTCATCCCGTACCCCGTCGTCGGTGGCTTCCTGGCCGGCACCGGATGGCTGCTCTTCAAGGGAGGGCTCCGGGTCGCGGGGGGGATGGACCTTCACGTCGAGACGTTCCGGCAGTTCTTCGATCCGTTCGAGCTGATGCGGTGGGGGCCCGCGCTCGCGTTCGGGGTCGTCCTGTTGGTCGCGACCCGTTTGATCCGGAGACCCCTCGTCATCCCCGTCGTGATCGCTCTCGGCTTGTTGGTGTTCGCCATCGGGATCCCCCTCACCGGGTCATCCATCCGAACCGCTCGGGAAGGACTGTGGTTGCTCGGGCCGTTCGCGTCGCCGCGACTCAATAACGTCTGGACCGTCCGCGCGATCACCGGCGCCGACTGGTCGGCCGTCCTCGGCTCGGCCACCGGGATCGCCACGACGGTGTTCGTGGCGGTGATGGGTTGCCTGTTCAACGTGGGCGGCGTCGAGTTGTTGCTCCGGACCGATCTGGACACGAATCGGGAGCTGCGCGACGCGGGCCTGGTGAACGTCGTCTCCGGTGTGTTCGGCGGGATCCCCGGCTACCACGCGCTGAGCCTGACGGCGCTCGCGGATCAGATGGCGGTGGACGGGCGGGGCGCCGGTCTGGTCGCCGCCCTGGTCCCGCTCGCGACGGTGGTGTTCGGTGCGTCGTTCGTCGCGTTGATCCCGCGGATGATCGTGGGCGGTGTGCTCGTGTTCGTGGGCCTTTCCTTCCTGGTCGCGTGGATCATCGACATCCGACGGTCGCTTCCGGTCGGTGAGTATCTGATCGTGCTCGCGATCGTGACGACGATCGCGACGAAGGGCCTCGTCCCCGGGTTGGTGGTCGGCCTCCTCCTCGCCGTCGTGTTGTTCGCGGTCAACTACGGCAAGATCGACCTGGTTCGCGAGGTCGCGTTCGGCGTCACGTACCGGAGCAACGTGGATCGTCCGCCGGGGGACCGGGCCGCGCTCGAAGCGCTCGCCGACCGCGTTCAGGTGCTCCGCGTCGATGGGTTCGTGTTCTTCGGGACCGCCAGCGGGATCCTCGAGCGGATCCGCAGGCGGGTCGAGACCGGGCCCATCCGGTACCTGGTGATCGACTGCAAGCGGGTCACGGGCGTCGACGCGTCCGGCGTCTTGGCGCTGCAGAAGGTGGCGCAGTTCGCGGACGCGAGCAGCTTCGAGGTGGTGTTCGCGCAGGTCCCCGATCGCGTGAGGGAGCAGCTGCGCCGCGGCGGTGTGGTCGCGTCCGGTGTGATCCGGTTCGAACCCGATCTGGAGCACGGGCTCCAATATTGCGAGGACGGCCTGCTGGCCGCCGCGAGCGAGGGCACCACCGGCGGGGAGGCGGAGGGCGTGATCGACGTCCCGCCGGCGCTGCGCCCGTACCTCGAGCGTCGGTCCCTGGCGCGGGGGACCGTCCTGATCCGGCAAGGCGATCCCCCCGAAGACGTGTTCCTCCTGGAATCGGGGACGCTGAGCGTCGAGCTGACGACGCCCGAAGGCGCGCGGATGCGGATGGGAACGGTCAGACCGGGGGTGATCGTCGGCGAGGTGGCGCTCTACACGGGGTCGGCGCGAACGGCGGACGTGATCGCGGAGATCCCGAGCGTGGTGCTGAGGCTCAGCCACGCGTCGATCGAGCGGTTGCAGGCCGAGGATCCGCAGACGGCTGCCACGCTGCACCGGTGGCTCGCGGCGACGCTGGCGACGCGATTGACCGACGCTCAGCGAGTGTCCTCAGCCCTGCTCGAGTAGCTGACCTCCGCTGCCCACGGGCAGGGCGTCGCGCTCGTACCGATGGACGAGGCCGTGCTCCCCGGAGCCTCGGCCGAAGTACCGCCACGCGGGGAAGTTGAAGTCGGCGGTGACGGACGTCGGCAGGAGGACCGCGGCCTCGAGGAACGTCTGGAGGTCGGGCACCCCATACACGTTCGTCTCCCAACCTCGCCGTTCGAGATCCCCGATCGTGCGAGACAAGCCGGTCGCCCATCGAACGGACAGGCGGCTCACGCCCCACGAACGGAGCCGCATCAGGATCGCGTCGGCCTCCTGGGGCGCGGCGGCGAGCAGGGGGATGAGGAAGTCGACGGGACAGGATGCGGTGGCGGTCGGGAAGCGGTCGCGCCCACCACGTCGACCTCGCCGTTGAACCAGATGCGTGTGTCGTCCAGCTCGAGTTCGTCCAGCAGGTCGAGCGCCGCCTCGATGGTCTCCTCGTCCTCCTTGACGTCGAGCTTGATCGACCGGCCGGCCGCGACGAGCGTCTCGACGCTGGCTCGCGCCAGCGTCGAACGCTCGTGGCGGCTCCAAGGCCGCTCGTCGAAGCCATCGTGTCGCAGGACGAGCCGGCCCACCGGATCGCGCCGGAGATCGACCTCCGCCCATGTGATCCCGGACCGCAGGAACTGCTGAAGGTTGTCCGGGTCGTTCACCCCGTGCCAGACGAGCTCGACGTGCTCGTGGAGGCGGTCCTCGCTGATGAGCCCGCTGAGCTCGTACGCGCTTCCCCCTACCGCGCGAAGGCCATCGCTGCGCTGCGACTCGAAGATCGTGTCCGCGTGAAGGAACAGGACCTCGTCGTGCTGTGGTGCTGTCGACATCGCCGCGAGGTTCTCCGGCTCGTTGTCGATGACCGCGACGAGTCGGAACCCGCGACCCCGCATCTCCCCGAGCGCCGCGATCTTCGCGTCCGGGACGGTGACGCCCTCGCCGCGCATGAACAGGAGCTCGGGGTCGAACCGAACCCGCGCGACGTCGCCCACGATGTCCAGGGAATCGAGGGTGACCCTGCGCATCCGCTCGGGCCGGCCCGTGTTGAGCGCCACCCGCGTGTGCGGCTGGATCTGGAACCACCTGATCACGCTCAGGACGCCGCGGTACGGAGCGCTCGCGGCGATGACGCCGCCGTCATCCCACAGATGGACGCGATAGAAGGCGGCGATGTCGTCGCGATGCTCCTCGGGCACGCCGAGGGTCTCCAGCAACGTTCCGACCCGCCCTTCCGGAACCGTGACGTCCTCGGCGACGAGGCCGTGGAAGAGATCCGTCCCGCGTGCTCGGTCGTACGCGAGCAGGGCGTGCGCCGTGAGGTATCGAAGATCGAGGATCGTGCCGTCGATGTCGAAGACCACGACGAGGTCGTTGGCCGGGTACCGGTCGCGGGCCTCGGCGTGATGCCGCGCGAGCGCCCGCATCCAGTCCTCGCCCATCTCCCGGTCGGGGAAGACCATCGGTCGAACGCTAACGACGGTTCGCCCGTTCGCGCGGCGGATCCTGCACCGTTCATCGAACGTTCCTCGGCCGGTCGATGGCCGGTGGGGGATGATCTAGCGGGCGATCATCCGTCCGACCGCGCCCATGAGCTCGGCCGCCTGCTCGTCCGGGTCCGCCGGACCCCCATGCCCACCGATCAAGCAATGGCGGACATGGCTGTCGAGGAGCCCGAGTCCCACCTTGTCCAACGCCGCGCGAGCCGCGGTTATCTGCGTCACGACGTCGATGCAGTAGCGGTCGTCTTCGACCATCTTCGCGACACCACGGACCTGGCCTTCGATCTTCGCGAGACGTTCCAGGAGCTGGGGCTTCGTCGTCGTGTACCCACGCGTCTGCGTCGCCACGAGCCTTCCTTTCCTCGGATACCCCTCCAGGGTATGCGTTCGGCGAGGCGGGACGTCGTCCCGGCTTAGAG
>JBKOUM010000148.1:0-10006 GCA_046723385.1 Actinomycetota bacterium
GTCCGGGCGAAGCCCGGACCCCTGCCCGCCGCCTCGGGAGCAGGAAGAGCACGACGAGGCCGAGGGCCGCCGCGGCCACGAACCAGTCCCCCCATCGGACGTACGGCGTCGCCGCCGTCGAGGTCGTGATCGTGCCCGGCAGGACGGTCGGATCGAACAGACCCGTACGAGCGGTCACCGTCCCGTGCGTGTCGATGAACGCCGAGACGCCCGACACGGCCGCGTCGACGACCCACCGACCGGTCTCCACCGCCCGCATCCTGCTCATCTGCAGGTGCTGGTCCGAGGCGGCCGTGAACCCGTACGAGGCGTTGTTGACCGGGACGACGAGGAAAGTCGCCCCTTCGCGCACGAACGCCCTGGGGAGCTCGGCGAAGGAGTTCTCGTAACAGATCGGTGTGCCGAACGGCGGCACCCCCGGCACCTGGACCGTGTGGACGCCGACCCCGGGGATCCGGTCGACGGGGATCTGATGGGTGGCGCTGATCCAGCCGATCTCCGAGCGCCACGGCACGTACTCGCCGAACGGGACCAGGTGCACCTTGTCGTAGCGGTTGACGAACCTCCCGTCACCGTCCAGGAGCAGCTCGCTCGTCCGTTGTCCGTCGGGATCGTTCATCACGGCCCCGATCGCCGTCGGTGCCCCGACGGCGGCCACGGCGCGCTGCACGGCCTCGATCGTCGCGGGGTCGCCGGACGCGCCCGGGTCGAGCGCTCCCTCCCCCCACAGCACCAGGTCGGGTCTGGCGCCGCCGGCGAGCGTCAGGTCCATCTCGATGTTCCGTCGCGCCACGAGGAGGTCCTCCTCGACCGGCGTGAGCCCTGCGGGCGCGCGCACATCGACCTGGACCACCGCGACCCGGAGCGTCTCGCCGCTCGGCACCGAGAACGGGACGACGACCGGGATCAGCACGAGGGCGGCCGCGACCCCGAGGAGTCGGCCTCGCCGGAACGCCCCTCCCCCGCGCGCGACCGTCTCCACGATCAGCGCGTTGACGGCGACGACCACGAACGTGATCCCCCACACGCCCGTCAGCGTGGCGAGCGGGAGCAGGACGCGGTCGTCGACCTGCGAGATGCCGAGGCTCCCCCACGCGAACCCGCCGAGCGGGAACGCGCCGCGGACCCAGTCCACGACCGTCCACAGCGACGCCACGCCGAGCGCGGACAGCACGGGGCGGCCCGGCCTGAGGAGGCCGGGCGCGAGCCCGCCGACGATCGCGATCGCGAGCGCCGACAGAGCCGTCAGTGCGGACCAGGCCAGGGCCCCGAACAGGAAGATCCAGTACAGGGTGGCCCCGAAGAAGGCCACACCGAAGACGAAGCCGAGGAGTGCGCCGCGCGCCGGCCGGGCGGAGCGCAGGAGCCAGAGCAGCGGCGTGAGCGCGACGAACGCGACGGGCCAGAGCTCGGCGGGAGGGAACGCGAGGGACAGCAGGAGCCCGCTCCCCGCGCACAGAGCGAGCGCGACGGGGAGCGGCGGTTGGGTGGCGCGCGTCAGGCGCAGTCGCGACAGAGCATCTTTCGCTTGTCGGCGAGCTGGCTCCGATGCTTCACCAGGTAGCAGTTCTTGCACATGAACTCCGTCTCCTGCATCGGAACGACGCGCGCGTCGAGGGGCTCCAGCCGCTCGTCCCGCGTCGAAGCAGGCGTGGCGACCTCTTCCTCGTCGGCGGCCTCCTCTGCCCCCTCCGCGGTCTCCTGTTTGGCGAGGAGGTCCTGGATCGACTCCACGTTCTCCAGGCCGGGCTCGGGGGGCACCGTCGCCTCGGCGATCTCCTCGGGGGTGGGCTCGATCTCTTCGAGCGCCTCCTCGTCGTCGAGGGCGACGTCTTCCTCTTCCACGCGATCGTCTACGTCGTCGATGTTCTCGGGCATCTGGGTCTTCCTCTTCTGCACGGTGGGGGATCCCCTTACCCCCCCTCGAGCGCGCGCATCCTACACCTCGACCGCATCCATGCAACCGAAGGGACGCATCGCGCTTCCCCGCAACGCCGCGGGCCCCTCTGGGCATTCCCGATGGGAGGACCGATGAGAAAAAGCGAGAACCCAAGGGACCTTTGGGGCCGCGACGCCGGGGCGCCGCGTTCTCTACTCAGCCTCTTGGGTTCTCATGCGCCTCCGCCGGGGCGGTGGCGCAGCCGGAACGCTATCGAGCGCGCCGCTCGATGGTCAACCCCCGGCACGCAGAAAGAGTGACAGAACGGTTCACGCCGCGAACACCTCACGCCCGAGCGACACCGTGAGGACCGGCCGGAGTCCCAGGACCGTCTCCACGGTCAGCGGATCCGCGTCGTACGCAGCCAGATCCGCGTGGTAGCCCGGCTCCAGGAGTCCCTTCTTCTCCTCCTGGTGCGCGAGGCGCGCGCTTCCTGCCGTGTGGACCCGGACCGCCTCGACACGGCCGAGCCGCTGTGCGGCTTCGTGATGGTGCTCCATCGCGTCGACCGCGAGCCACGGGTCCAAGGCGGTGACCGGCGCGTCCGAGCCTGCTCCGACCACGACGCCTCGATCGAGCATCGCGCGGAACGGGTTCATCCCGAAGGCACGCTCCGTGCCGACGCGCGCCTCGTACATCCCGCCGACCCCGCCCCACGCCGCGTCGAACGCGGGCTGGACCGAGACGGCGAGGCCGAGCATCGCCGCCCGCTCGATCTGCTGCCGGCCGGGCATCTCGAAGTGTTCCACGCGGTGGCGCCGGGCTCGGAAGTGCCGCCGCTCCCGGGAGTCGAGCGACGCGTAGATCCGCTCCCAGGCGGACAGGACCTGCTCGATCGCCCGATCGCCGATCGCGTGCACGCCCGCCTGGAGCCCCGCCATGTGGGCGTCGAGGAAGAAGCCGGCGAGCTCGTCGTCGGCGTAGGAGAGTGCGCCACGATCCTGGGTGCCCACGTAGGGAAGGGAGACGGCCGCGGTCCTGGCTCCGATCGAACCATCGGTCGGCAGGTCTCCACCGATCGAGTCGTGTCCCAGCTCGATCGCCCGTGGGACGTCCATCGTCGCCACGATCGCGATCGCGTGCACCGGCAACCGGCCCTGGTGTCCACGGAACACCTCGACGTCGCGTTCGCCGTCGTCGTGCGGCATCGACATCTCGTGGACGGTGGTGACCCCGCGGGCCACCGCGAGCCCGGCCGCGGCCAGCTGGAGCCGCTCGATCCGGTGCTGGGACCGCGCCGACGCCGCCCACCGGCCGAGACGGGCGTTCGCCCGACGCGTGAGGATCCCCGTCGGGGCGCCGCCGGCGTCGCGCTCGCAGCCGTCGGTCTCGGTGACGTCGGCAGCCGCGAGCGCGGCCGAATTCGCGAGCGCCACGTGACCGTCGACGCGCCGGATCACGAGCGGGAGGGAGACCACTGCGTCGAGCTCGGCGAGCGTCGGGAGCTCAGGCGTGATCCATCGCGTCTCGTCGAACCCTTGGAGGAACACGGCGTCGTCGTCCCCCGCCGCGGCCCGCTCGCGCGCGATCGCGAGGAGCTCCGCCCTGCTCCCGGCGGCGGCGACGTCCTCGTTGGCCAGGGCGAGCCCGGTGCTCGTCAGGTGGACGTGGCTGTCGACGAAGCCGGGCATGATCGTGGCGCCCGGGAGCTCGACGGTCCTGTCGGTGGCGGGAGGATCGCCGCTCCCGACGCGCTGGATGTGCCGGCCGTCCACCAGGATCCACTCCCCCGTCGGCGGGTGCCCGAAGGTGTGCACGCGCGCGGCTCGGTAGAGGGTCCTCACGGTGCGGGGATGATGCCACGGGCGACCGGCCCGGGTGCGGAGGTGGATCGTCCGTCGACGAGCAGCCGCGACTCGAGCGACCCGCTCGCCCGGCGCGTCTTCCCGTCGTGCGCGTGGAGCCCCAGTCGTTCCAGGCTTCGCCGCCAGGCGCCGAAGGCGCCCTGGGCGCTGCGGCGGCCGGCTGCCACGAAGATCACGTCGTCCACCCACCGGATCGGGTGGCAGTCGGCCGCCGCAGCGTCGTGGTCGGCGATCGCCAAGATCCCGTTCGCCAAGATCGCGGACGGATCCGGGCCGACGGGCAGCCCTCGGACGCCCGCCTCGGTGAGCGACCGGAGGAACGCCGTGAGCTCCCCGTCGAGGGCCAGCGGTGCGAGGGCCGGCTCCCCCATCGAGCCGTAGCAGTCTCGAACGTCGCTCACGATCACCGTGACGTCTTCGACCCGAGCGATCGCCGAGCGCGTGGCGCGCCGCCACGCTCGTCGCTGTTGCGGCCACGGAGCGGTCCGGCCATCGACGGTTCGGTTCCCGAACACGCCGGGGCCGAGGGAGCGCTCGATCGCGGGGACGAGCGGCGCGACCAGTCGGCGGTACGTGGCGTCGTCGCGTGGATCGAGCCGCGCGATCCGGCGCTCGCCGCCACGCGGCTTGGTGGATCGTTCCCAGCGGATCGGTCCGGCCGGCCGGTCAGACACGCCTGCTCCCTCCTGCGGGACGGCAGGAGGAGGGAGCCGTGCTCGTATCCCATCACGTCGCTCCCCCTCCGACGATCCCCGAGCCGGGTGAGCTTCTGCTCACCCGGGCCCGTCCCCTACGATGTCGGCGTGCTCGATGAGCGAGACCTCGAGATCGTCGCCGCGCTCCAGGAAGACGCGCGCGCGACCTACGCCGACGTGGCGCAACGCGTGGGCCTGTCGGCCTCCTCGGTGCACGACCGCGTCCGCAAGCTGGAGCACGCCGGCGTGATCCGCGGGTACCGGGCGATCGTGGACCCCGGCGCGGTCGGCCTGCTGATCACGGCTCTCGTTGCGGCCACCCCGCTGGACCCGCAGCAGCCCGACGACCTGCCCGAACGCCTGCTCGCGGACTTCCCCGAGGTCGAGGACTGCCTCAGCGTCGCCGGCGAGGCAAACTACATCCTGAAGGTTCGGACCCGAACGACCGCCGACCTCGAGGAGCTGATCCGGAGGCTCCGCGAGAAGGGCGGCGTGGCCACTCGAACCACGATCGCGTTGTCGATCCCGTTCGAGGACAGGCCGATCACGACCTGAGGGCCGTCCCTCGATGTTCGAACCCCTTGGGTCGATAATGAGCAGGTCATGAGGGGTCCACGCTCCCTGTCGGCCACCGCCATGTTCCTGCTGTTGGCGGCTTCCTGCTCGGCTCCGCAGTACCAATACGTCAGAGACACGCACACACGAACGGCGTTCCGGGTCCCGACCAGTTGGACGATCTTCGACAAGTCTGCCGTCCTCGGGCTTCCGCCGGGACCGCAGGCGGACGTCCCCGACCCGATCGAGTGGCTCGTCGGGATCGACGGCTCACCGGATGCGTCGGTCAGTCACATCCTGGACGCGTCCGATCTCGCGAGTGACGAGCCCCAAGGCATCGGGCTCGTTCGCGAACTGAGCTTCACGGAGAGAGACAGCGCCTCGATCAGCTACCTGCGCAACTTCCTGTTCCCCGTCGACCAGCTGATCCAGAACGAGAGCGACGCGGCCGTGTTGTCCTACGACGACGAGTTGAACGAGAACGGGTATCACGGGGTCCATCTGGTGTTCCAGTTCCGCGCATCAGCGCTCGCGGAGGCCGCCTCTGCGGCGCAGCCCTCGACGACCGGCGACCAACAGCTCCAGCGGGCACTCCTCGGTGGTCAGGGCGTCGCCGTGCTGTCGCCCGATTTCGTCGAGGTCGACCAGAAGGCATTCATCGACCCTTCGTCGACGAAGGTCTACTACGTCGCCATCCTGTGCAGCGCCGACTGCTACCAACACAACCGCGACCAGATCGGGGCCGCGGTCGACTCCTGGACGGTGATCGCATGAGGAAGGACGAACGCCCAGCCATCGCGCCACTCACCGATCGGCCGTCGCGACCTCGGCCCTCCGAACGGACGACGAGGGCACCCGTCGCCTTCTGGGATCGGATCAAGCTCGTGCTGCTGCTTGCCGGCTTGTGGGTCGCCGGCCTCGCCATCGTGTGGACGACGTCGGTGAACCCGATCGGGGGGCCGTTCTCCGACGCGGTCCGGATCGCCCTGCGTGACTACGCCTGGATCGTCGCGCTCGCATGCCTCGAGCTCGTGCGCCAGATCCACTACATGATCGAAGAACACTCGGCCGGGTACTACCGCTTCTGGCAGAAGCGGGTCTTCGACGGGTTCACCGAACGGACGAGCACGATGGATGCGTGGACGCGGTACCGCGTCACGCGCGCCTTCAAGGTGTTCATCGTTCTGTTCGCGCTCAGCACGTTCCTCGGCCGGATCTTCCATACACAACCCGTTTGGCTCGGGATCGTCGAAGCGCCGGCGCGGCTCGTGGTCGCGTTGCCGTTCATCCTGCAGCTGGCGTTCGCGTTCTTCTTCATCATCTTCCAGTTCGCCGGGTTGTTCTGGTTCCTCTCGCGGGGCGGCATCGACACGATCATGCCCGACGAGATCGAGACGAGGTTCGCCGACGTCAAGGGACAAGACGCCCCCCTGAACCAATTGAAAGAGACGCTCGTGTTCCTCGAGGAGCCACAGGCGATCGAGCGTCGAGGTGGCTACGTTCCCGGCGGGATCCTGTTGTGGGGCCCTCCCGGAACCGGCAAGACCCTGATGGCCCAGGCTGTCGCGGGTGAGACGGCCCGGCCCTTCGTGTTCGTGGACCCGGGCGCCTTCATCCAGATGTTCATGGGCGTCGGCATCTTGAAGGTGAAATCGCTCTACCGGAAGCTCCGGCGTCTCTCTCTGCGATACGGCGGTGCGATCGTCTTCTTCGATGAGGCCGACTCCCTCGGCAGCCGCGGGGCGCAGATCGCGACGGGGTTCGGCCCATCTGGACTCGCGCCCGCACCGGGGACCTGCAACGGTCCGGCGTACCTCACCGCATCGGCCCGTGCCGCGATCGCCGAGCTGGATGCGGTCGAGGCTCCGCACCCTCCGCCTGCGAAGAACTCCGTCTTCATGGGGGGTCTCGCGGGGGGAGGCGGAGGCGCCGGCACGCTCCAAGCGATCCTGTCCGAGATGTCGGGTCTGACGAAGCCGAGGGGTCTGGTCAACCGCGTTCGGCGAGCCCTGGGGATGAAGCCGAAGCCGCCACCCAAGTATCGGATCCTTCACATCTTCGCGACGAACATGCCCGACACCCTCGACCCCGCGATGCTCCGACCGGGACGCGTCGACCGTCAGTACAAGGTCGGGTATCCGCAGAAGGTCGGGCGCAAGGAAACGTTCGAGCTGTATCTGTCGAAGGTGGAGAACGATCTCACTCCCGAGCAGGTGGACAAGCTCGCGACGATCACGCCGTACTTCTCGGGAGCCGCGATCAAGGACATGGTCAACGAGGGGCTCGTGACCGCGATCCGCGAGGGTCGCGAGACCGTCACCTATACCGATGTCGTCAAGGCGAAGCAACTGAAGCAACACGGTCTCCCGGACGATCACGAGTACATCCAGCGTGAGCGGCACTCGGTCGCCGTCCACGAAGCGTGCCACGCGATCGTCACGTACCGTCTCCGGCCGCACGCGCTCATCGACCTCGCGACGATCGAGCGGCGCGGTGAGACGGGCGGCTTCGTGTCGTGGATACCGCCCGAGGACCGCTTCGTGGACTGGCGCTCCGAACACGACGCCGATCTCATGTCATCGCTCGCGTCGTTGGCAGGCGAACGGATCTTCTTCGACGGCGACAACACGACCGGCGTTGGCGGCGACATGCGACAGGCGACCTCCCTCGCAACCCTGATGGAGGGGTACTGGGCGATGGGCGACACGATCGCATCCCATGCCGTGACGCTCGGCGGCCTCCGGAACGCGCAACCGATCGAGACGGGAGCGGACCGGAACATGTGGGACGGAGGATTCGGCGGCCGCATCGAGGCTCGCCTCCGAGACCTCTATGACGCGACCTGGACCCTGCTGGAGCAGAACCGTCCGCAGGTCCTTGCGCTCGCCCACGCGCTCGAGACCCACAAGACGATCACGGGTGAGGATGTCGCTGCGGTCGTCGAGGGAACCGTGGGCCCGACGGTGGATGGCCGGCCGTATCACGATCCGGGGTTCGGGCAGATGCTCGAGAACTACCACGCAGCCGTCGTCCGCGCGCACAGGGAACACGGAGGCGTGGGCGCTCCGATCCCCGTTCCGGTCCCTGCCAGCCCCTTCGCGCTCGTGGGCACGTCCGGACCGGAGGTCGGCGCGACCGGATCGGCGGGAGGAGACCCTGCGTTGCGTCCCTCCTCGCGGCCCATCGGCGGGCCTCCACCTCGACCGGACAGCTCGTAGCCACCGACATCGCCGGCCCGAGTATCCTCGCGGGATGCGCCTGTACGACTCGCTGACGCGCGAGCTGCACGAAGTCGTCCCCGTCGACGGACAGACCGTGAAGATCTATTCGTGCGGTCCCACGGTCTACCGGTACATCCACATCGGGAACATGCGGTCGTTCATGCTCGGCGACCTGATCCGCAGGGCCCTCCGCTACGAGGGCAAGCGGGTCGAGTGGATCATGAACATCACCGACGTCGGCCACATGACGGACGAGGTCTCCGACACCGGGCGCGACAAGATGGAGCTCGCCGAGGCGGACGAGGGCTTGACCGCCGCCCAGATCGCGACCAAGTACACCGACGCGTTCCTGAAGGACGCCGATCTCGTGGGCATCGAGCGGGCGGACTTCTACCCGCACGCGACGGACCACATCCAGGAGATGATCGATCTGATCGGTGTCCTGATCGACAAGGGCCACGCCTACGAGGTGGACGGGACCGTCTACTACGACGTGACCACCTTCGCGAGCTACGGCAAGCTGTCGGGGAACACGCTCGACCAGCTCCGCGCCGGCCACCGGCAAGAGGTCGCGGTGGACCCCGCCAAGCGTCACCCAGAAGACTTCGCGCTGTGGAAGAAGGCGGGTGCCAACCGGGCGCTCCGCTGGCCGAGCCCGTGGGGGGACGGCTTCCCCGGCTGGCACATCGAATGCTCCGCCATGTCGATGAAGCACCTCGGCGAACGCTTCGACATCCACACGGGTGGGAACGACAACAAGTTCCCCCACCACGAGGACGAGATCGCTCAATCGGAGGGCGCCGTCGGACACCAGGTGGTCTCGATCTGGGTCCACGGCGGGTTCCTGCAGATGAGCGGGCAGAAGATGGCCAAGTCCGCGAAGAACATCTACCGGGTGACCGACCTGGCCGACGAGGGCGTCGACCCGCTCGCCTACCGTCTCCTCTGCTTCGGCACGCAGTACCGCAGCGAGATGGACTTCAGCTGGGAGGCGCTCGAGGTCCAGGATCGCCGGCTCGCCCAGCTCCGTCTGCGGATGGCCGAGTGGGCGCCCGGGGCCGAGAAGCTCGGCGACGAGGGGACGGCGTTCGACGTGCGGTTCCGCGAGGCGCTCGCCGACGATCTCTCGATGCCCGCCGCCGTCGTCGTCCTGAACGAGCTCGTGAAGACCGCGACGGTGCCCGACGACGAGAAGTACCGTCTGCTCGCCGACTGGGACGACGTGCTGGGGCTGGACCTGGAGCGCGGTGCGGTCGCCGGGTGGGAGCCGACCGACGAGATGCGCGCCCTCATGGCCGAGCGAGACGCGGCGCGTGAGCGGAAGGACTACGCCCTGAGCGACGAGATCCGCGACCGTCTGAGCGCGATGGGGCTCGAGGTGATGGACACCCCGGACGGCACCCGGGTCCGCCCTCGCGACTGAGGTCAGGAGACGCGCAGCAGCGCACGATCCGAGCGGTTCAGCCGCTCGACGCCATCTTCGGTGACCCCGACGACGTCCTCGATCCGGACCCCGAACCGTCCTTCGAGGTAGATCCCGGGCTCGACGCTGAACGTCATCCCCGGCTCCAACGGCGTCTCGTCGCCCTCGACGGCGTACGGGGGCTCGTGGAGATCCCGACCGATCCCGTGTCCGGTCCGGTGGATGAAGCGATCGCCGAAGCCGCCGCCGTGGATCACCCGGCGCGCCGCGCGGTCAACCTCCTGGATCGGGACGCCGGGGCGGACGGCCTGGACGCCGGCCTCCTGCGCCTCGTGCACGAGCGCGTAGACGTCCTCGAAGCCGTCGGG
>JBKOUM010000035.1:0-6256 GCA_046723385.1 Actinomycetota bacterium
GAACTGGCTCGCGCCGCCCGAGCGGCGCTCGCCGGCGTGCCCGACGCGGTCGCTCCGTCGGCGGTCGGTGACCGCGCGATCGCCGCAGCCCGAGACGCGCGGAAGGCTCCCTCGTGGTACCGCTGGGGCGGCGTGGCGGCCGGGGTCGCCGCCGCGATCGTCGTCGCTGCGCTCGTGCTCCCCAAGGTCGGCACCGGAGAGGACCGCGAGGCCGCGGGGGCCGTCCCCGCCGCAGCCCCTTCGACGGCCGGCAGCCTCGTCCAGCCCGCGACCTCGGTCGAGAGCCAGGACGCGGAGTACGACGCCGAGGCGGTCGAACGGCTCGCCGGCACGTACGCGGGCAAGGGGTTCGGCCTGGCGACGACGGACAGGGCGGCGGTGCCGGCGCAGGAGACGCTGGGCCAAGCGTCCGCGTTCGAGGCAGCCTCCAGCTGTCTCGGCCGCGCCGCTTCGGGGGGCGAGGGCGAGTTGGTCCGTCTGATCCAGGCTCGGTACGAGGGCACCTCCGCGTACTTCGGCGTGTACCTGACGGGCCCCGCGGCCGGTCGCCCGGCCGACGGCGTCCGCGTCCTCGTCGTCCCGGCGAACGCCTGTTCCCACATCCTCACGTCGACCTGGCGGAAGCTCTGAACCCCGCGTCCGCGGGAATAGGAGGTCGTTGGACGGTGTGGGAGGATTCGCGGGACCGTGGATGCCGTGCGGAACGTGATCGTGATCGGCTCGGGGCCGGCCGGGTTCGCGGCGGCCCTGTACGCGGCTCGCGCCGACCTCTCCCCGCTCGTGCTGAAGGGCCTCGACGCGGGCGGACAGCTGATGCTGACCACCGACGTCGAGAACTACCCGGGCTTCGCGGACGGCCTGCTCGGCCCCGAGCTGATGGACCAGATGGAGAAGCAGGCGGCGCGCTTCGGCGCTGAGATCCTGCCCGTGCACGTGACCGCCGTCGACCTCGGGGAGCCGCCGTTCACCGTGCACGCCGGGGACCAGACCTGGCAGAGCCACACGGTGATCGTCGCGACCGGCGCGACCGCGCGCTGGCTGGGCGTGCCGGGCGAGGAGAAGCTGCGGGGGCGGGGCGTGTCGGCGTGCGCGACCTGCGACGGCTTCTTCTTCCGCGACCGCGAGCTCGTGGTCGTCGGCGGCGGCGACACCGCGATGGAGGAGGCGACGTTCCTCACCAAGTTCGCGAACAGGGTCACGATCGTGCATCGGCGCGACGAGTTCCGCGCGTCCAAGGTGATGGTGGGACGAGCACTGGCGAACCCGAAGATCGACGTGGTGTGGAACAGCACGGTGGAAGAGGTGCTCGGCGACGACGCCGTGACCGGGGTCGCCCTGCGAGACATCACGAGCGGCGAGACGCGACCGTTCGCCGCCGATGGCGTCTTCGTGGCGATCGGACACGACCCGAACACGGCGCTCTTCGGCTGGTCCCTCGCCCTCGACGACCAGGGGTACATCCAGGTCGCCGAGCCGAGGACCTCCACGAGCGTCCCGGGCGTGTTCGCGGCGGGCGACGTCACCGACCGGATCTACCGACAGGCGGTCACGGCGGCCGGCCAGGGCTGCAAGGCCGCGCTCGACGCCGCGCGATACCTCGAGGAGGCTCAGCACGGTCGCTGACCGGCTCTGGAATGCCGGACTCCCCCGCCGGCGTTCTTGGGTACAGATTTCGGGCGCGGCGGTGTCCGGGTACCAACGGACAAGGAGAATCACTGATCATGGCGAACATCGGAACGGTCACCGAAACGGACTTCCAGACCTCCGTGCTGGACTCGGAGACACCGGTCCTCGTCGACTTCTGGGCGGAGTGGTGCGTCCCGTGCCACATGGTCTCGCCCGTCGTCGAGGAGATCGGCAACGAGAAGGGTGAGGCGCTCAAGGTCGCCAAGCTCAACATCGACGAGAACCCGCAGGCCACCCGCACCTACGGAGTGATGTCGATCCCCTCGCTGATCCTGTTCAAGGGGGGACAGGAGGTCGCCCGCGTGATCGGCGCCAAGCCGAAGGACGCGATCCTGCGCGACCTCGCTCCGCACCTCTAAGGGGCCCGAACCCCTCGTTTGCGGCTCCCGGTGAGGCGTCGCAGACTCGAGTGATGCGTGTGTTCAAGCCGGAAGACCGCGGCCCCGAGGTGCTCGACGTCCAGCAACGGCTGTCGGGGCTCGGGTACCCCCTCGCCGCGGACGAGCTGACCGGGTGGTTCGGGCCGTCGACCGAGGCTGCGGTCCGAGCCTTCCAGGACCTCCGCCACCTCCGAGTCGACGGCCTCGTGGGGCCTGACACCTGGATGCAACTGGTGGAGGCCGGCTTCCGGCTGGGCGACCGGACGCTGTACCTCCACGCCCCCCCCTTCCGGGGCGATGACGTCCGTGAGCTGCAACGGAAGCTGAACGCGCTCGGGTTCGACGCCGGCAAGCAGGACGGGGTCTACGGGCCCATCACCGACCGCGCGGTCCGCGAGTTCCAGCGCAACGTCGGCAGCGAACCCGACGGGATGGTCGGCCTGCAGACGATCGCGACCGTCGAACGCATGCGGCCGCTCGAGGATGTTCCGGGCCGGGCGCTCGTCCGCGAGACGGAGCAGTTGCGCGACATGCGCGGCTCGATCGAGGGCCGTGTGATCGCGATCGAAGCGATCGACGGATCGGACGAGGATCGGGAGGGGGTTCGCGTCGCGATGGCGGCCGCCCTGGCGGAACGACTCGGCTCGCTCGGCGCCAAACCCGAGATCCTGCAGGACGAGCCGGCGACGCCCTCCGATCGTGCACGGGCGGCGAACGACCTCGACGCGTCCCTGTGTGTGTCGTTGCATCTCGGGCCGGGGGTGCCGGAGGCGAGCGGGCCGACCTGCTCCTATTTCGGAAGCGCGACGACCTACTCCCCCGCCGGCCGCAGGCTCGCCGAGCTGATCCTGGAGGAACTGGAACGGGAGTTCGGCCGTCGGGGACGACTCCAACGGCTCACGGTCGGCATGCTGCGGGAGACGAGGATGCCGGCGGTGCAGATCGAGCCCCTCGTCCCCGCGAACGACCTCGAGGCCTCGCTGATCGGTGACGACGGGTTCGCACCGCGCGTCGCCCGCGCGGTCGCGGGCGGCGCGCGGCGCTTCTTCGGCTAAGCGCGGGCTCGCACCGCCCGGGCCGCCGCGGCCAGGGCGGCGCCCAGGAACAGGCCCAGCAGGACCGCGCGACGTGCGCGTTCGCGCTCGTTCATCACGTCCGGCCGGGCCGACATCGAAGGCTAGGCTACGCGCGTGCGTGTCTGTCTGATGGTCGAGGGACAGCAAGGTGTTCGGTGGAGCGATTGGCTCGCGCTCGCCGAGGCCTGCGAGCGGCTCGGGTTCGAAGGGCTGTTCCGCTCCGATCACTACTTCAGCGCGCGCGGGATCTCGGGGCGCGGGTCGACCGACGCGTGGACGCTGCTGGGCGCCCTCGCCGGACGGACCTCGCGGATCCGTCTCGGCACGCTCGTGTCGCCCGTCACGTTCCGCCAACCGGCGGTGCTCGCGAAGGCGGCGGCGACGGTCGACGAGATCAGCGGAGGACGCGTGGAGATCGGGATGGGTGCCGGGTGGTGGGAGCAGGAGCACACGCAGTTCGGCTTCCCGTTCGCCGACGTCGAGGAGCGATGGGAGCGACTCGAGGAGCAGGTGCCGATCGTGCTCGGGCTCCTCACGCAGGACCGGTTCTCGCACGACGGGCGTCACTACCGGTTGGTGGATGCGGAGATGCTCCCGAAGCCGGTGCAGCGTCCGCATCCGCCGTTGATCCTGGGCGGGAGCACGGTGGGACCTCGGATGGGGCGGTTGATCGGACGATACGCCGACGAGTTCAACACGGTCGGGGGAACGCCCGTCGAGGTCGAGGGGCGCTTCGCGCGGGCACGCGCCGGGGTCGAAGCAGAGGGACGCGATCCGGGCGCGCTCGTGACGTCGATGATGACGTGGTTCTTCGTCGGGCGGACGGAGGACGAGTATCTGGAGAAGCTCCGACGAGCGCACGCGATCGATCCGGACGCTTCGTCGTTCGAGGACTACCGTGACGAAGCCGAGGCCGACTTCATCGTCGGCTCACCAGAACGGGCGCTCGCCCGACTCCGGGAGTACGCGGACGCGGGCGTCCAGCGCATCTTCCTCAACCACGAGCTCTACGACGACATCCAGATGCTGGAGCTGATCGCCGACGAGATCATCCCCGGGATCGCAGCGCGCTGATGCTAGGCTGAGCTCCTTCCTTCGATCCCCATGGCCGAGTTCTCGATCGATCGTTTCGTCGACCGATACGCCGAGCGCACCGCCGGCATGTCCGCATCCGAGGTCCGCGCCCTGTTCGCGGTTGCGTCTCGTCCCGACGTCGTGTCGCTCGCCGGCGGGATGCCGTTCGTCGATGCTCTTCCGACGCAAGCCCTCCTGGACGTCTCGGCCGAGGTGATCGCCGACGCGCGTTCGCAGGCGCTCCAGTACGGAGGTGGACAGGGGCAGCTCGCGCTCCGCGAGCGACTCGCGATGCTGATGGCCGAGGAGGACGTCGCGGCCGATCCCGGCGACGTCGTCGTCACCACGGGCGCTCAACAGGCGCTGGATCTCCTCGGGAAGATCTTCATCGATCCCGGCGACACCGTCGCGGTGGAGGCGCCGTCGTACGTCGGCGCGCTGACGGCCTTCGCGGCGTACCAACCGCGGTTCCTCACGCTCGAGACGGATGACGATGGGATGATCGTCGAGGACCTCGAGAGGGCGATCGTGCGCGGCGAGAGGCCAACGTTCGTGTACACGGTCCCAAACTTCGGGAACCCGGCCGGCGTGACGATGTCACGCGCTCGGCGCGAACATCTCGTTTCGCTCTGCCGGGGATCCGGGATCCCGATCGTCGAGGACAACCCCTACGGTCTCCTCCGGTTCGAAGGAGAGCCCCTCCCCTGCCTGCGTTCCCTCGACCCCCACAACGTGATCTACCTCGGCACGGTGTCGAAGACCTTCTCTCCGGGCGTTCGCGTCGGGTGGGTGCTCGCCGACCCTTCGGTGATCCAGCGGGTCGTGCTCGCGAAGGAGGCGGCGGACCTGTGTGGATCCAACTTCACGATGCTGCTCACGGAGCGCTGGTTCTCCGACGAGGCGCGCTGGCGCGGCGCGCTCGAGGGTCTCGTCGCGGCGTATCGTTCGCGGCGCGACGCGATGCTGCGGGCGGTCGGGAAACACTTCCCACCGACGGCGGTATGGACCCGGCCCGCGGGCGGGTTCTACGTGTGGGTCTCCCTGCCGGAGTGGTTCGACACGACCGCGATGCTCGCCGCAGCCGTGGAACGGCGCGTGGCCTACGTACCCGGAAGCGCCTTCTACCCCGACGGACGCGGTCGGGACCGGATGCGCCTCGCGTTCTGCTACCCGACCGAGGAACGGATCCTCGAAGGGGTGGCGCGGCTGGGGTCGCTCCTCGAGGACGAAGAGGAGCTCTACCGGAGCCTACGCGGGTCATGAGGATCGCGGTCCTCGCCGGTGGGCGCACGCCGGAGCGCGACGTCTCGCTCCGGAGCGGTCAACGTATGACGGCATCACTCGCCGACCTCGGGCATGAAGCCTGGATCGTGGACCCGGGTGAGGCGTCCCTCGTCGAGTCGCTCGGGGAGCGCCGCCCCGACCTCTGCTGGCTCGCCTTGCATGGCAAAGAGGGCGAGGACGGAACGGTCCAGCGGCTGCTCGATCTCCTCGACCTGCGCTACACGGGGACGGCACCGTTCGGATGCGAGATCGCCTTCGACAAGGTCCTCGCGAAAGACGCGATGGCGGACGAAGGGATCCCGACGCCCCCGTGGGTGGTCGTCGAGGGTTGGGCCCTCCGGGATCTGGGAGCCGGCGCCGCGCTCGGCGACGTCGTGGAGCGGATCGGGTTGCCATGCGTCGTGAAGCCGTCGCGGAGCGGGTCCGCCCTGGGCGTCGGCTTCGTCGATCGGGCGACCGACCTGCCTCAGGCCGTGATGGCCGCGCTCTCCTACAGCGGCGCAGCGGTGGTCGAAGCCAAGGTCGAAGGCCGAGAGGTCGCGGCCGCCCTCGTGGGCGAGAGGTTGGAGCCGCTGCCGCTGGTCGAGATCGTTCCCAAGAGCGGGGTCTACGACTACGCCGCTCGCTACACGGCAGGAGCCACGGAGTACTTCTGTCCGGCGCGCCTCGCTGACGAGACGACCGCTGAGGTCACGAACCTGGCGCGGGGGGTGGCGGCCGCCCCCCGGCGGGGCGGCCCGACGCCGCGGGGGCAGC
>JBKOUM010000190.1:0-7867 GCA_046723385.1 Actinomycetota bacterium
GGGAGGGACGGGCATGGCAGAGCCGAGCTTGTACGAACGATTGGGCGGCGTGTTCGCGATCGCTGCGGTGATCGACCACTTCAGCAACGCGGTGATCGAGAACCCGGCCGTTGGGCAGGGATCGAACAATCCGGCGCTGAACGACTGGTCTACCAACTCGCTGGATAGGCTGGCCGGGCTGAAGTTCATGCGCACCCTGTGGGTGTGCAACGTCGCCGGTGGACCATTCACGTTTGCAGCCACGAAGCCGGGGAGTACCGCTCTCGGGCTGGAAGAGGCCCACCGCGACCTCCAAATCACCCCCGAAGAGTTCGATGAGGTCGCGGCTGAGCTGGGACGGTCGCTTGACCACTTCGGAGTTCCTCCGCGTGAGAAGGGTGAGGTCTTGGACGCCTTCGCAGCGCACAAGGGGGAAGTGACCGAGGGATCCATGGCTTCGGCCTGAGGGGCTGTCTCTGAAATCGGTTTCGCATCGGGCAGTCTCCGGATCTCCGGGGTCAGTGCGTAACGGGGCTCGTTTCGCTCGCTCGTGATTTGCGTTCCCGCTGCATAGCACAGCGTTTACCCCGGTCTGGCTGGCGGCCAGAGGTCAGGCGTTCGAATCCCCTTGCGTCCACCCACGACCTTCGCGTTCGCACCCACAGCTCTTTCAGTACTCGACCGGCGTGCTCGACCTGGCTGCCTGGGAACGCCCGAACGTCGCACCGACGTTTTGCGTCTGGCCGTTTACTACCGGGTTGCCACAGAACGCCGCGCTCGCGTGTCAGAAGGACATGGAGCACGATCGGACTGGGGTGGTGTCGGCCGTGGATCGAGACTCGGGATTCCGCAGCCGGCTCGCCGACGCGTACGTTCGGTCGGCGCCCGGAGGGATCCGGCTCGCGTACCTGCTGACCGGCGACCGGGCCGTCGCCGAGGACCTCGTCCAGGAGGCGTTCGTCCGGTTCGTGGCTCGGCTCCGATTCCTCCGTGACCCCGAGGCCTTCGAGCAGTACCTGCGACGCACGATCGTGAACCTGTCGAAGAACCACTTCCGGCGTCGAGCGGTCGAGCGCGCGTACCTAGAGCGCGAGGGCCCGAGGGCCGAGGACGTCAGCACCGACCCGGACGTCGCCTCGTACGACACGCTCCGTTCCGCGCTCCTCCGGCTCCCGCTCCGCCAGCGCACGGCGCTCGTCCTCCGCTACTACGAGGACCTCCCGGACGCCACGATCGCCGAGCTCCTCGGCTGCCGCCTGGCCACCGTGCGCTCGCTCATCGCCCGTGGCCTCGAGACGCTTCGCACGACCCCAGAGGTGATCTCATGAACGACACCGACGTCCGAGACCTGCTCGCGCGCGTCGCCGACGAGGTGCCGGCGACGCCGGTGGATCCGCAGCCGCTGCTTCGTCGCGGCTACCGACGGATGGCCAGGACGGCGGTCACCGGCACACTCGTGATCGCCTGCGCGATCGCCCTCGTCGCGGGCGGCGTCGGCCTGATCCCCTCGGGCGCGCCGACGACGATCCCCGCGGACGATGGTCAGCGGACCGAGGCGCCGTGGACCGGCCCGTGTATGGATTCGCAGGACGGACCGCCGCCGTCGGTGTGCCTCGGACCGCTCGGAGAGGGGACGTACACGTCGCAGCGCTTCGAGCCCTCTCTCACCTTCACCGTCCCGGCCGGATGGAACAACCCGTGGGACACGCGCGGCGCGTTCTCGTTGTGGACGCCGGGGTGGTCGGGCGGTACGGCCGATCAAGGCACCGATTGCCGAAGCGGCCCGAGCCCTTGCGGCTACCACTTCGATCAGCCGGGGTTGTCCGTCCGTCGCGATCCCCGACCCGACCAGGGGTGCTCCGCTTACGCCGATGCCACGACCGGCAGCTCCGCGATCGAGGTCGCGACGTGGGTGGCGAACCATCCGGCGATCGCGACGGGGGCACCGTCGCCCGTGGAGGTGGCCGGGCTCACGGGTTACCTGCTCGACGTGTCGCTCGCGGACACGTGGCGCGAGAGCTGTCCCGACGGGCCGGGGGCGGTGTGGCTGTTCGACAATCTCTACCTCCACGAAGATCCCGAACACGCCACGATGCGGCTGATCCTGCTCGATCTGCCGGACGGCGGGAGCGTCCTGATCGCGATCGACGGGACGCAGGTGGACGCCGCCATGCCGGTCGTGAACACGTTCGCATTCGACGTGAGCTGAGGTCCAGGATGAACATTCGCCAACGGCTGCCGCTGGGGTTGGCCCTCCTCGTCGCGCTGGCGGGATGCACATCGGGCACGGAGACGACCGCCCCGAGCTCTCCGCCGGCGTCGAGCTCTACCCCGATGTTGCAGAACATCATGCAGCTCCCGCCGTTCGCTCCGCTCGAGCCTGGGACCTACTTCATCGACCCCGACCTCGACCCCTCCACGCCACTCCGCGTGGAGTACGAGATCCCCTTCGAGGGATGGTCGCAGTGGATCGGCGCGACCAACTCCAGGGATGGCGCGCACGTCATGATGAGCATCACCACCGTTACCAACCTGGTCCGCCACGGGTGCCGCGACCATTCGTGGGCCGATCCACCGGTCGGGCCGAGTGTCGACGACCTCGCCGATGCGCTGGCGGATCTGGCCCCGTTCCGGGTGACGTCGCCCCCGAAGGACGTGACCATGTACGGCTACCGCGGGAAGCATCTGGAGCTGACCGTGCCC
This sequence comes from Actinomycetota bacterium, assembly GCA_046723385.1. Classification (GTDB taxonomy): domain Bacteria; phylum Actinomycetota; class UBA4738; order UBA4738; family HRBIN12; genus AC-51. Next base: position 2,683 of record JBKOUM010000190.1, read on the forward strand.
AACCTGCCGGTCGAGGGCCCGAGAGACGACCGCAGCTTCGCCGCTTGCGAGGAAGGCACCCTCAAGAGCTGGGTCGCGGCGATCGACACGGAACCGGGGGACGCGTTCTACGGCTACAACGGCGAGCCAGGTCGCACCGAGGAGTTCTGGATCCTCGACGTTGACGGCACGCGTCTGATGATCGAGGCGAACTGGTCGCCTGCTTCGCCCCGCAAGGATGTCGCCGAGATGCGGGCCATCCTCGCGTCGATCGGGGTCGAGCCCTGACCTACTCGAGGAAGTCCCCGATCAGAGGAACCCGATGAGACATCTCACAACCGGATCGTGACCGCCCGAGTGGTCCTCCTGTATCTCGTGGTAGGCGTCGCTAAGTGTCGCCGTCACGCTGAAGGAGGGCGGGCCAGGCAGGCGAACTGGGGAGGGGCTTTGGCTCGCCCGTCATTCGCGGCTCCCCCCGAGGGCCGCTTAGACCCGCCCTCACATGCAGAGTACGGCAGCATTTCGGTTGCGCCCCGTCGGGGAACTGAGCGAACGCTGCCATGGATATGTTCTTCAGTCTTCCCCCCTCGCGAGCGGTTTCGTTGCAGCTGGGAGGTGGCTGATCAAGGATCGACGGCCAACCGTTCGGTCCGTCCCGCACGCGGCCGGATCCCGAGCCGGGAGATGCGTGATCGCGATCGAGGCCGCCGGCGACCAGCTCGATCAGTTCACCATCGCCAACCCGTAGAGGGCTTCGCACCCCGGATCGTTTCCGGTGACTGAGCGAACACGTGAGCTGGGTCCATGCCGGAGACAGGTAGTGCTCGCACCTGGACGATGTCCTCATAGGCCACGCTGATCCCAGGCGGCCGGCTCGGGCCGCGTGCTCGCCATACCAACACGAGCGACACGATGAGGACGATCGTTACGCCGAGCGCGACCCGCGAATGCAAGAGACGGCGAGCCAGTCTCCCAAGGTCCGTCTTCGCGAACGGATCCCGTTCCTACAAGAGAGGTTCGGAGTCCGCCTTCCTTTCCTCCGGAGGCGTGAGTGTCTCGAAGGGCGGGTCGTTCGGATCCCGAGGGGAACGTGCAGCATCTCTCAAGCGTGATCCGGTGCAGCCGTCTGTAGCCGTGGGCGGCGGCCGCGTCTGGGCCGACACCTTCGCGTCCTGACGACGTACCCGACACGAGACGCCAGAGGGTCGTCTGGCTGCCTGGCGAAAGGTCAGTCCGGACGATCACTGAACCTCCGGGGCCATCCGGGCGAGTGACCAAGGAAGGCGCTCTCCGGCGCTCCGACCTTGACGGAGGCGACATGAAGCGGATCGCTCTGCTCCTCACACTGGTCACGTCGCTCGCCGTCGGCCCTCTGCAGCCGACCGCAACGGCAATCAACACTCCGAGCAACGGCCGGATCGTGTTCTCACGGTTCGACCCGGCCGCCGACGACAGCTTCACCTACATCCTCGGCATCGATGGAAGCGCCCGACGGTTGTTCCCGGCCTTCACCTCGGGCTCGCCGAACTGGTCGCCCGACGGGCGGCACGTCGCGGTCATCTCCGGGCTCGGCGGATCGTGCTTGCGGACGACGTGTACCGGCAACACCGTGATCATCGATCCGTCCGACGGCAGCTGGCGAGCACTGCCGCCCGCCGGCATGCCGCGGGTGGGCACGTTCTGCTCGCTCTGGTCGCCGAACGGGGAGTTGTTCGCCTGCGAAGGTGGCAACGACAGCAACACGAGCGTGAACGGGATCTACGTCATCCGGTCCTCGGACGGTGGCGGGCTGACCCGCATCACGGATGCCGGCGGGATGGACGACGTCCCGATCGCGTGGTCGCCCGACGGGTCACAGCTCGCGTTCGGCAGGACGGACTTCGGCAACTGCTCGAACCGGTCGGCGATCTACGTCGTGAACGCGGACGGGACCGGTGAGCATCGGATCACCCCGTGGGGCTTCTGCGACAACCACGGGGACTGGTCAGACGACGGGACATGGATCGTGTTCGCCAAACCCGGGCCGAATTCGATCTTCATGGTCCATCCGGATGGGACCGGCCTCGCCAAGGTCTCGCTCGCCACGCCGGGGCGCGTCTTCGCGGGCGACGTCTCGTGGTCGCCAGACGGCACGAAGCTCGTGATGCTCTTGTTCGTTTCGACCGGGAACGGGTCCGGTGACTATCACGACTATCAGGAGGGGATCGCAACCGCGAACGCCGACGGCTCGCACCTCAGGTTCCAGACGGTCAGTCCGACGTTCGACCACGAGGCCGATTGGGGCGCTCGTCCGGCATGAGGTGTCCTCGCCGGCCGCCGGAGCCTGCTCGTCCGGCGGCCGGCGACGGGCCGTATGAACCTTTCGGACCGTTGGCGCGAGTGACCCTCGGAGGGCCAAGATGCTCTCTGGCGTGACCATGGGCGCGAGGAGCAGGCTCGTGCGCGAACCGGAGCAGTCGCAGGCCGAAGGCCTGCACGAGACCTTCGACTCGTTCTTCGCGCTCGAACGCGACCCGGTGCTCGGCCTGGCCTTCGCCTTGATCGGCGACCGGGCCGTCGCGGAGGACGTCGTCCAGGACGCCTTCCTGGAAGCCTTCCGCAAGTGGGACCGGATCTCAGGCTTCGACCAGCCCGGTGCGTGGGTGCGGCGCGTGGTGGCCAACATGTCCGTCTCGACGTTCCGGCGCGGGCGGAGCGAGCTGCGGATGTTGACGCAGCTCGGGGCTCGTCAGGACCGCGTCGTCCCCGACCTGTCGCCCTCTACGCTCGCGTTCTGGCAGGCGGTCCGAGCCCTGCCGAAGCGTCAAGCACAGGTCACGGCCCTTTTCTACCTGGAGGACCGACCGATCGCCGAGATCGCGCAGATCCTCCAGATGGCCGAGGGCACCGTGAAGAAACACCTGTACGACGGGCGGCAGACGCTCGTTCGGACCCTCGATCTGGATGAGGTGAACCATGAACCTCGATGACCGCGGCCGGGCAGCTGCGGACGACCTTCGACGTGCAATCACGAGCACGGAGCGGTTCGGCGCGGGGGTCCAGCTCGAACGGCTGCACCACGAGCGGCTCCGCCGCGCGCGTCATCAGCGGTCGCGGGCCGGGTTGGTCGCGGCCGCGATCACCATCGTCGCGATCGTTCTGCTCGCCTCCGTCCTGCGCGATCGATCGGCATCGGTTCCTGCGAACCCCGTTGCGATGGGGAAGGTTCTGTATGGACGGTGGAACCCGAAGGCGGAGCATGCGCGATGGTTCACCTCGAACGTCGACGGGAGCGACGTCATCGACCTCGGTGTCACCGCCACGTGCGCCAGCTGGATCCCGGGAAGTACCGACATCCTCATCACGAACGACGAGGCCTTCTCCCTGGATCATCCCTTGCGGCCGGCGATCGTGCAGGCGGATGGGTCCGACGAGCGACCCCTCGAGGCGACGAGGGATCCATCGCTGAACCTCGGGTGCGGTGACGTATCGCTCGACCGACGATCGATCGTGGTGGAAGGTTTCACCGCCGACGGGAGCCGGAACGGCATCTACCTGGTCCGGGCTTCGGACGGCGGTGGGCTCCGGGTCGTGAGCGAGAGCGCGCCGGGCGAGTCCATCGGGTACCCGATCTTCTCGCCCGACGGAACTCGGATCGCGTTCTTCAGGACGAAGGCGGGCGTCAGTCCGCAGGGAGCCGGGGCGCTCTTCACCGTCGACATCGATGGCTCGAACCTCCAGCGCATCACGCCGTGGGGTGGTGCGTTCATGGATCAGAGCTGGTCCCCCGACGGACAGTGGATCATCTACCAACGCCCGTACGGGGTGCTCACGATGGTTCACCCCGACGGGAGCGAGCCCCATGACGTCCCGCTCACCTTGCCGCCCGGCTCGGGCGCCCAGAATCCCAGCTGGTCTCCCGACGGCGCGTGGATCGTCTTCAGCCTCGCTCACGACGGCACCGCGAACATCTACATGGTGCGGCCGGACGGCACCTCGCTCACGCGCATCACCTCGATGCCCGGTGTCGACGAGCAGCATCCGGTCTGGACGAGCGCAGGTTGACCCTTGTCCGAAGGCTTGACACCCGCCCACTCCGCGAAAGAGAGTCCTTCGGATGGAGGCGCGATCCCCCCGATGCGCACCCCCTGAGATGGGTGCCTTCCAGAAAGGAACGTCGATGCACCGCGGACTCCTGCTTCTCTCCACGGTCCTCATCTGTCTCGCCCTTGCGCCCGCTGCCTCCGCGAGCAAGCCGACGAGGGAGATCAACCCGAGTCAGGGCGACGTAGTGATCGCAGACCAATGCGCCTTTCCGGTCCTCGGCCACATCGAAGGCGTCGAGATCATCAAGACATGGACGGATGACGCAGGGAACCCCGTCAAGCAGATCGTGACCTTCCCCGGCAACATGCTGACCTTCACCAACCTGCGTACGGGAACGTCGGTGACGGTTGCGGGGACCGGGTCGTCCCAGCTCCGAGCTCTGCGAGATGGCTCCGTCTCCGCTCGTGCCATGGGTCATGGGCCATTCTTCCCCAATCCGCTGACCGGAGAGCCGGGCATCTGGTACCTGAGTGGTCAGGGGAGGGCCACCATGGACTCACAAGGCAACGTGACCTCGGCCAGGCTCGCGGGTCGGCTCGTCGATCTCTGTCCCTCGCTCGCGTCCTAGCTTCGCCCGTTGCAGCCTGGTTGCTCGTCCGGTCTCATCCCGGATCCCTCTCCGGAGGCAGGAGCAGCTCGACGGGATGGGTGAGATCCCTCAGCTGGGACGAGAACCCGACCACCTGCCCCGGGTGGATGCCCGCGGCGTCGCGCGCTTCGCGCGCCATCCGTATCACGTCCTCCGCCGCCTCCAGCATCGTCGGGGCTTGGATCGTGTGCGTCACACGCCATAGGTGGTGCGGCCCCGACGTCGACACTTCAGTCGTGGCGTCCCTGCCGAAGACGCGGTCAAGTGCCGGCAGCACACGCTCGGACTGCTCGACGCTCAACTCCACGTCGCTGAGCGAGATGACCAATCCATAGACAGGCATCTCCCCATGCTACGTATCCGCGGGATCCGATCCGACCCTGGTTGGGCAGCCTGTCGATCGTTGGTGATCAGGTGGCGCTTCTGTAACGACCGATGTGGCCGGGTGCGCGTTCATGTTTGCGTACATGCATGACGCGGGCTCAGGACCTCCTCGACATCTGGGCGTGGGCCTCGGTGATCGGTGGGCCC
>JBKOUM010000152.1:0-12930 GCA_046723385.1 Actinomycetota bacterium
GATCTACGTCGGCAAGGAGCCGGGCCGCGATCATCTCTCGCAGGAGGAGATCAACCGGGTGTTGGTCGACGAGGCCCGGCGCGGCCTGGTGGTCGCGCGACTGAAGGGCGGCGACCCGTTCGTCTTCGGGCGGGGTGGCGAAGAGGTGCTCGCGTGTGCCGCCGCCGGCGTGCCGTGCCAGGTGATCCCGGGCGTCACGAGCGCGCTCGGCGCCGCGGCCGCGGTCGGCGCGCCGCTCACCCACCGAGCGGTGGCTCGATCGTTCGCGGTCATCACGGCATCGACCGCGAACGAGGGCGAGGACGTCGACCTGGGGACGCTCGCCGGCGCCGTCGACACGCTCGTCGTCCTGATGGCGGCCGGCAAGCTCGAGCCGCTCTGCGCCAGGTTGATCGCGGCCGGACGATCGGCGGGCGAGCCGGCCGCGGTGGTGCAGTGGGCGACCACGCCGGACGAACGGGTCGTCCTGGGAACGCTCGGTGATCTCGCTGAGCGGTCGCGGGCGGCCCGGATCGGGCCGCCCGCGATACTCATCGTCGGTGCGGTGGCGGCGATCCCCGTGGAGACCGCGGCGCTCGCCGCCACCCTCAGCCGAGGATGACGGAGAGCACGATCGCGATCGCGGCAGCGATCGCGATCGTCCCGGCGATCAGGAGCAGCCGGTTCGAGCCGGTCGAGGTCTCCACCACGCGCAGCTCGTCGGCTGAGGCGCCGCTCCCGACGGCTTCATCGAGCGCACGATCCGCGTCCGGCAGGCTGCCGAACCTTGCGACCTGCCGCCACTCGGCGCCGTCGTACCGCTCCAGGATCGCGACGCTCCGGGTCTGGACGAACCGGCCCTTTCCGACCCCGGCCAGGAACACGCTCGGGTCACGCGGTTCGCCTTCCCAGCTCACTCGACCACTTTAGACGTAGCGGCTTTCACGCACGGAGCAACCGCGGTCCGCGAGCCAGGAAGGGCCGGCGCTGCTGGCCGGCGCCGCGGGCTCGACGGATCATCCGGGCCTGGCATCGATGACCAGGAAATCGTGTCTCGAACCGTCAAGATCAACTCCCGGCCCCACGGTCAGGATCTCGTCGTACCAACGATCTGAGCCGGAGTACGTGGAGAACCGAACGTGCGCCTCGAAGGTGGAAGCTGCAGCGGGGACCACCGAACGGACCTGGAAGCCCGTGTAGTACGTCCAAAGTGGCCCGAGCCCTGAGCCAGGGTCTTGCCAGGCCGCATAGGAATCGGGGGAGAGAAGCGTCCGTATCTCATCCTCTATCTCGGCGGGAACACGCTGAGGCTCGAAGGGGTAGTTGGACCGGAGCGCGGCGACGGACGCAGCGACATCCCACGCTCGGCCCTCGTCCGTCACTTGCGAGGTCGGCACGTACACGAACATCCGAGAGCTTCCGGACCTCCTGCCCGGTCCCAACAGGACGAAGGCGTCTCCAGCCGCGATCGGGCTGAGGTCGAAGCCGTACGGCAGCTCCCCTTGACCGATCACATGCCAGACCTCATCCCCGCTCGACAGTGTTCCTGTGTCACCACAGAATCGAGCCAGGACGACGCCGTGCGATACCGCAGCCTGCGGGTATCCCTCACACGCGTTGAAGGGCATGCGTGGCAACCCGGTCCAGGTCTGGACGCCGTAAGGATCGAACTGGCTCGCCCCCAACAGGTAGTCGAGCGCGACCACGTGTGCCCCATCCCACACGGCGGTCGTGGCTTGCGGGTCAAGATCCGAAGCTGGGAGAGAGCGCCAGCTCATCGAGCTCGGATCGTATGCGGCACCCACCGCCGTCTGCGTTCGCGAAGCGTTGTTGAACGACGAGAGATATGCACCGAGGAGGACGGCTTCCCGCCCGGTCCAGATGGCGTACGCCTGGCTCAGGTCGACGGGAGGATCGGGGATGGCGCGCCAGTCATCGTTCACCGGGTCGTACGCCGCAGACGCTCGCTCCCCGAAGACCAGCATCTCGGTCCCGGTCCACACCGAGTCGAGGATCGGAGTGGAGATCGGCGCGGGCGCGATGCTCCGCCAGGTGTCCGTGGTCGGGTCGTACGCGGCGCCATCGTTGAGCATTCCATCGTCGGATGCGTAGCCATCGGCTCCTCCCCAGACGACTGCCTCGGAGCCAGTCCACACGCCCGCTGCCCAAGATCGGCCCGGGAGAGGGGACGGCGCGATCTGGCGCCACGTGAGGCTCCGCGCATCGAACAGATAGCCCTCGTTGTAGTGGGGTGGGTCCCCGAACCGTTCGTTCCCTCCCCACAGGACGAGTCCCCGATCCGTCCACACCTCGGCCGCGCTCACCAAAAGACGCGGCGGAGCCGGCAGGGCGGTCAATCCCGGTCCGATCCCGGACCAGAGCGGGCCAGATGGCGACCCCGACGAGGCCGATGCGTCGGTTGGCGGACGATAGATCCAGACCGACTCCGGCGAGCCGGGGCAGCCATAACAGGCCTCGCCACTTGGAGCCAGTGTGATGCCCGTCAGGGGCAGGACGAGAACGTCGCTGGCTGGCACGAGATCCGCGAACCGCCAGAGCTTGATGTCGCGCTCGTATGCCTGTGAGAAGACCTTCTCCTCGAGAGGACCACCCCGCGCCTCCGTCCAGGTCTGGCCATCGAAGATCGCCGCTTCGCCACAGTTCCATGCGAATGCCCAGGTTCCCACGGTCGCACCATCCACATAGCACTCATCGAACCGAAGGGGCAGCTTCCGGGCGCTCGACCAGCCGCCGGTGACAGGATCGAGCGATTGCCAGTGCGTTTCGTAATCCCATGCGACCAGCCTGTCGCCGACCCACGCAGACGAGAACGAACCTGGATCCAGGTCCGAGTCGGCGAGCGTGTGCCACTGCCCCGTCGTCGGATCCAGCGTCGTCGTTTCGACGGTCGGCGAAGCCGGAACGTTCCGCCCGTTGAGTAGCCCGCTCAGGATCAGCACCTCCCGGCCGGTCCATGTGATCGACGCGACGTTGAGATCGATGGGTGGCCGAGCCAGCGTTCGCCACTCGCTCGTCGCTGGATCGAACGAAGCTGCTGCCGACCCATCTCCGGACGGATCGGCGTCTTGCAGCACGATGATCAGAGATCCGGTCCAGACGGCGTGCCCGGGTTGGATGGGCGCGCGCGGAAGTTCCGACCAGGTGCTCGTTGCCATATCGAATGCTGCGGCGGATCCGCCTTGGCCGAAGAGGTAGATCCGATCCCCGATCGCGACCGCCTGCTCATCGTGGCCCGGATGCGGCGCGGCCGGGATGGGCGACCACGTCCGTCCACGGGGGTCGTAGACGAACCCGTGATCCGTCGGCGCGCACTCGGTGTCGCCGGTGCACCCGCCCCACACGAGGAGATGATCGCCAACCCAAGCCCACGTAGCGCCCGCGTAACGTTGAGGAGGGTCGGTGATGCGCGTCCAGCCCTCTCCGGCCCAGGACCATGGATCGGTGACCGGCTTCGGGTGCTGATCCCGGCTCCACGCTCGGAGCCCGAAGGCGGCCGCGGCGGCGAACACCGCGAGAGCGACCAGCGCGGCCGTGACGCGCCGGCGACCGCCGGGCGGCTTGGGGATGGGCCTGAGGTCGTCATCACTCGCTCGACGCAGGTCGATGCTTCGGCGGATGTCGGGGGCATCAAGCCGATCCAACACCGCGAACGTTCGTTCCATCATCGGATGTCCTCCTGGGGAAGCAGCTCGCGAAGGCGCTTCCGGCCCCGGCTGATGTGGACCCGAACGGTCGCGCGGCTCACGCCGAGCATCCGCGCGATCTCGTCGGTGCCGTAGCCGGCGTAGAAACGCAGGATGACCGCGGCTCGCTGGTTGCCGGGGAGTGTGCGGAGCGCCCCCAGCAACCTCCCGGGCTCGTCTTCGATGGGATCGAGCACCGGCGCGTCCACGAGCGGTCCTGTTCTGCGCCGGTCGCGGAGATCCCCGGCGGCGAGGCGGAACGCCGCCCGCCAGACCCACGCTCGACCGTCGCGGATCGCGTCCCCTCGACGCAGGCATTGCGCGAACGCTTCCGCGACGGCATCCTCGGTGACGGCTCGGTCCTGTGCGTACGCGAAGACCGCTCGCCACAGGCGAGCGGCCTCTCGTTCGTAGAGGTCACCCAGATCGGGAGCCGTCGTCTTGGCCATCCTCCGCATGAGTCCTCCACCTAAGGACGCGCGAAGGCGCTCAGCGTGTACCGCGGCCGCCGATCCGTCCAGGCGATCCCGTCACCGCCGGCAAGAGGTCGAGCAACTCCCGGAGGTTGGCGATCGAGGGGCCGCGCCAGTCCTCCTCCGGTTCGGGCGTCAGGGCGTCGGCGATGTCCAGGTCCGGCGGCCGGATCAGGTAGGCCGTCATGCCGACCGCCGTCGCGCCGGAGAGCTCGCCGTACGCACCGTCGCCACAGTAGAGACACCGGTCGGGTTCGACGCCGAGACCGTCACAGGCGGCCAGATAGATCTCGGCGTTCGGCTTCCGCAGGCCCGTCTCGCTCGAGAAGATCGTCACCCCAACGAGCGGCGCCATGTCCGACGCCCTCCATCGTTCGGGCGTGTCCGGCGCGCACATCGATACGAGGGCAACTGGGTAGCCGAGCACCTTGACTTCACGGAGGGTCTCCAGGGCGCCGTCGCGAGGGTGGAACCACCGGTCGTAGAGCGCGTCGCGGGGTGCCAGAGCCTCGGCGACCGCGTCCTGCGTCGGCTCGGCGCCTCCGAGCGAAGCCACGACCGCGCGGACGTTCTCCTCCACCCCGCCCGGATACGCGCCGGTCTGTCGCAGCACGGCCGTGCGACTCCACTCCCGTTCGAACGACTCGGGATCGCAGCCCAGCCGATGCGCCGCCGCGTGGACCGCTTCGAAGAAGTCCTTGCGGGAGAACTCGGGTACGAGCGTTCCGAACAGATCGAAGACGACCGCGTCGAACCTCACCGCTGCGACCGCCACTCGTGATCGAGGAGCCCGTAGATCACCAGGTCACGGAACCCCTCGGGCGTCCGGACGCCGTCGCGAAGGACCCCCTCCTGCCGCATCCCCAAACGCTCGGCGACCGCCCGGCTCCGATCGTTGCCGGTCGCGGCGCAGAGCTCCATCCGGTGCAGGCCGAGCTCGTCGAACGCGAACGCGAAGAACCGCCGGCAGGCGCGCGTGATGATCCCGCGGCCCTCGAACTCGCCGCCGATCCAGTACCCGACCTCGGCGGCGGAATCGCCGGGATCGATCCGGAGCCCCATCGTCCCAGCGAGGCGACCGTCGACCCAGATGCCGTTGGCCTCGAGGTCGGTCTCGGAGGCGAGCGAGCGGACGATGAAGGCTCTGGTGTCGTCCGCCGTCTTCGTCTGCGGCTCCCAGATCATCCACGGGTGCAGACGGTCGCGGTTACGTTCGACGAGCGCGAAGGCGGTCTCCGCGTCGTCCGGCGTGTGCGTCCGGATCTCGATCCCGTCGCCCAGATCCCAGTAGATCGGGTTCACGAGGCGCTGGGCGCTGCGGTGCCCGCGGCCTCGCTCTTCCTTCGCTCCTCGTCGTGGAGGACGCGACGGAGCACCTTGCCGACCATCGTCTCGGGCAACGAGTCGCGGAACTCGACCTCGTGCGGGACCCGGTAGCCGGTGAGGCCCTGTTCGGGATCCTTGCACCACGCGATCAGCTCGTCCGCGGTCAGGTGCGCCCCCTCCTTCAGCACCACGAACGCCTTCACCCGCTCACCCGTCCGGTCATCGGGGACGCCGATCACGGCGCACTTGGAGATCGCGGGGTGGCGGTACAGGACGTCCTCGACCTCGTTCGGATACACGTTGAACCCGGAGACCAAGATCATGTCCTTGATCCGGTCGACGATCTTGAAAGAACCCTGGTCGTCCATCACCGCCACGTCGCCGCTGTGGAGCCACCCGTTCCTGACCATCAACGCGGTCTCCTCGGGACGCTTCCAGTAGCCGAGCATCACCTGGGGCCCCTTGATGCAGAGCTCCCCCGCCTCCCCGGTCGGCATCTCCTGGTCCGGGTCGTCGAGCGAGATGATCCGGACGTCGGTGTCGGGGATCGGCAGGCCGATGTGGCCGGGCTTGCGAACGCCGTTGAACGGGTTCGCGTGCGTCACCGGCGAGCACTCCGTGAGCCCGTAGCCCTCGACGAGCTGGCCACCCTCGGTGACGCGCTCGAACTCCTTCGCGACCGCGAGCGGCAGTGGCGCCGCCCCCGAGACGCACGCCTTGATCGACTTCAGGTCGAATCTTGGCGTCTGCGGGTGCTCGTTGATCGCGATGTAGAGGCGGGGGACGCCAGGGAAGATCGTGGCGTGCTCCTTGTGGATCAACTCGAGCATCATGTGGAGGTCACGCGGGTTGGGGACGGGGATCAGCTTCATCGCGTTCAGGACGCCGACGTTCATCGCGAGCATCCCGTATGAGTGGAAGAACGGAAGCGCGCAGAGCATCGAGTCCTTGCCGTCCTCGATCACGCTGATCCACGCGGTCGCCTGGCGTGCGTTCGACGTGATGTTGCGGTGGGAGAGCATCGCGCCCTTCGCGATGCCGGTGGTGCCCCCCGTGTAGATCAGGACCGCGGGGTCGGTCGCAGGGTCGACGTCGGCGACCGGCGGGATCACGCCGCTCGCCGACAGCGCGTCGCTCCAGCGGATCACGGGCGCGTCCTTCGGGACCGGCGGCCAGGGCTTGCCGGCGGCCCTCTGCTGTTTGCGGAACACGGCGAGCGGCGCGAGCAGCTTCTTGACCGGCGGCATGTAGTCGTTGAGGCGGGTGACGATCACCGTGGTGTCCGGCAGACCGGCGAGCACCTCCGCGAAGTCCGAGTAGAGGAGGTCGGCGACCAAGACCACCTTCGGCTCGGCGTCCCGGAGCTGGTGGTCCATCTCACGCTTGGTGTAGAGCGGGTTGTTGCCGACCGCGATCGCACCGAGGCGTTGCGCGGCGTAGTACGCGATCACGTACGGAGGCGAGTTGGGAACGATCATCGCCACGCGATCGCCCTTGACCACACCGAGGCCCGAGAGCATCGCGCTACAGCGCTCGACCTCGTGGAGCAGCTGCCGGTACGACAGGTGCTTGCCGAACCAGGCGATCGCCGGGAGGTCGGGGTATCGGGTCGTCGCTGCCTCGAGGAGGCTGAACAGGCTCTCCTGGGGATAGGGCTCCAGCGTTTTCGCCACGTCGGGGGCGTAGGACGCGAACCAGGGTCGATGGTCGGTCATGCGCGGCATCATAGGCGGCATGGCTTCGGTGGCGCAGACGACGACGGGCGGTGAGCAGCGAGGGCTGTTCGTCCGCGGCATGCGGCTGGTGGTCGCGTACGTCCGCATGCACCCGAAGCCGTTCTTCATCTCCGTCGCGGGATCGCTGCTGTTCGCGGTCTCGTCGGTGGCGCTCACCTCTGCCTTGGGGCGGGCCACCGACCAGGTGTTGGCGCCTTCGTTCGTGGCGCCGGTGCCGGCGAGGTCGATCTGGCTCGCGGTCCTGGCGCTGATGACGTTCGGGACCGGACGGGCCCTCGGCATCATGTTCCGCCGGTACTACAGCGGCGTGGCGGGCGAGCGCGTGATGGCCACGCTCCGCAACAGGGTCGCCGACCGCTACCGCGACCTCCAGCTCCAGTACCACCGCGAGACCCCCACCGGGGAGCTGCTCGCCCACATGGAGGCCGACGTGAAGGCCGCGGTGGACGTGTTCTGGCCGGTTCCGTTCGCGACGGGGGTGATCGCGATGACGCTGCTGGCGCTCGCCCAGCTCACGCGCGCCGACCCGTGGCTGGCCCTGATCGGCCTGATCCTGTTCCCGTCGCTCGCACTGTTGAACCGGAGCTTCGCCAAGCGCATGGAGGAGCCGGCGCGGCTCGCCCAGGAGGACATCGGCGAGGTCTCGGCGGTCGCGCACGAGTCGATCGACGGGGCGCTCGTGGTCAAGACGCTGGGACGCGAGGACGCCGAGACCGAACGGCTCGCGGTCAAGGCCGAGGCGCTGCGGAACGACCGCGTCCGTGGCGGCTACGTGCGAGCGACGTTCGAGGCGGCGCTCGACTCGCTCCCGACGCTCGCGACGGCGATGCTGCTTGCGGTCGGCTCCTGGCGGGTCGCATCGGGCGCGATCACGGTGGGGGAGCTGGTCGGGTTCGTGGCGCTGTTCGGCCTGCTCTCGTGGCCGATGCGGTTCATCGGCTGGATCCTGGCGGAGCTCCCGCGGGCCGTCGTGGGCTACGCCCGGCTGGAGGACGTCTTCCGGACCGACCCCACGATGAGCCCGCCCGCCGAGCCGCAGACGCTGCCGACCGGTCCGCTCGGTCTGGACGTCGTGGGCGTCCGTCACCTCTACGACGGCGTCCCGGTGCTCGACGGCGTCACGTTCGACGTGCAGCCGATGGAGTCGGTCGCGATCGTCGGCCCGACCGGCGTGGGCAAGTCGACGCTCGCGCAGCTCCTCGTCCGTCTCGCGGATCCGGACGAGGGGCGGGTGCTCGTCGGCGGCGTCGACGTCCGCGACGCGGACGTCGCGGCGCTCCGCAGCGACGTCTCGATCGTGTTCCAGGAGAGCTTCCTGTTCGCCACGAGCGTCCGGGAGAACATCGCGCTCGACGTCGGCGTCGACGACGGGGACGTCGTGCGCGCGGCGATGATCGCGTCCGCGGACCGGTTCATCCGCGAACTACCCCTGGGCTACGACACCGTGGTCGGCGAGCGCGGGTACACGCTGTCCGGCGGTCAGCGCCAGCGCGTCGCGTTGGCGCGCGCGTTGGTGCGGGCTCCACGCGTCCTGATCCTGGACGACGCGACGTCGTCGGTTGACCCGACCGTGGAGGCGGACATCCTGGCGGCCCTCCGCCGGGAGCTGTCGACGACGCTGATCGTCGTCGCCTACCGGCTCTCGACGATCCGCCTCGCCGACCGCGTGATCTTCCTGGAGGACGGGCGGGTCAAGGCGACGGGTCCTCACGTCCACCTGCTCGCGACCGAGCCGGGCTACGCGGCGATCATCCACGCCTACGAGCGCGGGGAGCGGGGGTGAGATGAGCGCCGCCGTGGAGCTGCTGATCGACGACGAGGACGCCAAGGTCCCGGACCATCTGAAGGGCGCGTTCGCCGTGCTCCGGCGGGGCATCCGGGAGAGCCCCGAGCTCCGGCGGGGGCTCGGCTTCACGGTGATCGTCTCCCTGGGCGTCACGGTGGCGTCCCTCGTCACGCCCGTGCTCGTCCAGCAGATCTTCGACAAAGGCTTCACGCCGACGTTCAACGCGACGTTCGTCTACACGCGGTGCGCGGCCGCCTTCGTGCTGGTCCTCGTCGCGTTCGTCGCCGCCCGCGCCGCGGGACGCCGGCTCGTGACCGCGTCCGAGAACGCACTGATGCACCTGCGGGTCCGCACGTTCCGCCACATCCACGCGCTGTCGATCGCGGAGCAGAGCGAGGAGAAGCGCGGCGTGTTCGTCGCCCGCGTGACCGCCGACGTCGACGCGCTCCAGGAGTTCATGGAGTGGGGCGGGATCGCGTGGATCATCTCGGGAGCCGAAGCGATCGGGGCGCTGGGCCTGATGCTCTGGTACTCGTGGCAGCTCGCGACGGCGGTCCTGCTGCTGCTGATCCCGCTCCTCGTGGTGGTGTGGTCGATGCAGGCCAAGCTCACGGCCGCCTTCAACGCCGCGCGGACGCGGGTGGGCGAGATGCTCTCGGAGGTCTCCGAGTCGGTCATGGGCGCCGCCGTCGTCCGCGCGTACGGGCTCGACGAGCAGACCCACGGCAAGGTCGAGCGCGCGATCAGCGAGCGGTACAAGGCCGAGGTCCTCGCACACTTCCGCGCGGCCACCTTCTGGCCGATGTCGTCGATCTTCTACGCGGTCGCGCTGTCCACCGTGATCGTGCTCGGGTCGGTGTTCGGGCGGGCCTGGGGCCTCACCTTCGGGCAGGTCTCCGCGTTCCTGTTCCTCGCCGACGTGTTCCTCCACGTCTTCACGGACCTCCCGGAGATCTACAGCGAGACCCAGCAGGCGATCGCCGGGTGGCGGAAGATCCTGGCCGTCCTGGACATCCCGATCGAGGTCGTCGAGCCCCTCGAGGGCGTGACCCTCCCGCACGGCGCCCTGTCCGTCGAGGCGGACGGCGTGCGCTACCGCTACCGCGACGGCCCGGAGGTGCTGCACGGGATCACGCTCTCGGTCCCGGCCGGGGGCCACGTGGCGATCGTCGGCGAGACCGGGTGCGGGAAGACGACCTTCGTGAAGCTGATGTGCCGGCTCGCCGATCCGCTCGCCGGCCGGATCGTGATCGGCGGCGTCCACCTGCCGGCCGTCGACGCGGCGACGCGGCGCGCGCGGATCCGCATGGTGCCGCAGGACGGGTTCCTGTTCGCCGCCAGCGTCCGCGAGAACGTCCGGTACGGCCGGGAGGAGGCGACCGATCGCGAGATCGACACCGCGTTCTCCGAGCTGGGGCTCAGCGACTGGGTCGCGAGCCTCCCGGAGGGTCTCGAGACCGTGGTGGGCGAGCGCGGCGAAGCCCTGAGCGTCGGCGAACGGCAGCTGGTCGCGCTCGCGCGGGCGCACATCAGCGACCCGGGCCTCCTGATCCTCGACGAGGCGACCTCGGCGGTCGACCCGGCGACGGAACGCCGGATCACCGAGGCGCTCCGGCGGCTGTCCGCTGGGCGCACGGTCGTGACGATCGCCCACCGGCTGTCGACCGCCGAGGGTGCCGAGCGCGTGTTCGTGTTCGACGCCGGCCGGCTCGTCGAAGAGGGCACTCACCGCGAGCTGGTGACGGCGGGAGGCCGGTACGCGGCGCTGTATCGGAGCTGGCTCGGGAACGTGCGCGAGGGCGAGGCCGAGCCCGTTCGATAGCCTCGCCGGGATGTCGGACCAACTCCGCGAGATGGCGCGTCCCTCGCTCTTCCCGGACGAGGGCACCCTGGCGCTGCCGGGCTTGGACCGCCAGGTCACCGTCCGCCGCGACCCCTACGGCGTCCCACGGATCGACGCCGAGACCGTCGCCGACCTCTGGTTCGCGCAGGGCGTCGTGACCGCGGGCGAGCGCCTCTTCCAGCTGGATCTCGCGATCCGCGCCGCGACCGGGCGCCTGTCGGAGGTCTTCGGCGAGCACACCTTCGAGGATGACCGGTTCATCCGGACGGTCGGGCTGCATCGCGCCGCGCGCCGGCACCTCGAAGCGTGGACCGACGACGACCACGAGATGCACGCCGGCTTTCGGGCGGGGATCCAGGCCTGGATCGAGGCGGCGCCGGCGAAGCCGATCGAGTACACGCTCCTGGACCTCGAGCCGGACATCCCCGACGAGCCCCTCGCGTACGCCGCGTGCTTCGGGTACCTCGCGTGGACGCTCTCCGGCAACTGGGGGTCGGAGCTCCTGCGCGCCGAGCTCGACGAACGGATCGGCCGCGACGCTTCGGACCTCCTGATGCCGTACGCCCCGTCCGCGCGCGGCCAGGGATCGAACGACTGGGCCGTCGCGGGCTCGAAGACCGCGTCCGGCGCGCCTCTGCTGTCGAACGACCCCCACCTCCTCGTCGCGCAGCCGGGTCCGTGGCTCGAGGTCCACCTGCGCGCGGCCGACTACGAGGCGAAGGGCGTGGCACTCCCGTTCACCCCCGGGGTGATCCTGGGCGCGACACCGCACCACGCGTGGGGCGTCACGAACGTGACGGGGGACGTCCAAGACCTGTACGAGGAGCGTTTGAGCGAGGACGGCACGGCGGCGCTCCACGGGGAGGCCTGGGAGCCACTCACCGTCCACGAGGAATCGATCGACGTCCGTGGCGAGCCGGCGCCGCGACGGGTGACGGTCCGCGGATCGAGGCACGGGCCGATCCTCACGCACGGGACGGCGGGGATCCTGCACACGACCTACCGGCCGCTCGATCGCGTCTACGCACTCCGCTGGACCGGGCACGACGTCGCGCTCCGGCCGTCCCTCGCCCTCGAGGTCGCGCAGGCGTCGAGCGCCGACGCGTTCCGCGACGCCGTGCTGAAGGTCGGGTGCCCCGGGCAGAACTTCGTCTACGCCGACGTCGACGGGACGATCGCGTACCAGTGCACGGGCCGCCACCCGGTCCGGCGAAGCGGCGACGGATCGCGCCCCGTCCCGGGCTGGACCGACGACCACGAATGGATCGGGTGGATCCCCTCGCAGGAGCTGCCGTGGGAGGTCGATCCCGATCGCGGGTACGTCGCGACCGCGAACCACGACGTCCAGCCGGACGGGTACCGGTATCTGATCTCGAAGGACTTCCACGAGCCGTACCGCAAGCGCCGGATCGACGAGCTGTTGGAGGCGAGGGACGATCACGACGTCGGATCGATGCGCGCGATCCAGACGGACACGCGGTCCACGCCTGCCCGCGACCTGGTGCCGCTCCTGCTCTCCGTGGCGCCCCGGTCGGACGCGCACGCGGATGCCCTGAAGCTCCTCGCCGACTGGGACGGCGACATGGCAGCCGAGGAACCGGCGGCAGCGGTGTTCAACGCCTGGTGCGCCGCGATCGCCCGCGGCGCACTCGAGCCGAAGCTCGGACCCGAGCTGTTCGCCGCGTACCACGGCTGGCGCGAGACGTTCCAGTGCTCGGTGCTGCCGGTCTTGCTCCGCGAACCGGAGGGGTGGCTCGACGAGGGCACGATCCTCGACGCGCTGGATCGAGCGATCGAGGACGCCGGCGACGCGACCTGGGGGGAGCTGCATCGGTTGGTGATCGCGCATCCGCTCGCATCGATCCCCGGGCTGGATCCGGTCTTCACGGCCGCCGACGTCGCGTTCGGCGGGGACGAGCAGACGGTCGCCCAGGGCGGCTTCGACGGCACGCTCGGGTTCCGTCCGGCCGTGATCCCCTCGTGGCGCGTCGTGTGGAACCTGGGCGACCTGGAGCGGAGCGTCGGCGTCGTCCCGACCGGGGTGAGCGGCAACCCCGCGTCCCCTCACTGGAGCGATCAGGTC
>JBKOUM010000150.1:0-17580 GCA_046723385.1 Actinomycetota bacterium
CCCGGTGGACCACCCCCGCGACGTCGGCGTCGTGCGCACCGGCGTTCATCTTGACGGCGCCTCCGAGCGTCGCGGGGATCGCGACGCCGAACTCCAGCCCCCCCAACCCGTGCCGCAGCGCCACGCCCGCGAGCGCCGGGAGCGGCATCGCCGCCCCTGCGCGCAACCGGTCGCGATCGCGG
This sequence comes from Actinomycetota bacterium, assembly GCA_046723385.1. Classification (GTDB taxonomy): domain Bacteria; phylum Actinomycetota; class UBA4738; order UBA4738; family HRBIN12; genus AC-51. The sequence continues at coordinate 183 of JBKOUM010000150.1, forward strand.
GCCGCCCACCGGTAGCCCTTGCCGAGGCGGAGGACGATGCCGGCGAACCCGCGGTCGGCGACGAGGAGGTTCGAGCCCTTGCCGACGATGACGAACGGCAGGCCGCTGTCCCGCACGGCGCGGTGGGCGACCGACAGGTCCTCGTCGTTCTCAGGCTCCACGTAGAGGGCGGCCGGTCCGCCGATCCGGAACGTCGTGAGCGGCGCGAGCGGCACCTCCGTCCGAACGCGTTCCCCGAACCCTTCGCGGAGGATCCGGTGCGCCACCTCGAGCGCGGAGCTCATGTTCGGACGCTCGCTTCCCGCTCAGCGACCCGCGCTCGGACGGCGTCCCCGAGCATCCACACGTCCCCACACCCCATCGTCACCAGGAGGTCGCCGTCTCGGACCTCGCGACCGAGGAACGAGACGACGTCCGCGCGGTGAGGCAGATAGATCGTCCGGAGGCCCGGCGCCGCGAGCTGCACCCCGTCGACGACGAGCTTGCCGGTGACCCCTGGGATCGGGTCCTGCGCCGCGCCGTAGACGTCAGTCACCACCACCACGTCGGCTCCGGTGACGCTGGCCCCCAGCTCCCGCCACAGGGCGCGCACCCTCCAGTACCGGTGCGGCTGCACGAGCGCGATGAGCCGTCGGGGCCGACGACGTCGCGCGGACGCGACCGTCACCTCCATCTCGGTCGGGGTTTGCCCGTAGTCATCGAAGAACGCTGCGCCACCCGCGTCGCCTCGGTGCTCGAATCGCCGGTGCACCCCTTCGAACGCAGCGAGCGCCTCCACCGCGACCTCGGCCGGGGCGCCCGCGAGTCCCGCCGTCGCGAGCGCGGCGGCCGCGTTCAGCAGATTGTGGGCGCCGTCCACCTTGAGCGCGAGCGGCACGTCGACCCCGTCCACGCGGGCGGCGCCTCGCGCCCCGTCGGCGCCCAAGGCGTCGACGCGGACGACGACATCGCAGCCCGGGGTGAAGCCGTACGTGACCGCATGCGCTCCCGCCCGCTCGATCGCGCGGCGGACGATCGGGTCGTCGCCGAAGGCGACGACCCGATCCGAACGCGCGGCGAACTCCGCGAACGCGCGCTCGATCTCGTCGAGACCGCCGGCGAAGAAGTCGAGGTGGTCGAGATCGATGTTCGTGATCACCCCGACCCAGGGGGGCACGAGCAGGAAGGACCCGTCGCTCTCGTCGGCCTCGAAGACGAACGCGTCGCCGTTCCCGGACCGAGCACCGCTCCCGGTCTCGTTCAGGTCTCCCCCGATCAGGTAGCTCGGGTCGAGGCCCGCTCGTTCGAGGATCGCCGCGATCATCGACGTCGTGGTGGTCTTCCCGTGCGCGCCGGAGACCGCGATCACGCGGCGGCCGACCGCGAGCGCCGCGAGCGCCTGCTGCCGCCTCCAGACGGGGATCCCGTGCGCGAGCGCCGCGGCGACCTCGGGGTTGTCGTCCCGGATCGCGCTCGAGACGACGACGGCGTCCGGGCGGCCGAGCAGCGATGCGTCGTGCCCGATGTCGACGCGGACGCCGAGGGCACGGAGGTCCCGCAACGACGCCGAGTCCTTCAGGTCCGACCCGGAGACCTCCACCTCCCGATCGACGAACAGCCGGGCCAGGTTCCGCATCCCGGCGCCCCCGATCCCGACCAGACGGATCGCCCGCACGCCGTCCAACGACGGCGTCGACAGGGTGGGGATCGACCCAGCGGGCGGGGCCCAATGCGACCAGGCGGCGTCGCCGGTCATCGTTCTCGCCCGCGCGCGACGTCGGCGATCAGATCGGCGACGCGGGCGGCGGCGTCGGGCGTGGCCCAGGCGCGCGCGGCGTCGGACATCCCTCGTCGCCGAACGTCATCGTCCATCAGCCCCATGATGCGCCCAGCGAGGGCCTCCGCCGTGAGCCCGTCCTCGTCGAGGACGTCGGCCGCGCCCGCGCGCTGGACCTCGCGAGCGTTCGCGTGCTGATGACGCTCCGTGGCATGCGGGTACGGAACGAGGATCGCGGGCACGCCGCAGGCGGTGAGCTCGGCGATCTGGCCGGCGCCCGCCCGGGCGACGGCCAGATCTCCGATCGCCAGGGCGAGCTCGATCCGGTCGACCGACCCCACGACCCGCACGCGCAGGGGCTCGTCCCGAGCCAGGTCTCGGAACGCCGCCTCGTGCGCGGGCCCCGCGGACAGGAGGATCTGGACGTCGTCGCGATCGACGAGGATCGCGGCGACGCCTCGCGTCAGCTGGTTCAGCCGGAGCGCGCCCTGGCTGCCCCCGAGCACCAGGAGCGTGCGTCGATCCTCGTCGAGCCCGAACGCCGCGAAGGCTTCGGCCGCGAGGGCCGCACGCCGCCGATCGACCGATGCGATCGCGCCGCGGATCGGGTTCCCTGTCCGTTCCACGCGCACCCGCGCCGGGAGCCGCGCGCGCGTCGCCTCGAAGGTGGTCGCGACCGCCGTCGCCCACCGCGCCGCGATCCGGGTGACGGCGCCCGGCACGCTGTCGGGGCTCAGCAGGACGAGGGGACGATGCGCCCGCCGCGCCGCGAGGGCGGCGGGCGCGCTCGCGTACCCGCCGGCGCCGAGCACGGCGTCGGCGCCCTCGACGATCGGCCGACAGGCCCGTGCGGACGTGAACGTCATGCGGACAGCCCGGATCGAGCGCAGGGAGATGCGCCGCTGCGCCGAGACGACGCGGATGGGTGTGAAGGGATAGCCGGCGTCCGGGACGAGTCGAGCCTCGGGACCTCCCGCGGATCCGAGGAACGAGACGGTCGCCGCGTGTCGCTCGCGCAACGCGTCGGCGACCGCGAGGGCGGGGAAGACGTGACCGGCGGTCCCGCCCCCCGCGATCACGACGTTCACCGAGCGGCCTTCCCCGATCGCGCGACCGCGCGTCGCGCTCCCGCACCGTCCGGACGCTTCGTCCCCCCGCGGCCGTTCGCGCGCGCGACGCTCGCGAGCACACCGACCCCCGCGAGCGTGACGACGAGCGCCGACCCCCCGAAGGACACGAGCGGGAGCGGCACGCCGGTGATCGGGAGCAGCCCGGTCACCGCGCCCAGGTTCACGATCGCCTGCACGCCGATCCACGCGATCACCCCGGCCGCGAGCAGCCGGTCGAACGTCTCGCGCGCGTGGATCGCGATCCTGATCCCCGCGACCACCAGCACCGCGAACGCCGCGAGGACGACGAGCGCCCCGATGAGCCCGAGCTCTTCGCCGATCACCGCGAAGATGAAGTCCGAGTGCGCGTTCGGCAGGAAGTCCCACTTGGCGCGGCTCGTGCCCAGGCCCGTCCCGAACCATCCCCCGGAGCCGATCGCGATCAGGCCCTGGATCAACTGATAGCCGGAGCTCTTCGGGTCCGCCCAGGGATCGAGCCACGATTCGAAGAACCGCGTCCTGCGGTACGCCTCGCCGAAGATCAGGTAGAGCACGCAGAGCGCGCCGAGCGCGCCGCCGGCGAACAGGTATCGCAGACGGATGCCCGCGAGGAAAAGCATCACGAACACGGTCGTGCAGAGGATCATCGTGGTTCCCAGATCCCGCTGGAGCAGCCCGAGCGTCGCCACGACGACCACGATCGGACCGAGCGGGATCAGCAAGTGGCCGAGCTCGTGCAGCTTCCCCCATTTCTTGGTGAGGATCGTGGCCGTGGTCGCGACGAGCCCGAGCTTCGCGATCTCGGAGGGCTGGATCGTGAGCGGCCCCAGATCGATCCACCGAGACGCGCCGTAGAGCGCCGTCCCCGACGACGGGTGGGCCGCGATCGCCATCAGCGCCGCGGCGATCACGAGGAGCGGCAAGCCGATCACCCGCCAGCGGCCCGGCGCCATCCGGGCGAGCAGCATCGCGACGGCGATGCCCACAACCGCGTAGAGGACCTGGCGTTCGAAGTACCAGAAGCTGTTCCCTCCGTACCCCTGCGCCGCGGAGACCGACCCCGCGGACAGGACCATCACGAGGCCCATCGCCGTGAGGAACCCCGCCGCCGAGAACAACAGCGCGAGGTCGACCCGGGCGACGCGGACCGCTTCCTTCCCGGAGGGCGGACGATCGGACGGGACGAGGCGGAGGGACGGCCGGGCGCCGCTCGTGCGAGCGGCGCGGGTGGTGGTGCTCCGCCGGTCAGCCATCGACGGACGCCCCCTCGGCGATCGCGCGAGCGGCGCCGGCGAACCGTTCGCCGCGCTCGCGGTAGTCGCGGAACTGGTCCCAGCTGGCACACGCGGGGGCCAGGAGCACCGAGCCCGGGCGAGGAGCCATCGCGAACGCCGCGAACGTCGCGTCCTCGATCGTCGTCGCGCGCCGGACCTCGACGAGGGGGCCGAGCGCGCGCTCGAGTTCGTCGGCGCTCTCGCCGATCGCGACCACTCCGGCGAGTCGCGCCGCCCGCGTCGCGAGCGACGCGAGGTCCTGTCCCTTCCCTCGGCCCCCGGCGATCAGCACGAGCCGGCCCCCGACCCCGTCGATCGCCGCGAGCGCCGCGTGCACGTTCGTGGCCTTCGAGTTGTCGAGGAATCGGACGCCTCCGGCGGTCGCGACGACCTCCCCCCGGTGCGGGTCCGGTCGGAACGCGGCGAGGCCCGACCGGACCGCGTCCGCGTCGACGCCGTAGGCGAGCGCGGCCGCCGCCGCGGCCGCCGCATCGGCGCGGTACCCGGCGCGCTCGCCGTCGATCGGACCCAGATCCGCCTCCGCGCGCACGCGAGCGATCAAGTGACCGCTCCGATAGCCCACCTCGTCCGGTTCCGGTGGCCCGTCCCGGAACCACGTGACGGCGCAGGGAGCGTCGGCCGACACCGCCGAGGATCGGTCGTCGTCGCGGTTCCCCACGTGGACGTCGTCGTCGGTCTGGTTCCGGTACACCCGACGCTTGGCGTCCACGTACGCGGCGAACGATCCGTGCCAGTCAAGGTGATCGGGCGCGAGGTTCAACAGGACCGAGACGCGAGGGTGCAAGGACACCTGCTGCGCGAGCTGGAACGAGGACGCCTCGACCACGAGCACGTCGTGCGACTCGAGGGCCGCGGTGGGGAACGGCCGTCCGATGTTGCCGCAGGCGACGGCGTCGAGGGCGCCTGCCCGCAGGCACGCCGCGAGCATGCCCGTGGTCGTGGTCTTGCCGTTCGTACCCGTCACGGCCAGGTACGGCACGCTCGCGAGTCGCGCGCCCAGCTCGAGCTCGCCCCAGACCGGGACATCCCGGTCGCTCGCCCAGCGCAGGACCTCGGCAGAGGGCGGGACCCCCGGGCTCGTGACGACGAGGGTGGCCCCGTCCAGGTCCGAGGGATCGTGCCCTCCCGTTCGCACCTCGACGCCGAGCGCCTCCACGGCCTCCAGATCCCCGAGCGAGGCCCGATCGCGCACCTCGGTCACGAGGACGCCGGCCCCCTCGAGCGCGAGCGCGCGGGCGGCGCCGAGTCCCGCGACCCCCGCGCCGATCACCACGGCGCGATCGCCGTCGAAGCGTCCGGTCACCCCAGACCCCCTCGCGCGATGAAGTCGGCGTAGAACAGACCGATCCCGACGGCGGAGCAGAGGCCCCCGACGATCCAGAACCGCACGATCACGGTGAACTCGGGCCAGCCGAGCAGCTCGAAGTGATGGTGGATCGGCGACATCCGGAAGATCCGCCGGCCGAACCCGCGGAACGAGATCACCTGCATGATCACCGAGAGCGTCTCGACGACGAAGAGCCCGCCCACGATCACGAGCAGCAGCGCCGTGTTCGTGACCAGGGCGAGCGCCCCGAACAAGCCCCCGAGCGCGAGCGAGCCCGTGTCGCCCATGAAGATCCGCGCCGGCGCCGCGTTCCACCACAGGAACCCGGTCGCCGCGCCCATCATCGCCGCCGCCACGATCGCGGCGTCCTGGACGTCGACGCCGCTGACCGTGTAGCAGCCGGATGCCCCTTGGAGGAGCGCGCACGTATGGCGGAACTGCCAGAACGCGATGAAGATGTAGGCGCTGCACACCATGATCGACGTTCCGGCCGCGAGGCCGTCCAGGCCGTCCGTCAGGTTGACCGCGTTCGACGAACCGGTCAGGACCAGGAACGCCCACACGTAGAACAGGAACCCGAGCGCGATCGACGACGGCCGCACGAAGGACAGGTGCGTCGAGATCCCGGGATCGCCGACGTGGGTGACGAGCATCACGAACGCGATCGACACGATCGCGGTGCCGCCGAACTTCTGCAGCTTCGTGAGACCCAAGGACCGCCGGCGCCGGACCTTCATGTAGTCGTCCAGGAACCCAACGCAGCCGAACCCGACCGCGGCGAACAGGAGGGCGAGCCCGGTCACCGTGAACCGCTGGGCCGTCAGCCGCGACGCCAGGTAGCCGAGGATCAGCCCCGCGAGGATCACGAGGCCGCCCATCGTGGGCGTCCCGACCTTCTCCATGTGCGTGTGTGGGCCGTCCTCGCGGATCCGCTGCCCCCACCCCCAGATGCGGAACGCCCGGATCGCGACCGGGGTGCCCAACAAGGTGACGGCCAGCCCGACCCCCGCGGCGACGAGGATCGAGATCACCGCAGCGCCTCCGCGAGCGTCTCGAGCCCCACGACCCGCGACCCCTTGACGAGGACGAGGTCGCCCTCGCGGACGTGCGCACGCACGTCCGCGAGGGCGCCCTCCGGGTCGTCGTAACTCGCGACGGCGTCGGGCTCGACGCCCTCGCGGACCCCGGCCACGGCGATCGTCTTCGCTTCCGTCCCGACCGTGATCAAACGGTCGATCCTGAGGCGGGCCGCCAGCTCTCCGATCCGTTCGTGCTCGGCCTCGGCGATCTCGCCCAGCTCAGCCATCCTGCCCAACACGGCGACGACCCTGCCCTCGCCCGCCATGACCTTCGCGGCCTTGAGCGCCGCCGCCACGGACTCCGGGTTCGCGTTGTACGCGTCGTTGAGCACGCGGATCCCACCACGACCCTCGAACGTCTCCATCCGCCAGTGCGAGATCCGAGCACGTCCGAGGGCCGCGGCGCTTGCCTCGATCGGGACACCGAGCTCGAGACCGACGGTGGCGGCCGCGAGCGCGTTCGCGACCATGTGCTCGCCGGGGACCCCCAGCGTCACGCGCTCGCGGCCGCCGCCCGCCCGGAGCACGAAGCTCGCGCGTCCGTCCCGTCCGAGCTCCACGTCCTCCGCCCGCACCACCGCGCCCGCGCTCCGTCCGAACGTCACGATCCGAGCGCCGGTGCGTGGGACGGAACCGGCGACGACGGGGTCGTCCGCGTTCAGCACCGCGACCCCGTCCGGGCCGAGCGCATCGAGGGGCTCCGCCGACGCGCGAACGATCGCGTCCCACGATCCGAAGACGCCGATGTGCGCCACGCCGACGTTCGTGACGACCACGACCGACGGGTCGGCGACCTCCATCAACATCGCGACGTCGCCTTCGCGACGCGCACCGAGCTCGGCGACGATCACGTCGGCATCCGCGGCGGCGCCCAGCAGCGTCATGGGCAGCCCGACCTCGTTGTTGAACGACCCCGGGCTCGCATGCACCTCGAAGCGTTCCGACAGCACCTCGGCCGTCAGGTCCTTCGTCGAGGTCTTGCCGTTCGCACCCGTGATCGCCACGACGGGTCCCGGGAACGACCGACGCTCGTCGGCCGCGAGCGCGAGCAGCGCCGCCGCGGTCGACGCCACCTCGATCCGCGGGAGCACGTGGGACCGTGACGCTTGGACGACGGCGGCCGCGGCGCCACGGTCCCGTGCGTCTCCGACGAACCGGTGACCGTCCGTGCGTTCCCCTTCGATCGCGATGAAGAGCGAGCCGGGCACGGCGAGCCGTGAATCCGTCACGACGGATCCGATCCGAACGTCGTCGCCGACCACGACGCCGCCTACCGTCGCCGCGATCCCCGTGAGCGACCTGGTCCTCACGTCGGATCCCCGAGCGCAGCGAGCTCTTCGCGGACCACGTCGCGATCGTCGAACGGGATCGCCGAACCGCCGATCTCCTGGGTCGTCTCGTGGCCCTTCCCGGCGACGACGACGATGTCCCCCGGCCGCGCCTCGCGGAGGGCCAGACGGATCGCCGCACGACGGTCGGGCTCGACGACGTAGGCGCCGCCGCCCGCGGCCGCGCCCGGGACGATCTCCTCGATGATCGCGAGCGGGTCCTCGGACCGGGGGTTGTCGCTCGTGATGACCGCCAGATCGGCGGTGGACGTGGCGGCGGTCCCCATCGAAGGACGTTTCGCTCGGTCGCGCTCGCCGCCGCAGCCGAACACGACGATGACGCGCCCGGCGGCCAGTGAGCGCGCACCCCGGAGCACGGACCGGATGCTATCCGGCGTGTGCGCGTAATCCACCACCACCGCGAACCCTTGCCCCGCATCGATCGGCTCCATCCGGCCGGGCACTCCCTCGAGCGATCCGAGCGCCGCGGCCGCCGTCGTCAGGTCCACACCGATCAACCGGGCGGCGCAGAGCGCCGCGAGGCAGTTCTCGACGTTGAAGGCACCGCGAAGCTCGGTGCGGACCGGGACGTCGTCGACGCGGAAGGATGAGCCGTCCGGCCCGACCTCGACGTCGACGGCGCGCAGGTCCGCGTACGGCCCCACCCCGTAGGTCACGACGGGGATCGTGGATGCGTCGACGATCCGGCGGCCCCACGGGTCGTCGATGTCCACGACGCCCGCGGCCGCGTGCTCGGGAACGAACAGACGCGCCTTCGACTCGAAGTACGCCTCCATCGTCCCGTGGAAGTCCAGGTGGTCCTGCGACAGGTTCGTGAAGACGGCCGCGTCGAACGTCAGGCCGTCGACCCGATGCTGCGCGAGCGCGTGCGACGACACCTCGATCGCGACCGCGGCCACGCCCCGGTCGCGCATCCGAACCAGGAGCCGATGGAGATCGGGTGCCTCGGGGGTCGTTCGCTCGATCGGGACGGGGGTCCCCGCGATCCGCGCGCCCGTCGTTCCGATCACGCCCGTCATCCGGCCGGCCGTGCGCAGGATCGCCTCCAGCAGGTACGTGCACGTGGTCTTCCCGTTCGTCCCGGTGACGCCGATCGTGGTGAGGTCGTCGGCGGGCCGGCCGAACACCACCGCGGACATCGGTCCGATCGCCTCGCGGACCGAGCCGACGCGAGCCTGGGGCACGCGGAGCGGCAGCCATCGCTCGACGACCAAGGCCCTTGCGCCGGCGACGACCGCCTCGGCGGCATGGTCGTGCCCGTCGTCGTGGACCCCTGGGATGCAGAAGAAGAGCGAACCCGGGATGACCGATCGGGAGTCGTAGCTCGCGTCGGCGAGCGGCCGCCCGTCGTCGTCGCGCACCTCAGCCCGTGCCGCGGCCGCCGCGTCCGAGAGCGTGACGGTGGGGAAGGGGGCGTCCACCGACGGCGAGCCTACACGTCGGCCCGCGCCGGGCGGCGACGGGCCATCAGATCGGCTGCGCGTGCGGCGGGAGCGCCACCGGTGGCGCGGGCTCGATCCCGAGGCGCTGGATCGCGTACCGGGCGACCTGCTGGAACAGGGGCGCCGCGGCGACACCCCCGTACACGGTCTTGGGCTCGTCGATGATCACCGCCACGACGACGCGCGGCCGGGCCGCCGGCAGGAACCCGATGAAGGAAGCGACGTAGCGGTGCACGTAGCGGCCGGATGCGTCGAGCTTCTTCGCGGTCCCGGTCTTCCCGGCGACCTGGTAGCCGGTGATCTGCGCTTGATCGCCGGTTCCGTCCTGGACCACGTAGGCGAGCATCCGGGTCAACATCTCCGCGGTCGGACGCCGCACCACTCGGTGCGTGGCGGGCGGCGGGGCGTCCTGCCGAATACCGGCCGCATCGATCGTCGCGGCCACGAGTCGCGGCTGGACCCACACGCCGCCGTTCGCGATCGTCGCATAGACGCTCGCCATCTGCAGCGGGGTCACCGCGACCCCGGCGCCGAACGAGACGGTCGCGCGCGTCAGGTCGGTCCACTGGTCCGGCGCTGGCATCAGCCCTGCCGCCTCTCCGGGGAACCCCACGCCGGTCGGCGAGCCGAAGCCGAAACGTGTGAAGGCCTGCTGCATCCCTTCGTTCCCGACCCGATCCGCAACGAGCGAGGCCCCGACGTTGCTCGAGTGAGCGATGATGTCGCCGAGCGTCATCTCCTCGACCCCGTGCGGTTCGGCGTCGTGGATCGTGTACCCCTCGACGTCGCGGGTGCCGGGGACCCGGAACGTCTCCGTCGGTGTCACCGACCCGGACTCGAGCGCAGCGGCGGCCGTGATCGTCTTGTTCACGGAACCCGGCTCCCAGGTGTCCGTGACCGCCCGGTTGACGAAGCGGGTCGGGTCGGAGCTCGCGAACGCGTTCGGGTCGAACCACGGGTACGTCGCCATGGCGTAGATGTCGCCCGAGCGCGGATCCATCACGACGACCGTCCCGCCCTTCGCCCCGTTCTCCCTGACCGCGCTCCGGAGGTACTGCTGCGCCTGGAACTCCAGGTCGCGGTCGATCGTCAGCACCAGGCTGCTGCCGGGCTGCGGTTCGCGCACGACCTGCTTCCCCCCGGCGATCTCCTGCCCCTGCGCCGACATCTCGATCGTCCGCTCGCCCGGCGTGCCGGAGAGCTCGGTGTCGTACTGGCGCTCAAGACCGGTGATCCCCAGGCCGTCCACGTTCACGAACCCGAGCACCTGCGACGCGACCGGACCCGCTGGGTAGTAGCGCTTGGCGATCGGGAGGAACCCGATCCCTGCCAAGTGCAGGTCGGCGAGCTGCGCGGCGACGTCGGCATCGACCTGCCGGTCCACGTAGGCGAACGTCCCTGACGACGTCAGCGCGGCGAGGATCGGCCGCTTGGGCTCCCCCAGGACCGCAGCGATCTGCGCCGCCTCGGAGCGTGGGGCCGTGACCAGGGACGGGTTCGCGTAGATATCGCGGGCTTCGAGCGTGAGGGCCATCGGAACCCCGTCCCGATCCAGGATCTCTCCGCGAACGGCGGGGAGCGGCTCGGTGTGGTCGCGCTGGGTCGACCCGAGCTCCGCGTAGGTTCCCGACTCGCGAACCTGCAGGAAGGCCAGACGCACGACGATGCCGACCATCGCGAGCATCGCCGCCACGAGCGCCGCGATCAGCCGTTGGACGGGCGGACGCGTCACCCGTGCGAACCCGCGCCGGCCGAAGGGATCCGAAGGATCACGACACGGTCGGGCATCACCATGCCCTCGCTGCGGGCCCATCGCATCACCCTCGAGGGCGCGGACGCCGCGGCGACCTGTTCGCGGAGGACCCGCTGCTGCTGCACGAGAGCGCCGAGGCGCTCGGAGAGGTCGTCGGAACGGAAGCTCCCCTGGACCGCCAGCGCCGAGAGCGAGACGATCCCCACCACGAGCCCGGTGATGATCAGGGCGGTGAGCACCCAGAAGGCCGGGGTCCCGCGGCGCGCCCGCACGCGAGGGTATGGGGAGGAAGAGATCGGCGGGCGCGCCGCGGGCGCTCGTGGCCCGGGTCGGGGCCGGGTCGCAGGCGCGAGCGATCGAGCCGGAGCGCTCACGCCGCCGTCCGTTCGCGTTCGGCGGCTCGGAGCTTCGCGCTCCGCGACCGGGGGTTCCGGGCGCGTTCCTCGGCGCTCGGGACCAGCGGCTTCTTGGTCAGCACGAGGAGTCGGTCGTCGGCGCGGAAGGTTCGCTTGACGATCCCGTCCTCCAGCGAGTGGTACGAGATCACGACCATGCGGCCACCGGGCCCGAGGAGCCCGGCCGCGGGAGGCAGGGCCGCGGTGAGCTCCTCGAGTTCCCGGTTGACCGCGATGCGGAGCGCCTGGAAGGTGCGGCGGGCGGGGTGGGGGCCCCCCGGCCGTTTCCCCACGGCGCTCACGACGATGCCGGCGAGCTGGTCGGTGGTCGACACGGGCCGGCGCCGGACGATCGCGGCGGCGATCCGCCGGGACCGCGGCTCGTCGCCGAACCGGAAGATCAGGTCGGCGAGCTCCCTCTCGGGGAGCCCGTTCACGAGGTCGGCGGCGCTCGGACGAGCGGGCGACTCCCCCTCCCCCATCCGCATGTCCAGCGGCCCGTTGGCGCGATAGCCGAACCCGCGGTCCGCCCGGTCGAGCTGCATCGAGGACACGCCGAGATCGAAGAGCACGCCGTCGGCGGGGCCGCCGAGGGCCTGCTCATCGATCTCGGAGAACCGCGAGCCGATCAGGCGAACGCGCGACCCGAACGGCGCCAGGCGCTCGCCGGCGACGGCGAGCGCCTCGAGGTCGCGATCGACCCCGACGACGCGGTCCACGCCCGCTTCCAGGAGGGCAGCGGCGTGGCCCCCCGCCCCGACGGTCATGTCGACCACCACGGCACCGCCGCGAAACAGGTCGACCACCTCCGCGACCATGACCGGCTCGTGCCCGTGCTCCGGCGTCACCCGAGGCGTCCGACGAGCAGGCCGAAGGCGATCGACGCGAGGAGCGTCAGCGCCGTCATCGCGATCAGCGAGAGGCTCTGACGCACCTCGCCGCGCAGCGTTCGTGGGTCGTCCATCGTTCCGTCCCTTCCTTCCTTGGCCTTCCTTGGGCCTTCCTTGGACCTTCCTAAGCCTTCCCTCGGCCGTTCAACGGCCGTTCACCGGCCGTCCGTGGCCGTGCGTCCGCCTTTGCTCACGTGCCCGGCGAACCGGCTCGCTGGCCCGGCTCGAGGGCTCCCGCCTGATACGCGCCGGCGTGCGCCACTTCGTATCGATCGAACGCCGCCCGATCCCAGATCTCCATCCGGTCCCGGACGCCGAGCACCACCACGTCCTTGCGGATCCCCACCCGGTCCCGCAACCGCTGCGGGACCGTCAGCCTCCCCTGGCCGTCGACGCGCGCCTCGTCGGACGATCCGAAGAACAGCCGGCTGTAGGCGCGTGCGGCCGTGTCGGAAAGGGGGAACGCCGCAACCTCGTCGGATCGCCGCTCCCACTCGGCCCTGGGGAAGACGAAGAGGCAGCCGTCCTGGCCGATCGTCAGCCAGGCGCCGTCGGCGAACGTCTCACGGAACCTCGCCGGCAGCGAGACACGCCCCTTGGGGTCGAGCTGGTAGCTATGCGTGCCGAGCAGTTCGGCCACGCGTTCTCCCCTTTCCTCCACGTGGGCCCACGTTTATGCCACCTACACTCCACCCACGTCAAGAAGGGTTGCGCCCGAACTGTTGTTCGAGCGCACCGGAACACGCGACGACTAAGCGTTCACAGGGCCTAACGCATCGAGGGAATCGAGGGAACGGAACGATGGAAGGGCGCGCCGGACCGGTGCCGCACGGACGCTAGATCAGGTAAGGCTCCCACCCGGGCTCGAGCTGGCCGAGCGTGAGGCGGAAGCCGTCGGAGGGCGCGAAGGGTTGACGATGCAGATGGAAACCGGCCTCCTGCGGCGTCCTGTCCATCTTCTTGGCGTTGCACCGCCGGCACGCCGCGACGACGTTCTCCCACACGTGGAGACCGCCGCGAGAGCGGGGCAACACGTGATCGAGGTTCTCGGCCGGCGACCCGCAGTACTGGCATCGCCACGCGTCGCGCGCGAAGACCGCTCTCCGCGTGAGCGGGGCGTGGGCGCGGAACGGCACGTGGACGAAGTGGCGGAGACGAACGACCGACGGCGCTTCCATCGCGATCCACTCGCTATGGAAGATCGCGCCGTTGGACTGGACGACCTCCGCCTTCTCCTTGAGGACGAGCACGACGGCCCGCCTCGCGGGAACCACCGCGAGGGGCAACTCGGTCGCGTTGAGAACCAACGCGCGTCCCATGGCGGTGAGTGTACGCGCTGCACACGCTTCGCCCAGCGCGTTCGCAGCGCGAATCACAAGGATGTAATCTGCTCCGCGAGGGGCCGGGGCGGCCGCGATGCCTGGAGTTGCGAACAGGGGCCGCGCGGGGCGTCCAGCGACCGCCCCGCCCCTCGATCCCGCCGGCCGGCACCCCCGGTCCGCGTCCGCACCGCCTCCCGGACTCACGATGCGACCGCCCTCGAGGGCTCGTCCGGCCGTCTCTCGATGGAGCGGCAGGTTCGTTCAGGCGGTCTATGGAACCGAAACGGTGCCGCGCCGTACCATTGGTGACCTGCCGAGCGGAGGTGTGGGGTTGGAGCTTCGCGAGCACACCAAGGAGTGGGAGAGCTTCGCCGCCCGCTTCCGACAGATCGAGGAGAACGTCGAGCGGGTCGTCCGGGGGAAGAACGACGAGATCCGACTGGCCCTGGTGGCGCTCGTGGCCGAGGGGCACCTCCTGATCGAGGACGTGCCCGGGGTCGGCAAGACGCTGCTCGCCAAGGCGATCGCACGGTCGATCGACTGTTCGTTCCGGCGCATCCAGTTCACCCCGGACATGCTGCCGACGGACATCACGGGTGTGAACGTGTTCAACCAGGAGCGAGGGGACTTCGAATTCAGGCCGGGGGCCGTGTTCGCCAACATCGTCCTGGGGGACGAGATCAACCGCGCCTCCCCCAAGACGCAGTCCGCGCTCCTCGAGTGCATGGAGGAGCGACAGGTCACGATCGACGCCGAGACGCGCGCGTTGGGCACACCCTTCATGGTCATCGCCACGCAGAACCCGGTGGAGCACGAGGGGACCTATCCCCTCCCGGAGGCCCAGCTCGACCGGTTCATGTTGCGCCTGTCGATCGGCTACCCGAGCGTCGAGGTCGAGGCGGAGATCCTCGAGACCCACAGCGCCGGCCTGCCTCTCCAGGACATCGACAGCGTCACCGACGCGCACGGGATCGCGGAGATGATCGAGCTCGCGCAGCGGGTGCACGTCGCGCCCGCGATGCGCGACTACATCGTCCGCATCGTGGACGCGACGCGCTCCCACCCCGACGTCTACCTCGGGGGGAGCCCGCGCGCGTCGATCATGCTCCTGCGCGCCGCGCGCGCCTACGCCGCGGCCGACGAGCGCGATTACGTGATCCCCGACGACGTCAAGGTGCTCGGGGTCCAAGCGCTCGCCCACCGGATCATCGTGACGGCGGACGCGGCCATGACCGGCCGCTCGGCGGCGGTGGTCGTCCGTGAGGTCCTCGGGCAGGTGGACGTGCCGGTCGCGGAGCGCTCCTAGATGTTCACGCCGCGCGGGGCGACCGTCTGCGTGGCAGGCATCGCGATGTGGCTGGCCGCCCGGCTGATCGGCTCGGGCGGGCTCGAGGTGGTCGGGATCGGCTTCGCGCTGCTCCCCGTCGTGGCGGGGCTGTTCCTCCGTTGGACCGAGCGTCGCGTCACGGTGCGCCGGCGGCTCTCCGAGGTCCGCGTCGTTCCCGGCACCCGGCTCACCGTGCAGCTGGACGTGGAGAATCGGTCGACGGCGTCGAGCTCGTTCCTGATGCTCGAGGACCAGCTCCCCCCGGCGCTCGGCCGGCCAGCTCGTCTCGTGGTCGCGAGCGTGCCCGGCCGCCGTGCCCAGCGCGTGTCGTACAGCATCCTGCCGCAGATGCGCGGCCGCTACCGGATCGGTCCGTTGACGATCGACGTCACCGATCCGTTCGGACTGCGGCGCCGCCGCCTCATCGTGGAGGACCGCGATGAGCTCCTGGTCACGCCGGAGATCGAGGACCTCTCGGCCGCCCCCGACGCCGCGACGAGCCCCAACGCGGGCGCCGCGCGCGCCCGCCAGCTCCTGCGCACCGGTGAGGAGTACTTCACGATGCGCGGGTACCAGGAGGGAGACGACCTCCGCCGGATCCATTGGCCCTCGGTCGCCCGAACCGGACAGCTGATGATCCGCCAGAACGAGACCAGCAAACGGGCCAACGGACTGGTCTTCCTGGACAACCGGGAGTCGGCGCTCGGTCCGTCGCACGGCGCGGCCTTCGAGCGTGCGGTGTCGTGCGCCGCAAGTATCGGCGCCCTGCTCTCCCACAGCGGGTTCGGGCTCCGGTTCGGGACCGCCGACGCGCCGGCGATCTCCGTGAGCGAAGAGCACTTCATGGACGCCCTGGCCGGCGTGTCGCACGGCAAGGGTCGATCGTTGGCGAGCGCGCTCACCAGCCTGCGGGCGTCCGCGTCGACCGAGGCGTCCCTGATCTTCGTCGCCGCACCCCCCGCGCCGCAGGAGCTGCCGGCGCTCGTTCGTTCCGGCACCGGGTTCGGCCCCAAGCTCGCCGTCCTGATCCATCCGATCGAACCGGCGACCGCACCCGCCAGCCGGCGCACGCAGCTGGAAGGGCGCGCCACGCAGGCGCGGCTCGCCCTGGTCCGCGCCGGCTGGGATTGTCTCGTCCTGACCCCTTCGACCCGATTGAGTGAGCGATGGCACACCCCGCGGGAACGACTGCTCGCGTCCAGCGTCTGACGGCTCTCGTCGCGATCGTCCTGATCGCCGTCGCCGTCGGCTTCGCGTTCGGCCGCGTGTTCGTCGGCCACGCCGCCACGTACCGGCTCTTGGCCGTCGGGGTCGCCTCCGCCGTCGTCGCCTGGAGCTTCGAGCGGCGCAGCCTGCTCCTGGCGACGGCCGTCAGCGCGGCGCTCTTGATCGTGGCGATCGGGGTGCTCGTCTTCCCCCAGACCACGTGGTACGGCGCTCCAACGCTCGAAACGATGCGCCAGGTGGGTCATGCCGCCACGCAGGTCGGGGAGGAGGCCCGGATCCAGATCTCGCCGGCACCGCCCAACCCGTCGTTGCTGCTCGCCGCGATCACGGCCGTGTGGGCGGCGGTGTTCTCATGCTTCGCCCTCGCGTTCCGCGCCGGGAGCCCCCTGCTCTCGCTCGTCCCGCCGGTCGCCCTCGTCGCGTTCGCCGACAGCGTCCTCGAAGACGTCATCAAGCCCGCGTACGGCGTGCTGTTCCTGATCGCGGCGCTCGCCGTCGTCTTCGCCGATTCCCTGCGCCGGATCCACGGCTGGGGCCCGGTCTGGAGCCCGCCAGGCGCGCGGAACCGGTTGCTCCCGTCCGCCGGCCGCGGCGCGCGCCGGGTCGGCGCCGGCGTCGTCGTGCTCGCGGCGATCGCGCCGATCGTCGTGCCGGGGTTCGGATCGAGGGCCGTGATCGACCTGTCCTCGATCAACAGCGACAACCGCGTGCACGTGAGCCCGCTCGTGCAGATCGGTGCGATCCTCAACCAAGGCGAGCAGGTCGAGGTCTTCCAGGTGCAGACGGACCATCCCGCCTACTGGCGGATGGTGGGTCTGGATCAGATCGACTCCACCGGCGCATGGAACCCGACCCCCGAGCAAGGGGTCTCGATCCAACCGGGGCAGACGCTCCCCGGTCAGACGCCCGTCACCAGCGGCACCGCGATCAACGCCACCTTCACGGCGAAGAACGACCTCGCGTTCACCACCCTTCCCGTGGCCTACCAACCCAGCCAGCTCGTGTCGGCGGAAGACTCGGTCACGTGGTTCGTGAACTCGCAGGCGATGTCGGTCGGCGAGTGGCCGGACAAGGACTCGACGTACCAGGTCCAGTCGTTCTACCCCACCCCCACCGCGGGCCAGCTC